>QKHT01000113.1 GCA_003249935.1 Bacteroidota bacterium
CGATTTCGCATTGACCGTGACGGACTATCACTACAACACGACCAAACTTTTTGGCGACATGGCTCATGCAGTTGAACTTGGTGGTTCATACACCTTAGGCAGTTTAGGTTTAAGTGCCAACTACATTTTCAACGAAGCATCCGGTTCTATTGGTGGCGACACTTATGTTGAGGCAAGTTATGCCCTATCATCGGCTAAACTATTCGTCGGTGCTGGTAATGGTTGGTATACCAGCAAAATGGATAAAGACTTTTCAGTTTGCAACGTAGGCATATCGACTTCTAAAGCGTTAAAAATTACCGATAGCTTCTCAATTCCATTTACAGGTTCAGTAATAATGAACCCCGACAAAGAACAATTGTTTTTTGTAGTAGGCATTAGCCTTTAATTCACATTATTAATTAAAAAAACTACAAAAATGAAATTAGTTGAAGCAATTGTACGCAAATCGAAGCTCGATGCCGTACGTCAGGCGTTACACGAAGTTGAAATAGATTTTCTATCGTATTGGGATGTAAAAGGACAGGGCAATGCCCGCCAGGGATTAATATTCAGAGGCATAGCTTATGATGTAAATACCGTGGACCGGGCAATGATTTCATTTGTTGTTCGCGACCAAAATGTAGATAAATCGGTAGATGCCATTCTAAAATCGGCCTATACCGGTGAAAGTGGCGATGGCCGTATTTTCGTATTTCCGGTTGAACAATCATACCGAATCCGTACTGGCGATAAAGGAGATGATTCATTGTATAACAAAGAGTAAACAAGAAAGAAATGACAAAATTAAGTAAAAACATATTAGCAGCTTTAGCACTACTATTACCGGCAACAATGTTCGGACAAGAGGCTGCGAGTGTAACTGCCGCAGTGGCTACTACGGTGGCAGAAACCCCTCACATTAGTGCAGGCAACACGGCATGGATGCTGGTTGCCACTGCATTGGTACTATTAATGAGCATTCCGGGTCTGGCCCTCTTTTATGGCGGTTTGGTACGACGCAAAAACGTTTTGAATGTCTTGATGCAATGTTTTATTTTGGTTGCCGTAATCAGCCTCGAATGGGTAGCATTTGGTTACTCAAACGCTTTTGGAAGTTCGACCGGTGCTTTAGCTCCCTTTATTGGCGGTTTCGATTGGGCATTTTTAAATGGGATTAACCCGACTGATGTAAGCCCATATTACATTTCGCAAGAATTCGAACGGATTCCCCACTTTGTATTCATCATGTTCCAGGGCATGTTTGCGGTAATAACACCTGCACTTATTATTGGTGCTTTTGCCGAGCGGATCAACTTTAAAGGGTTCCTTGTATTTTCGGTATTATGGGCAGTAGTTGTTTACAACCCGATTGCACACTGGGTATGGTCGGGCGACGGCTGGTTGTTTAAACTTGGTGCACTCGACTTTGCAGGGGGTACAGTGGTACACATTAACGCAGGGATTGCAGCTCTTGTAACCGCTATAATGTTAGGTAAAAGACTTAATTACACCAAAACACCAATGCCTCCGCACAACGTACCATTTGTAGTAATCGGTGCAGCATTGCTATGGTTCGGATGGTTTGGATTTAACGCCGGTAGTGGATTAGCAGCCGATGGACTTGCAGGTAGTGCATTTCTTTCGACACATATAGCTACTGCAGCAGCAGCATTTACCTGGGTATTACTCGACTGGATTATTAACAAAAAACCTACCGTAATTGGTATTTGTACCGGTGCGGTAGCAGGTTTGGTAGCGATTACCCCGGCAGCAGGTTTTGTTGGTGTAACAGGTGCTATTATTATTGGCATTGTGGTTTCTCTCATCTGTTTTTACATGGTGGGTGTTGTAAAACACAAATTGGGTTACGATGATTCACTCGATGCTTTTGGTGTACACGGCGTAGGTGGTATCATTGGTGCAATTCTTACCGGTGTACTTGCGTCTCCTGCCATTCAAAGTGCATACAGTGGTGCAGCTTACGGCAACTGGCATCAATTATGGGTACAGTTAATTGCAGTAGGTGTAACATTGGTTTACTCAGGTGTGATGACTGCCATATTATTTAAAATTACAGAAAAAACAATCGGTGTTCGTGCAAAAGTTTCGGAAGAAGCTACTGGTCTTGACCTTACACAACACGACGAAATTGCATACACCGAAGCATCATAAGCTTCATAACAAAGCAGAACAATTTTCCCCAAAGTGGTATTCCACTTGTAATGTTTGTTCTCCCAAACGAAGAGCTCCGGGCCACCGGAGCTCTTTTTTTAAGTTTCTATCCATTGCATCAAACTGCCCGAATTATGTTTCAAATACAATCCATGTTCTAATTTTAACCGGCAACAGGCCACTTCGGTATCGTGTTCGAACCATAAAATATAGTTTTGTTGAACCGCCTCTGCAAGAAACAACGTTTTTTCCTGAATCGTGAGCACAGGATTGTTATCGTACCGAGACACGCAATCTAAAATAAGTGATGGCGCAAAAGGAATCAAATCGCTTACAAATGCAATGTTTTCTTTACCATACCTCACAATCGGAACCAGCATCCCGGTGGAGTGACCGTTGAATCTGCGAAATGAGATATCACAAAAACCATTCGGTTCATCCTCAATAAAACAGAGCTTAGACTGCTCATAAACAGGCAATATATCATCCATTATAAACGATTCCAACTCATTATCCTCAGGATGCAAAAACGATTCAAATTGACTCCGCGACACCCAATACCGGGCATGGGGAAACGCCGGTTCAACCCTACCCTTATTAATTACGGTTGAACCACCACAATGGTCGAAATGCAGATGGGTTAATATAACATCGGTAACGGTACTAAATGCCAGCTTTAAATCGCGAAGGCTCTGCTCCAGAGCAAATTCATTTTCAAGATACAGAGACGCTTTCATCTCCTCGGACAATTTAAGTCCGCAACCATTATTGATTAAAATTACCCGATCGTCGTATTCAATCAACATCGACCTAAGTGCCAGTTTTACAGTGCCATTGGCCTGAACCGGATAGCGATTTTGCCACTCATTTTCAGGCAAATTGCCAAACATCATGCCGGCATCCACCGAAATAGTACCACAATTTACTGTCGATATTTTCATATACTATTTTTCACAAAGTTAGTTTTCATTCGGTTTGAACCACTAAAAAAAACATACTTTTGGTTATATTTACCCTCCAAACATTTGAATTGTGAAACAAGAACGGATTCATTTTATTGCCATTGGTGGTGCAGCAATGCACAATTTGGCCATTGCACTTAAAAAGAAAGGTGTGAATGTTACAGGTAGTGACGACCAGATTTTCGAACCCAGCCGAAGCCGTTTAATGGCCCACGGTTTACTTCCGGCAGAAGAGGGATGGTTCGAACAAAAAATTACGCCCGATATCGACTGTATTGTTTTGGGCATGCATGCACGCGAAGACAATCCCGAATTAATAAGAGCTAAAGCATTGGGCGTAACGATATTTTCGTATCCCGAATTTTTGTACGAACAAACCAAAACAAAAAAACGTATTGTAGTAGGCGGAAGTCATGGAAAAACCACTACAACAGCCATGATCCTTCATGTACTCAGGTTGTCGGAAATAAGGTGCGATTTTATGGTTGGGGCTCAAATTAAGGGATTCGACACAATGGTTGAACTCTCGAACGATGCGCCGATTGCCGTATTCGAGGGCGACGAGTACCTCTCATCGCCAATAGACAGACGGCCAAAATTTCATCTTTACCACCCTGATGCAGCCATTATTACCGGTATTGCATGGGATCACATGAATGTATTTCCAACATGGGAAAACTATATTGATCAATTCAGAATCTTCATAGAAAAAATCAATCCGCAAGGTGCCCTTTTTTATTGCGAAAGCGATCAGGCTCTGAAGTCATTGGCTAAAGCGTTCAACTTGCCAGCACAAATTACGCCATACGATGCACACCCTGCCACTATTATCGACGGGGTAACCTATCTTAAAACTTCGACAGGAGACATTCCGCTCAAAATTTACGGAAATCACAATTTACAAAATCTCATGGCCGCAAAAATGGCTTGCAATTATATAGGTGTAACCGACGAACAATTTTATGCCCATATTGCAACGTTCGAAGGCGCAGCAAAACGACTCCAGCTTTTGGCACAAAACCAAAAAACCACCATCCTTCTCGATTTTGCCCATGCCCCCTCGAAAGTGAGAGCCACGGTTCAGGCCGTAAAAGCACAATTTGGCACAAAACCACTGATTGCGATACTGGAATTACACACATTCAGCAGTCTCAACAAGGCATTTTTGAACCAGTATTACAACACACTTGCTGCGGCCGACGAGGCCTATGTATATTTCGACCCACAGGTTGTAGCAGCAAAAAAGTTAGAACCCTTTACTGTTACCGAGGCTGAAGCCGCATTTGGCCCGGAAGTAAAGGCAATTGACCATCCGGTGACCATTCAAAACTTATTAAAAGAGGTAAACTGCGCAGGGAAAACGCTGCTGATTATGACGTCGGGCAATTTTTCGGGCATGGATCTGCAACAACTGGCCAATGCCAAAATACACGCTTAGGTTTCGGAATGGAGCCATTGAGCCCGGGCTCTTTTATAGGCCTCCAAATCGAATTTAATCTGTTTCATAACAAAGCGAAACACCACAAGATCGTCGATATAGCCAATAAATGGAATAAAATCGGGCACGAAATCGAAGGGAGAAACCAGATAAAGAAAAAAGCTGAGTATCGCCACAATACTGCGGTACGGGATTTGGGTATATTTTTTTGTATAATAATCGCGAACCAGCGACAAAAGAACCTTTACATCGTCGATATACCTGAACAATACCGTAAAGCGCAACCATTTTAATCGGGGGAAAATTCGCGTTATAAACCGAATAACCCACGACTCCTTTTCGGCCAGTTGGCTTGCTCTCCGCTGATAAGATCCAAGCATCATTAATCGCGGGTGGTTCTGTTACCTTTAATATGTTTCGGAAAATAGGGGCAATGCCGGCAGCCATTGCCGCAACAATACCCGCGATTGAGATGATAGGCTTCGGTAAACACCCGATAGCCATTGGGATCGAGATAATAGTCGGTGCCCTCTTTTAACGGAGGCGGTGTGTAAGCATCATCTAAATAATTCACCACTGTTATTTTTTTATGGTAAAACCAGCCAATTCCAAATCGTTCCAAAACCCCGGATACGACTTACTAACCACCTTAGGTTCAGCAATTTTAATATCCGGAAACATCACAGCAGCCGGTGCAAAGGCCATGGCCATCCGGTGATCTTCGTAAGTATCGATACAAATGGATGGTTCAACCGCTATTTTTTCCCCTTTCCATTCAAGCACACCCGGCCGGGTTTCTTCGAGCAGATAGCCCAGTTTGCGTAATTCGGCAATTAATGCGGCAATGCGATCGGTTTCCTTTATCCGAAGACTCTGCAAGCCTTCGAGGCGAAACGGAATATGCTTTAAAGCCAAACAAACGGCAAAAGTTTGTGCTAAATCGGGCTGATTGGTAAAGTCGTACGCAAAGCGATTGAGATGCACCTCGCGCGAGGTAATGGTTACCTGGCTTGAACCATATGCCGATTCAACGCCAATTTCGGCAAACAGCGAGGCCACTTTACTGTCGCCTTGAGTACTTTCGCCAAAGAGATCGGGCAAAATCACCTTACTTCCTGGTAACAACGCGGCAATACTGTACCAATACGATGCAGCCGACCAATCGCTTTCCACATAAAATGGTTTTACCGCATAGTTTTGTTGCGGAATGGTGATACGCGCACCGTTCCATTCACTTTCGATACCGAAATAGCGCATCAACGACAAAGTCATTTCAATATAAGGTTTTGAAATCACCTCGCCTTCGAGTTCAATCGTCAGTCCATTCTGAACCATCGGACCAATCATGAGCAATGCCGAAATGTACTGACTGCTGATATTACCCTGAAGTTTAAGCGTTTTTCCGTACAGTGCACATCCAAAAATCCGTAATGGCGGATACCCCTCCTTTTCAACATATTCTATTTTTGCACCCAATTCGGTAAGCGCATCCACCAACACCTTTATGGGTCTGTTTTTCATTCGCTCGCTACCGGTAACCACCCATTCACCAAATATTTTGGACAAAAAGGCGGTCAAAAAGCGCATCGAGGTTCCTGCGGGCCCCACATCGAACACATTCTCCGACGAGTTTAAGGCTTGAACCAAAACACGGGTATCGTCGCTTTCGGCTAAGTTTTCGATAGGCAACCCACTATAACTTAATGCATTGATAATAAGCACACGGTTACTGATGCTTTTGGATGCAGGAAGTTTTATGGTGCAATCGACCGATGTGGGAGCAAGTAATGAATATTGCATGTGATGGAAATATAAAATTAAGACATGACGTTACGATAAAAATCGAGCGACTCGGTAATTTGAGCCACATCGCATTCGGTATTCAACTTCAAATCGCCAATGTTTGCAATGAGCGAAAAATTGAATTTACCATCTTCGTTCTTTTTATCGTGCTTCATGTATTCGAAAATTTTGGCATAGTCGGTCGTTTCGAACGGCATATAACCGTACGTATCCTTGAGATACGACACAATACTATCGAGTTTATCTTTTGGGAAACCATATAACTTGTGTGCCAGAAAAAGCTCGCAAATCATACCCATGCTGATGGCATACCCATGAAGCACCGGTTTTTGCACATCGTACGAAAAACTTTCGTATGCATGGCCAATGGTATGACCGAAATTGAGTGCTTTACGAAGGTATTTTTCGGTGGGATCCTGCTCAATGATTTTGCCTTTGATAAGCACCGAGCGTCCCACTTTTTCGTTGAGTTCGGCGAGATCGCGTTTCTTGAGATCGTAACGATAAATACTTTCCCACTCTTCGTCGCTGGTAATAAGTGCATGTTTAATCATTTCGGCATATCCCGACAAGAAATTCTCTTTGTCGAGGGTGGCTAAAAAGCTGTTATCTACCAATACGGCCTTTGCAGGATTGATATTTCCGATTTCGTTTTTCAGTCGGTCGAAGTTAATACCGTTTTTACCGCCAACGGCAGCATCCACTGTACCCAATAATGTTGTGGGAATATTGATATATGCAATACCACGTTTAAAGGTCGAAGCGGCAAAACCGCCCAAATCGGTAATCATTCCGCCACCAATATTGATTAGTAACGATTTACGGTCGGCACCATTTTGCGACAAATAGCGCCAGATTTCGGCCAATGACTTAAGATTTTTATTCTCGTCGCCGGCCGGAACAATAATCCGGTGAGCCGATTGAAGTGCATCAATCCTCAATAATGGTTCAACACACAACCTATTGGTGTTACTGTCGGAAAGAATAAATATATTATTGCTACGTACTTCTGTGAGATGTTTCGGCAATTCGTCGATAATACTATCGCATATTACCACGTGATTACCCTTAATATCCAATACCATAAATTACAGTTTTATTAACGCGCCCAAAGTTATGAAAAAATTACAGATTCACCGTTTCCGAAACTCAGAAGATATTGCCCACAAAATACTCATCTGAAGCATGGCACCAATAACATCGCCTCATCTCTGGTGCAACCGACCTTTCAGAGACCTGTTTGTTGTCTTCGGTTGTTTCGAGGTAAATTTGGTTCAAAATTCCCGAGCCTTCCTGAAAGCGGTTCAATATAGAAACCCCATAATCGGTCCATGTTTCGCGTACCGGGCGGCTTATGCCATCGTAGCCATAGCTTTTGCGGTAAGGCGCGGTAAGACCGGGATAGGTTTCGGTGGTTTCCTTTATGCGGCACAACTCGTCGTAGGTAAA
>QKHT01000286.1 GCA_003249935.1 Bacteroidota bacterium
TCGCGTGCCGATGGTCTTACTTTGGCACAGGCCATTGAACAGTACGACATTACCAACGTTAATGTATCGGACGAGGTAAAAAATATATACACCAGTGCGCCGGGTGGATTCTTTAACCTCAAAATGGGGTCGCAGTCATCTACGTACAAAGCACTCGATACCGATCGTGCCAAAGGTTGTATTCGCGATATCGAACATGCGTATTTTAAGGATGGCGGTCTGGCTATTCTCTTTGGTAATATTGCCGAAAAAGGGTGTGTGGTTAAAACCGCCGGTGTCGATGAGTCAATTTTTCGTTTTAAAGGTGTTGCGCGCGTTTTCGAATCGCAGGACGATGCCTGTAAAGGTATCCTGGGTGGAAAGGTAAACGCCGGCGATGTGGTCATCATTACGTTCGAAGGTCCCAAAGGTGGACCGGGTATGCAGGAAATGCTTTACCCCACATCGTACATCAAGTCGAAAAAACTTGGCAAAGCATGTGCATTGGTTACCGATGGGCGTTTTTCGGGTGGAACCTCGGGACTCAGCATCGGGCACGTATCGCCGGAGGCTGCTGCCGGTGGTGCCATTGGTTTGGTAAAAGATGGCGACACGATAGAAATCAACATTCCCGAAAGATCCATTAATGTGGTGGTTACGGATGAAGAACTCGAAGCGCGACGTACAGCCGAACTGGCTAAAGGTGCCATGGCATTCAAGCCACAACCCCGTCCGCGGTTGATTTCGAAAGCACTCAAGGCTTATGCTAATATGGTGAGTTCGGCCGATCTAGGCGCAGTACGGTTGGTGGAGTAATAATGGTTAATTGAGAATGGAAGGTGAATGGCAAAATGCTAAAGGCAAAGCGTATCAATCCCTCTCAATCCATTCAATCTCACATCAATCTCAGAGAATAGGTTCAAACAGAATAAAAAAGTAATAAAACATACAATATGAGCACAAAACGAATTACAGGTTCAGAGGCGTTGATTCTCTCGTTACTTGAGGAGGGCATCGACACCGTTTTCGGCTATCCCGGCGGTGCAATTATGCCGGTTTACGATGCGCTTTACGACTATCAGGACAAGTTAAAACACATTCTTACCCGCCACGAACAGGGCGCAGTACATGCAGCTCAGGGTTTGGCCCGTGTGTCGGGAAAAGTTGGGGTGTGTATCGCTACTTCGGGTCCTGGTGCTACTAACCTTGTAACCGGTATTGCCGATGCCATGATCGACTCAACCCCCATGGTTTGTATTACCGGTCAGGTGGCAAGTCCGCTGTTGGGAACCGATGCATTTCAGGAAACCGACGTGGTTGGGATTACCATGCCGGTAACCAAATGGAACTACCAGATAACTTCGGCTGCCGAAATTCCCGAAATTATAGCCAAAGCATTTTATATTGCACGAACCGGCCGTCCGGGGCCTGTATTGGTAGATATTACCAAAGATGCACAATTTGGAATGCTCGATTTTAAATACGAAAAATGTACTAAAATACGTAGTTATGTGCCCGAACCAATTATAAACCTTACAAGCATCGAAGAGGCCATTGAGCTTATTGATGCGGCGCGTAAACCATTTATATTATGCGGTCAGGGAGTTGTTTTGGGTAATGCCGAAGAAGAGTTTAAGGCTTTTGTCGAAAAAACGGGTATTCCGTTTGCATGGACGCTGCTCGGTGCCTCGGCCATGAAGGTGGATCATCCATTGAATATGGGTATGTTGGGCATGCATGGTAATTATGGTCCCAATCTTAAAACCAACGAATGCGATTTGCTGATTGCCGTGGGCATGCGTTTCGACGACCGCGTAACCGGCGATACCAAAACATATGCCAAACAAGCCAAGGTTATTCACCTCGAAATAGATCCTTCGGAAATAAATAAAAACATCAAAGCCGATGTGGCCGTACTTGGTAACGTAAAGAAAACGTTGCCAATGCTTACCAAAGGTGTGGCTGTAAACCGGCACGATGCATGGATTGGTGAGTTTCGTAAAAATGCCGATAAAGAGTACGAAAAGGTTATTAAGCACGAT
>QKHT01000042.1 GCA_003249935.1 Bacteroidota bacterium
TCAATCTCACTCAATTAACAGATAAAAAATAATAGTAAAACAATGGGATATTTTTCAGGTTTTTTCAAAGGGCTAAAATCGTTATTTACCGGAATGCGCATTACGGGAAAATATTTTGTGTCGCCCGGCGAAATAGTAACGCAGCAATATCCGGATAACCGCGATACGCTTATTTTGCCTCAACGATCGAAAGGCGAGGTAACCATGCCACACAATGCCGACAACAAGCACAGATGCACGGCATGCGGATTATGTTCGCTGGCTTGCCCCAACGGATCCATCGAAGTAATAAGCAGGATGGAGGTTCGGAACGAAAAACAGGTAAAGGTTTTGGATGGATATATTTATCATTTGGAACAATGTACCTTGTGCGGGTTGTGCGTAAAAGCCTGTCCGCAGGATGCCATTGAATTTGGCAACAAATTTGAGCATGCCGTTTACAACCGTCAAAATCTCACCAAAACATTAAATCTTCCGGGATCGTCGCTTCTCGAAAAAGAGAAGAAAGCCCCGGCAGCCGCACCAAAAGACAGCAATCAAGGTTCAACCAAAGAAACAATATAGGATGGAACAGTTCTTCTTTTACTTTATATCGGCCATTATACTGATTTTTTCGATTCTTACCGTGGTGGGACGAAAAATTTTGCGGGTGGCGGTATATCTGCTTTTTGCCCTGATAGGCATTGCCGCACTCTTCTTTTTGATGGATTATTACTTTCAGGGGGCGGTTCAACTCATGATTTATGCCGGTGGAATTATTGTACTCATTATTTTTTCGATTATGCTTACCAGCAACATCGATCTTAAATTCGAGCGGGTATCGCGAAAAAAGAGTATGGCCAGTGCGCTGCTTTGTGGAACCGGGGCACTGATTACCTCATGGGCCATACTTACTTTCGATTTTAAACCGAGCGGATTACCACCCCTTGAAAATTCGATGCGTCAGTTAGGGTTTAGTCTTTTGGGGCGTGGTGCCGGTGGGTATGTATTGCCGTTTGAGGTCATTACGATATTGTTGTTGGCAGCCATGGTGGGTGCCATAGTTATTGCAAAAAAACAAAAAAACGAATAATATGCTTTCGGAGATTCCAATTTCACATTTTCTGATATTAAGCACGCTGATGTTTTTTATCGGCGTTTACGGCTTTCTTGTTCGGCGAAACATGGTTGCCATTTTAATATCTACCGAGCTTATTCTCAACTCAGTAAACATCAACATGGTTGCATTCAACAAGTTTTTGTACGCCGACAAAGTGGACGGACAGATATTTGTACTGTTTAACATTGCCGTTGCCGCAGCAGAAGCGGCAGTAGCCATTGCCATTATTCTGAATGTTTACCGCAGGTATGCATCGACCGATATCGACAATATTAATAAACTAAAACACTAAACAGCCGTACTGATGAGTGATTATAGTTATCTTATTTTGGTGCTAATTGTACCGTTTATTTCGTTTTTGATAAACGGATTGGCGGGGCACAGGTTTTCGCCTAAAGTGGCGGGATTAATCGGCACCTCAGCCATTGCCGTAACGTTTATTGCCGCACTGGCAGCCGCCGCCACCTATTTTGGTGCGCATACCGGCGAAACAGCGTATACACCGATAGTGGCGTTAAACATGGTATGGTTGAAATTTTCGGCGGCCCTGCATGTCGACATGGGTATTTTGGTTGATCCGATTTCGGTAATGATGCTGGTGGTGGTATCGACCATTTCGCTGATGGTGCATATTTACAGTTTCGGGTATATGAAGGGTGAACCCGGATTTACACGATTTTACGCATACCTTTCGCTCTTTTCGTTTTCGATGTACGGATTGGTTGTAGCCACCAACATTTTTCAGATGTATGTTTTTTGGGAATTAGTGGGATTGTCGTCATTTCTGTTAATTGGTTATTACTACGATAAACCATCGGCCGTAGCGGCAGCAAAAAAGGCATTTATCGTTACGCGTTTTGCCGATTTTGGCTTTCTGATTGGCATTATTGCACTGACCTATTTTACACAATCGTACTATTTTACACAATCGTACGATTTTATCTCGCTCAACGATCCGCAGAATATGGCCATCAGAAGTGCCATACCGATTACATTTGCCGGGATGTCGGTTGTAACCTGGGCTCTGCTGCTTATTTTTATGGGTGGAGCCGGCAAATCGGCCATGTTTCCGCTGCATATCTGGTTACCCGATGCCATGGAGGGTCCTACCCCGGTATCGGCACTGATTCATGCGGCCACCATGGTGGTTGCGGGTGTATATTTGGTGGCCCGATTGTTCGGAGCGTTTGTATTTTCGGCGCCCGATGCCTTGCATGTTGTGGGCTGGGTTGGCGGCATATCGTCGCTTATTGCCGCAATCATAGCCTGTACACAAACCGACATTAAACGGATTTTGGCATTTTCGACCATGAGCCAAATTGGCTACATGATGCTGGCATTGGGTGTATCGGGTTTCGCAGGCGAAGAAGGATTGGGATTTACCGCTTCGATGTTTCACCTGTTTACCCATGCCATGTTTAAGGCACTGCTCTTTTTAGGTGCCGGTTCGGTGATCCATGCCATCCACAAAAATTCTATATCCGATGCAGGTGGCTTACGAAAATATATGCCCATAACCCATATCACCTGGTTGATTGCCTGTTTGGCAATATCGGGCATTCCGCCTTTTGCCGGATTTTTTAGCAAGGACGAAATTTTGGCCGCTGCCTTTAACCAAAACATGCCGCTTTATATTGTGGGCACTGTGGTAGCCGGCCTTACTGCTTTTTATATGTTTCGTCTCTATTTCTCGATGTTTTGGGGAAAAGACAACGATTACCATCATACACCGCACGAATCGCCACTTTCGATGATTGTACCCATGATATTCTTAGCGGTAATGTCGGTAGTTGCCGGTTGGATACCGTTCGGCCTGTTTGTAACACCTTCGGGTGGAGCGCATCATGGCGAAATGAACCTGCTGGTGGCTTCGCTGTCGGTATTAGTAGCCGTTGGCGGCATTGCACTGGCTATGTTGATGTACATGAAACCATCGGATAAACCCGAAAAAGCGGCCAATTTGTTTGGCCGGTTATACACGGTGATTTACCGCAAATTTATGATCGACGAAATCTATCTCTTTATATCGAAAAACCTGTTGATAAACGGCGTAGCGAAAGGCGTGGCCCGGTTTGACCGATTGGTTGTGGATGGTTTTATAAACAGTTTTGCATGGGGCACGCTGATGTCGTCGATTGGCATTAAAAAATTACAGTCGGGCCAATTACAAAAGTATGGTTTTGCCTTTGTAATGAGCGCGTTATTTGTAGTATTTATGATTTTGGTATTGATAAAATAACATATAACGAATGAATATCTTAAATTTAGC
>QKHT01000287.1 GCA_003249935.1 Bacteroidota bacterium
TGCTTACACCCTGAATTCTCATATCTCATATCCCACATCTCATATCTCATATCTCAATTCACCTGTCGATATCCGGAATAACCAAATCCAACGAACCCATAATCGCTACAATGTCGGCTATTTTAGTACCCTTAACCATTTCAGGAAGTGCCGATAAGTTGCAAAAGTTGGGCGATCGGAATTTTACCCGATGGGGTGTTTTTTCGCCAGTGGATACAATCGATATGTTAAACTCACCGCGAGCCGATTCCACCCGTTGTGTGTATTCGCCTTCCGGCAGCTTTATTATCGGTTTCATTTTTGCGGTGTGGCTGCCTTCGGGAATATTGTCAATCAGTTGCTCAATAATGCTCATCGACTCGTACATTTCGGCAATACGCACCTTGTAGCGGGCATAGGTGTCGCCTTCGTTAAACAATATTTCGTTGAACGATACCTTGTCATAAGCACTGTAAGGTGCTACTTTGCGAATGTCGCATGCAAAGCCCGAACCGCGTCCCGATGGGCCGGTAACGCCATAACTTATGGCTGTCTCCCTGCTCAAATGTCCCAATCCGATGGTTCGTTCCCTGAATATTACATTGCCGGTAAGCAGTTCGTCGTATTCGCCTATTTTGGTTCTGAAATATTTGATAAAATCCTTTACATCTTGTTGAAAATCAGGTTGTATATCATACATCAAACCGCCGGGTGTGTTGTACGAAACCAACAGTCGTCCGCCACAGTTTTTTTCGAAAATATCCAATATCTTTTCTCTGTCGCGCAATCCGTAAAAAAAGGTGGTCAATGCCCCCATGTCCATTCCCATGGCGCACCACCATAGCTGATGCGAGGCAATACGGTTCAGCTCGCCCATTATGGTGCGAATATATTTTACCCGATCGGGGACTTCGGTTTCAAGTGCATTCTCAACACAAAGACATACTGCTTCGTTGTTAATATGCGCCGATAAATAGTCGAGCCGGTCGGTAAGATGTACAATTTGCGGATAAGTGAGTCGCTCGCACATCTTTTCAATGCCGCGATGAATATAGCCGCAATGGGGTTCAACGTGTACTACCGTTTCGCCTTTAAGCGTTACCAGCAATCGAAGTACTCCGTGTGTCGATGGGTGTTGTGGCCCCATATTTATGGTAAATTCCTGTCGGCGGCCAATGCGGTCGTCCAGTATTTGCTGGGGCGGATACATTACTTCTACGCTCTCAAGCTCAACCCGTTCGGCCGTTTCGGCAAGCAAACGATGCATGCCGCCAAAGTTTTTTAGTTGATTCGAATCAGCCATTTTGTAATTGGAATTTTTCGTTATCGAACCACAATGTGGTCGTCTGAATAATCTTTTCGCATGGGAAATCCCTGCCACTCGTCGGTTAAAAAAATTCGCCGTAATTTAGGATGTCCGATAAATACAATGCCAAATAGATCGTAAGCCTCCAGCTCGTGAAATTCTGCCCCGAGGTATAAATCGCTCACACTCTGTATCTCCGGCTCTGTTCTGTTGGGCAGTACGGCCTTTACCATTATGGTTTGGGCTGAACCGGTTGCCTGCAGATGGTAGTTTAATTCCATTCTGTCGGCAAAGTCTATGGCTGTTAAATTAAACAGATAGTCGAATTGCAACGCCGGAGTTTGGCGCAAAACCGTCATCAACGGATGCAGTTTTTCAAACGATACAACGATTTCGGCGTATTGTTTGCCTGCTTTTACCTCAATGTCATCCGATATTGGGGTTATGTATTGCAAAAGTTCAGCTACTTCCATTACTCTTCCATTTTTATTTCCTGACCGTTATCGGCCTTGAAATTCAGTTTTTTTATCTTCTCCTGAAGTTGAATCATGCCGTAAAGCAGTGCTTCGGGTCGTGGCGGACAACCGGGAATGTACACGTCAACCGGCAGAAAGGTGTCCACACCGCGAACCACGCTGTACGAGTTGTATATAAACGGTCCACCCGAAATGGCACATGCACCCATTGCAATCACAAATTTGGGGTCGGGCATTTGGTCGTACAA
>QKHT01000176.1 GCA_003249935.1 Bacteroidota bacterium
TCCCAGCCGAAAGGTTTCATTTTATCGGCAAAAAAATCGACAATCGGACGAAATTGTGCTTCCGAAATGGTGCCACGGTACGAATCCCAACTGTTCCAGCCCATTGGTGGAGTGGGCGTGAGGCTTCTCCATTGTTCACTGCTTAGCGTTGAAGAAACAACCTCTTTAGTTGTTGGTTTACAGCCAAATAGAATTATAATAGTAAGGGCTGTTAAAAGGCGGATTAATTTCATGTCGTACTGAATTTTAATTTCGTATTACTTATTTATGCAGTTGTATTGATTTAATTGTGTATCGAAACCACAAATGTTAAGTTCGTATTTCCCGTTCATGAATTGGCCGGTATGCGATTTAACATTGATTTTTGCGTTGGGCACATTGCACTTCAACCCGGTTGTGGTTTCGTTAAGCGCAACCCACACGGCGTTCGGATTATCTATGTCGCAACCATCAATGTTTACCGTTACGTTATATTTGCCTCTCCGTCCGTTGATAATGGCATTATCTACCGCACCGCGTTTCAGATTGCGAAAAGTACCGGTTTTTCTATCGGAGTAGCTTCCCCATCCTAACTGGATGGGTACTGTGTTTTGAACCATTTTTATGGTGCAGTTAGTTACCAAAATGTCGAAATAGACTTTGAAGATGTCGTCGCCGGTTTCGAAATAGCAGTTGTCGAATACGGAGCCATCGCCCCCTTCAACACCATCGCTGTGGTTGCCATGACCGCCACGTGTATCCAAAAAATCGCAATACGAAACCATCATTGTCGTACCCCATCCGCGCACATGAAATCCGCGTGGATTGAGCGATGTAAGGTTCTTAATCGTCATGGTTCCGCCAAAATTCTGAAAAGTACAAATGGTGTATTCCACAACTCGGTGCTTTTGCGGCCACGATTGCAATTCGGTGCCATACACCACTGAGGTTTTCCGGTCTTCGCCTTCGATGCATACGTCGGCATGCGAATGAAATACGGCATTTACCCGAACATCTTTCTTTATGACCACATTTGTAACCGATGTTGGAATAACCCAAATAAACGACTTAACACCTTTTTCAGGAAAAACAACGTCGCCCGAAGTGAGAAATGTAACCGTTTTTGTTAAATCATTCCATTTCATATTTCCCGAATAGCCACTAATCAATTCACCGACCGATTGCGCCTTTATGGTTGCGTACAGACTCAGAAAAACTATTGCAATAAATGACTTACATATTTCTTTTGCAAATATCATACTATCAACGCTTTATAAATTTACAAACGCCCTCTTTTGAATTGACAAAATAGATTCCCGATTTCAATTTCTGAATAGAAATTTTCTGATTTGCCCCCAATGCACAATTTTTGGATAACACCACTCTTCCTTGAACATCGAAAATTTCAATATCCTCACCTAAATTTTTGGTATAAATAAAATCAGATGCAGGATTTGGGTAAACAGCATTACCATTTTCACTGTTAATTGTGAAAACATTTGTTGCGCCCATACAATTATACACAGCATCCTGACTATTTGTCCCACAAATGGATGTTGTGTAGGGGCCGTTTAAATATTTACCTACATGCGTTTTTACTTTAATTTTGGCATTGGTAACATTACATTTTAATCCGGTAGTTGTTTCGTTCAGTGTGACCCATGCTGCGTTCGTATTTTCTATATCACAACTGTCAATATTTACGGTGACATTGTATTTGCCGGTTCTTCCATTAATTATGGCATTTGAAACCGCTCCTCGACCCGAATTACCATATATTTTTAAATTACGAAACGTACCTGTTTTGCCATTCGAATAATCGCCCCAACCTAACTGAATTGGCACGGTATTTTCGACCATATTAATAACACAATTGGTTACTAAAATATTGAAATAGACCTTAATAATATCGTCGCCTGTTTCGAAATAGCAGTGATCAAAAACAGAACCATCACCACCTTCTACACCATCGCTATGGTTTCCACTACCGCCGCGCGTGTCAATAAAATCGCAATACGAAACCATCATTTTTGTACCCCAGCCCCTGACATGAAAAGCGCGGGGATTGCGCGAGGTAAGATTTTTAATGGTCATGGTACCTCCAAAATTCTGAAACGAACAAATTTGGTAAGCAGTGAGGCCATTTGCCTGAGGCCAACTTCGGGTTTCAGTGCCATAAACTTCCGACGTTTTGCGGTCTTCGCCTTCGATTGTTAATGTTGCTTTTGAGTGAAAAGCCCCATTTACTCTGGTGTTTTTGTTTATATAGATATTGGAGACATCAGTTGGAACTTCCCAAAGCCACGATTTATTTCCTTTGGTTGTAAAGGTTATTTCGCCGGAGGTTACAAATGTTACTTTCTT
>QKHT01000264.1 GCA_003249935.1 Bacteroidota bacterium
TATTTCATCGAGCTTTTCAACGCCCATGTAAAAAACCAAAGTCAGTTCGCTTTGGGCAAGAGCCTGCCACCGGGTATCGGCACTATGACCCGAAATGAGCGATACACCCGCACTCATGCCGCGGTGGGTGACCGGAATGCCGGCGTAGGCCGGTGCCGCAATGCCCGAGGTGATGCCGGGAATGATTTCGAATGCAATGTCCTGTTGGAGCAGGTGGAGTGCCTCTTCACCACCACGGCCGAATACAAACGGGTCGCCCCCTTTGAGGCGAACAACCGTGGCGTATTTTTGGGCGCAGGATACCAGTAGTTCGTTTATGCCTTGTTGCGATAGGGTATGGTCGCCCGATTTTTTACCGACATATATTTTTTCGCAACCCGGTTTACAGTAGCTAAGCAATTGGTTATTGGCCAGATAGTCGTAAACCACCACGTCGGCCTGCTTCAAAACGTTGATTGTTTTTATAGTCACCAGTTCCTCGTCGCCCGGCCCGGCTCCTGCCAGATATACTTTGGATGTTTTCAACTTCAGAGGTATTGAGCCCGTTATTCGCAGGCGAATTTGTAAACCAATTGTATCTCTTTTCCTTTTTGCTGAACCATTTCGGCCGCATTGTGGCGTGTAATCACCATGGTTTCGGTTTTGTGGTTCGAACCATCGGCGTTGGCCACAAAAATATAAAGGTTGTAACCCTGGTCTATTGGTTCGCAATAACAGCCAAACGGCAAATGGCAGCCACCACCAATGGCGGTGAGTAAGCTTCGTTCGGTATCGGCGCAAAAGCGGGTATCATCGTGATTAATCGCTCCCAAAAAGTCGCGTATTTTTGCATCGTTCGCGCGACATTCAATGGCTATGGCGCCTTGAGCCGGAGCAGGTACAAAAACCTTCGGATCGAGATAGGTAGCTTTGCGGCTTTCGAGTCCGAGTCGCACCAAACCGGCCGCAGCCAGAATTTGTGCATCGCAAACGCCCGACTGCATTTTACGAAGGCGGGTGTCCACATTGCCCCGAATTTCGCCAACTGTAACATCGGGCCGAAGTGAGAGCAGTTGCAGCCGGCGTCTCAGGCTCGATGTACATACCGTAGCCCCCTCGGGCAATTGGTTCAGCCCTAAATCGCCATTGCTAACCAGCACATCGCGCGCGTCGGCACGTGGCAGCACCCCGCCAATAGTAAGGCCCTCGGGCAATCCTACCGGTAAATCCTTCATGCTGTGCACGGCCAAATCTATGGTTCTTGCAAAAAGAGCCGCTTCGATTTCCGAAGTAAAAAAGCCTTTGGCAATTGAGCCCGATAGCGGCACATCGAGCATCACGTCGCCAATAGTTTTTATGATTTTAACCTGTACGTCAATGTCGGGAAATGCGGAAAGCAGCGCTTGCCGGGTGAGTTCGACCTGTGCCAGCGCCAGTTTACTGCCGCGGGTGCCAATGATAATAGTGTGGTTCATTGTTTAATCTCGATTTCGGCCGATAATAGCAACGATTCGGTTGCTTTGGCTAATGGAAGTAAACGTAATTGCAGTTCGCTGCGTTTTTCGGCCACGGTCAATGGTTTTGCAACCACTTCACGACGAATTTCAATCATTTCGTGCATCAGTTTCCCGATTTCGGGGGTTTTTAGTCGCCGTTCGATAGCCTCACGAAGATGTCGTGCCAGCCAGGGAAGTTGGCCGCCCGTGCCCACCGATATTTCGAGCCCACCGGACGAGGCTGATGATTGCATCACAAAATCGCCGGCTTCATTATCATCAGCCACATTGCACAGAATGCCTGAATGCTTACAATCAGTCGCAATCTGTTGGTTCAGCACCGCATTATTGGTGGTCGCAAATACCAGATGTGCGTTATGCAAATAATGAGTATTGTATGGTTGTACGATGAGTGTAAAATGATCTTGTGTCAGTTGCCGGATTTCGGGGCATATTTCGGGTGCAACAACCGTAACTTTAGCGG
>QKHT01000030.1 GCA_003249935.1 Bacteroidota bacterium
AAATGGCCTACTGAGTATTCACATCCCAAAACGCGAAGAAGCCAAACCACAACCACCAAAGCAAATAGCCATTTCATAAAGGAATAATGGAGGGGGTGCCAATTGGGCACCCCTTTTTTATGCCGGGTTCTCACAAGCCGGAAATCGTGCCGCAGATTTGCAGAGCCTTTCCCTCCCGGCGGAAACCGTGCCGCAGGTTTGCAGAGACTTTCCCTCCCGGCGGAAACCGTGCCGCAGGTTTGCAGGGCCTTTCCCTCCCGGCGGAAAACGTGCCACAGATTTGCAGGGCCTTTCCCTCCCGGCGGAAATCCTCAACGTGTAGCTTAGGTTCAGCCGAAATAACCAGTTAAATAAAAAAAGACACCGTTTCGGGTGCCTTTTTGTTGCGATTTAAAGCAATATAAATTCGTTAACTCCTAAACCCAATTCACTTTGGGCAAATGAGTTTACCGCATGTACTAATCCTTATTCTCAGAATTATTTTCCACTAAACCCAAACTTCCCAAAAAATCGTAGCAGGCAGCCCTAACATTGTAACCGTTGTTTTTATTGTCGTGAGCCAGATTTATGGCATCAACAAAAGGTTTTTTGTCGCCGACATACAAGAGGTAGTTTACCGTCATTAATGCCAAATCGTTATTATCCGAGCCAATAAATTTTATCAGGTTTTCTTTGGCCGAACCACTCCCAAATGTGTCGTAAGCAATGGCCGATGCCGTAATCATGGCTTTTTCAATTGCTTTTTTACAGGTTGTTTGCGTGGCGGCATTTTGCGAACGTAAACCCACAATAGCCCAAAACCGCACAATGTCGTTCGTGCTTTTTAATAGCTGAACCTGCTTTTTAGCAACATCTTTTGTTCTGAACCCCGATAACCCGGCCGCATCGTAAATCTCTTTTATGGGATATTTTTTATCATCCAACCGATATTCGTAAGCCGTAGTATTTTCGGATAGCAATCCAATCTGATACTCGGGCAAAAACATCACATCGCGCGATGCAAGCACCTCGTCGTCGAGTTGTTTCCGCATGGTTTTAAGTACCGATGCATATTTTGGGTCGGCAGCCAAATTGTTGGTTTCCCAAATATCGTTTGCTATATCAAAAAGAAACTCCGCAGGCCTCTCGTTAAACAAGCCGGCCTGTAACTCATTTAGTTTATGGTCGGCCAAATCTTTACGCATCTGCTGTTTTATTTCGCCAATTTCCATGTAGCGAATATAGCGGGCTTCGGGCATAAACGGCAAAAAGTTACGCGAATACATATATCGGCCGTTGGTTACACTTCGCACCATGTCGATGCCATTATCCGACCTGTCGGCCGAAAGAACCAAATGGGTGGCCGGTTCCGACCGTTGTTTACCCAAAAGCTTGCGACCTTTCATGTAATCGGGAACCTTTCCGCCAGCCAGTGCAATAACCGTTGGTGCCAGGTCTTCGAAATCGACCAGCTCATCGGTGACGACACCGCCGACACCCCATGGCGACAGATTCTTGTACATTTCAGGAAACCAGATTATAAACGGCACCCGGTAACCAAAGTTAATCCCATTCGTTTTGCCGCGTGGCATACCCTCGCCATGGTCGGCATAAAACACAATAATGGTGCTGTCGGTAAGCTTGTCGGCATCTAACCGCTTCAGCAAATCGCCAATATTATTATCTGTGAGCTTTATAGAATTGTAAACGCGGGCAAACTGTTTACGCATTTCGGGCGAATTGAGATAGAATGGCGGCATTTCGAACGCATTGTCCGAAATCTGTTCCTTTGGCGACAGGTTATCGAACACATTCTTCCTGTACCAATCGTACGATTCGGTCATTGTACGCGACTGGTGCGAATTTTCGAAATTAAATACCGCAAAAAACGGCTGACCCGGTTTACGGTTCCACCACCCGGCTGTTTTAGAACATTCGTCCCAGGCTTGTTTGGTAAACTGACCCACATTACCCACATTGTAGTCGGTTTTTGCATTATTGGTGGTATAGTAACCGGCTTGTTGCATGTAGTACGGAAAGCCTTTTATTTCGGAGGGAATGGGGTAATTACTCCGGTGATTACCGGTGCCCATCTGATAGGTTTTTACGCCGGTGATAATAGCCGACCGGCTTGGCGAACAAACAGTGCCGGTCGAAAATGCATTGGTAAACCTTACACCCTCGGCGGCTAACTTATCTATAACCGGTGTGCGCGCATCTTTGTTGCCATAGCAACCAATAAATTGCGGCGAAGTATCTTCGATCGTTACCCACAAAATATTGGGTTTTTGCTGCGACATCACTGAACTTGCCGCTATAAGCGGCAATGATAATATGAAATTAGATATTTTCATGATATAAACTTTTTGTATTTGCACAATGCAAAAATAGCGACATTATATGCAAAAAAGGGGCTATTTCCACTAAAATGAACACTTATAAAGTAATTGTATACGATTACCAGTGTTATTAAATCCATTTTTTTACGGCATCCGCACAATTTTCGCCATCAATAGCACTCGACACAATACCGCCGGCGTACCCTGCCCCTTCGCCACAAGGAAACAATCCTTCGAAAGCGATATGCTGATAGGTTTCGCGATCGCGTGGTATTCGTACCGGCGATGAGGTGCGCGATTCAACACCAAGCAGAACCGCCTCGTTGGTAAGATAGCCTTTGTTGCGCTGGCCAAATTGGATGAACCCTTTTTTTAGTCGCGCGGCAATGGCTTGCGGCAACCAGGTGTGAATGTCGGACGACACAATGCCGGGGGTGTATGAGGTTGCGGGCAGTTTTGCAGAATGATGATTGTTTACAAAATCGACCATGCGTTGAGCCGGTGCAGTTTGGGTTTTACCACCTTGTTCCCATGCCAACTTTTCGATGTGTTGCTGAAACGCCATGCCGGCCAGTTCACCCATTTCGGCGTACGGCTTCAAATCTTCATCGCGTACTTCAACCACAATGCCCGAGTTGGCCCATTGCGAATTTCGGCCCGATGGCGACATGCCATTTACCACCAACTCTTCGGCGGCAGTAGCGGCCGGCACAATAAAGCCACCCGGGCACATACAAAACGAATAAACCCCACGACCGTCGACCTGCGAAGTGAGGGCATAGGCCGCTGCCGGCAAATACGGCCCGCGGCCTTTATCGGTATGATACTGTATATTATCAATGAGTGTTTGCGGGTGTTCGATACGAACCCCCATAGCAAAAGATTTAGCCTCCAGCGTAATACCCTGCGCTTTAAGCATGCGGTACACATCGCGTGCCGAATGGCCCGTGGCCAAAATGACCGGTCCGGCAAATTGCTGTCCGTCGCGGGTTTCCACACCGGTAACCTTGTTGCCTGTAGTTAGTATTTTTGTAACGCAGGTCGAGAAATGAACCGCCCCGCCACAGTTTTCTATCGTTTTGCGGATGTTGGTAATTACACCCGGTAATTTGTCGGTACCAATGTGCGGATGCGCATCCACCAGTATTTCGGTACTGGCCCCATGCTGAACCAAAATTTCAAGTATTTTGGGCACATTGCCGCGTTTAATGCTGCGGGTGTACAGTTTACCGTCCGAAAAAGTGCCTGCGCCGCCTTCACCAAACCCCCAGTTAGAATCGGGATCAACCACATGCCGGCGGGTAATTTGAGCAATATCGCGTTTACGATCGTGAACGTTTTTGCCACGTTCAATAATTACAGGCCGCAAACCGAGTTCCACACAGCGCAATGCAGCAAACAATCCGGCCGGGCCGGCACCCACAATTACCACCTGTGCCGCAGCACTTACATCGGGGTAAACTATCGGGTTGAACCGGGCTTCGGGTTTATCGTTACCGGTGTACACTTTAAACTTCACATCCACAATCACGCGCTTTTGCCGTGCATCTATCGATTTTCGCATCACCTCAATCGCCGAAATATCTTCGGCATGAATGCGCAATTCTGCCGCTACAATGGAGAGATAAAAATCTTCATTGCTGGCATCGCGGGGCGAAAGCCTCATGGCAACTTCCTGAACCATAATTTTACTCGAAATTGAATGAAATAGTGATAATCTGCGATTTCAAAGATTTTACCGACTTCATATACCGGGGATCGAAATTATCGGTCAACGGTCTATCGTGATACAGCACATCGGTCATACCCAGGGAGTACTTTAATTCTACCCCAAATCTGAAATACATTAAATAAAAATCGCTCCCCACGCCAAACTCGAGATAATAATCCCAAGGATTGAGTATGAGGTCGTCTTTTTTACTACGGGCCAAATCGAGCGATCCATTTACGCCACCTAATAAATACATTCGTGCATTGCCATCGCGAACGGCACGATATTTTAGTAAGAGCGGCATATCGATAAAAGTCGATTTTACCGCAATATCTTTGGCGCGGCGGGTTCCGGCACTATTCACAAAGGCGATATCCCGTTGCCCGAATGAGATTCCGGGGTTCAACCGTAAAGCAAAATAGTTATTGAGTTTAAAATCGCCGGTAACCCCTACATGAAATCCGGGATTAAGTGTAGGCAATTCGGCATACCACATATTACCATCAGCATCGGGAATACCACTGGCAACACTCCTGAAATTCATAAAGTTAGTACCAAGATTGAACCCAAAATGCATGGGTTCGTTATCGTAATTTTGCAAATTTGGAACTTTTTGCGCCTGCAATATCGAGGTACACACCGAAAAAAGTGTGGCAAATATTAGAAACCTGTTTTTCAATGTTTTTATTTTTTATAACGCAAAATAGTCGAAAATATTCTGTAATTGCAAAAACGCCTTAGGGGTTTGTGCCAATGTAAATGGTTACAATACCAGCCGATAATCTTTTCTGCCGGTTTTGAATGAACCCTGCGCGGGCCATCAGATTCAGAAATTCGTTGCTTTCGGGAAATGCCGCCACCGATTCGGGCAGGTAAGTATAAGCCGAACCATCGCCCGACACCAACTTACCAATGGCCGGCAATATATATTTGGAATAGAATCCAAACAGCTGCTTTACCGGAAAAGTCGATGGCTTCGAAAATTCCAGAACAACTAATGCACCGCCTCTCCGTAAGGTGCGTCGCATATCGGCTAAGCCGGCTTGCGGATTCTGGAAGTTTCTTACGCCAAACGCCACCGTAACTACATCGAAGGTTCCATCCTCAAAAGGCAATTTTTCGGCATCGGCCACCTGAAACGAAATGCGGTGCGACAAATTACGCTTTGCGACTTTTTCCGCCCCTACCTTCATCATTTCGGCCGAAATATCGACACCGGTAACGACCACATTTTTAATTTTCGACAAAGCAATAGCAAGGTCGCCTGTACCGGTAGCCACATCGAGAATGTCGGTAGGGTTAAACGCCTTCACCATTCGCCTAACCTGCCTGCGCCAGTACCGGTCGATGCCGGCCGACAACAAAATATTCAAAAAGTCGTAATGCTTTGCAATATTATCGAACATTTGCGCCACCTGCCGGCGTTTTTCGCTTTTGTCGTTTTTGTATGGTAATACCTGTGCCATATAAAAAAGGGCGGTAACCCGCCCTCTGTAATTTGTTTGTTGATATTTTAGTTACCCATCTCCGATAAAAACTTAATCCTTATCATGCGCACTTCTTCTTCAGTAAAGTCGTTTTCGCCCAATTCTTTCAATGCAGTTTGAACATCGTCGGTTTCGGCCTCCTCCTTAAAGTAAGTATAAATATCATCGGTATGATCGGGGTCAATCACCTCATTAATAAAATAATCGAGGTTAAGTTTTGTTCCCGAATAAACAATCGACTCAATTTCATCCAACAATTCACTAAGTTCCAGCCCTTTGGCCTCAGCAATATCGTCGAGCGGCACTTTTCGGTCAATATTCTGAATGATGAATACTTTAAGTTTGCTTTTATTGGCCACAGAACGAACCACCAAATCGTCGGGCCGTTCAATTTCGTTTTCTTCGACGTGCCTTTTTATAAGTTCGGCAAACTCTTTTCCGTAGCGTTGGGCTTTGCCCTGACCTACGCCGGGAACATTCTGCAACTCGGCTACCGAAACCGGATAGCTCGTGGCCATCGCTTCGAGCGATGGATCCTGAAAAATCACAAAAGGAGGCAATTCATACTTTTTTGCCAACTTTTTTCTTAAATCTTTTAACATCGAAAACAGGATAGGATCAACTGCCGATGTACCTCCGCCGGCTTTCGCTACGGCATCTTCTTCTTGTTCTTCGTACTTCTTGTCTTCCACCATCATAAACTCGTGAGGATTGTCCAGAAATTCTTTGCCCTTGGGCGTTAACTTCAAAATTCCATAATTCTCTATCTCTTTGTCGATAAATCCTGCAATTAAACCCTGGCGTAGCACGGCGTTCCACAAAGTAGGGTCGGTTTCGCTGCCACTGCCAAATTGTTCTAATTTATGGTGTTTATACGACTTTATTGCCGAATCGGCTTTGCCGGTAAGCACATTAATAATGTGCGATGGTTTAAAATTCTCTTTTAACGCTTCAATCACATCGAGCGACATTTCGATCAACTCTCTGCCATCGAATTGTTTGGGTGGGTTGGCACAATTGTCGCACGAACAGCAATTATCTTCCTTATACGCTTCGCCAAAATAGTGCAACAGAAACTTTCTTCGGCAAACCGACGATTCGGCATAAGCCGATGTTTCCATCAGCAGTTGCTTACCGATTTCCTGTTCGTTAACCGGCTTACCCTGCATAAACTTTTCGAGCTTTTGAATATCCTGATAACTGTAAAATGTAAGGCAATGACCTTCGCCCCCATCACGACCGGCACGACCGGTTTCCTGATAGTACCCTTCGAGACTTTTTGGTATGTCGTAATGAATCACATACCGTACATCGGGTTTATCGATACCCATACCAAAGGCAATTGTTGCAACAATAACATCCACATCTTCCATCAAAAATTTATCCTGATTTCCACTGCGGGTATTCGCATCCATGCCTGCATGGTAGGCCAACGATTTAATATTATTTACAGCCAGCATTTCGGCAATTTCTTCCACCTTTTTGCGGCTCAAACAATAAATAATCCCCGACTTACCTTCATTATTTTTTATGAACCGGATTATTTCTTTTTCAACATTTACTTTTGGTCGAACCTCGTAATAGAGATTGGCGCGGTTAAACGACGATTTAAACACGGTGGCTTCGGTCATACCGAGCGTTTTTTGAATATCGTGCTGAACCTTAGGAGTAGCAGTGGCGGTAAGTGCAATGATTGGTGCCCGACCGATCCGTTCTACAATTGGCCTGATTCGCCGATATTCCGGTCTGAAATCGTGTCCCCATTCCGAAATACAATGTGCCTCGTCTATCGCAAAAAATGAAATTGTTACCTGCCGGAGAAAATCAACATTCTCTTCTTTGGTTAGCGATTCGGGTGCCACATAAAGCAATTTGGTTTTGCCACTTGTGATATCGGCCTTAACATCTTCGATGGCCTGCCGGGTTAGCGACGAATTTAAAAAGTGTGCGACACCATCTTCGGCACTAAACACTCTCATGGCATCCACCTGATTTTTCATCAGTGCTATGAGCGGAGAAATTACAATCGCTACACCATCCATCAATAACGAGGGCAACTGATAGCACAACGATTTACCACCCCCCGTTGGCATTAATACAAATGTATCGTTGCCATTCATTACATTTCGGATGATGGCTTCCTGCGAACCTTTAAATGAGGAAAAACCGAAATGCAGTTTAAGTGCAGCTGTTAAATCTCCCTGATACGACATGTTTTATGTATATTTTTTTGCGCTTTGAACAAAGGTATAAAAAGATGTTTTATTTTAAACGGTGTTACGAAATAAATATCCAATTAATTTTTCGTAAAAAACATCATTAAAATAATGCAAAAAAACTTCAGATCAAACGATAAACCATCTATAATTCTGATCAAAAAATTGTGTATAACTAAGGGATTAATTACAAAGTATAGCCGAAAGCAGTTAGCTTAAGCGACTTTCAGTTTATTTTTATTTACAATATCAATCATTTGATGTGCCAATTCGAGCGTAACCTTTAGGGTTTTGCGATCGGTCGATGGCATTTCGAACATGGCATCCATCATTATCGTTTCGGTAATGGATCGTAATCCGCGTGCGCCGAGTTTAAACTCTATGGCTTTATCTACAATATAATCGAGTACTTCATTGTCAAACTCGAGTTTAATACCATCCAGTTCAAACAATTTTTCATATTGTTTTACAATGGCATTTTTAGGCTCTGTAAGAATACGACGCAAAGCACCCTTTTCGAGCGGATCGAGATAAGTAAGCACCGGCAAACGGCCAATAATTTCGGGAATAAGTCCGAACGATTTTAAATCTTGTGGCGCAATATATTGCATCAGATTGTCCTTATCAATATGATCCGAATCTAAAGAAGCCGAAAAACCAACCGATTGCGTATTCAGCCTGTTGGCAATTTTACGATCGATACCATCGAAGGCTCCACCACAAATAAAGAGAATATTTTTGGTATTTACAGCAATCATCTTTTGGTCCGGATGTTTACGTCCGCCCTGTGGCGGAACATTTACAACGGTTCCTTCCAAAAGCTTTAATAAGCCTTGCTGAACGCCTTCGCCGCTTACATCGCGTGTAATAGAGGGATTATCTCCTTTACGGGCTATTTTGTCAATTTCGTCGATAAACACAATGCCTTTTTCGGCCGATGCCACATTGTAATCGGCTACTTGTAACAAGCGCGTAAGAATACTCTCAATATCTTCGCCCACATAGCCGGCTTCGGTAAGCACGGTTGCATCGACAATGGCAAATGGCACATGCAGTAACTTGGCAATTGTTCTTGCCAGAAGCGTTTTGCCCGTACCGGTTTGTCCAACAAGTATAATATTCGACTTCTCAATTTCGACCTCGTCGTCGGTTATTTTTTGGCTGATCCGTTTGTAATGATTGTAAACAGCCACCGACAGATATTTTTTTGCAGCATCCTGCCCAATTACGTAATCATCCAGAAAGGTTTTGATCTGAACCGGTTTTGGAAGGTCGGCCTTATCGAGCGTAATACCAGCCGATTTGTGCCTGTTTTCCTCTTTAACTATTTCGAAAGCCTGTTCGGTACACGATTCACAGATATGGCCGCTTACACCGCCTATGAGAATATTTACCTGACTGCGGGGTCTTCCGCAGAACGAACACTTATCGGCTGCTGTTTTATTATTATTTGCCATTAATTAAAAAAGACAGAATATATCTGATTTTATTATTTGTTGCGAATTAACACTTTGTCAATCATACCATAAGCGGCTGCTTCTTCGGCAGTCATCCAGTAGTCGCGGTCCGAATCGCGTTCGATATCCTCGAATGGTTTGCCTGAATGGTTTGCCAGAATCTGGTAAAGTTCTTTTTTGAGTTTCATTATTTCGCGGGCTGTAATTTCAATATCACTGGCCTGCCCTTGTGCGCCACCCATTGGTTGGTGAATCATAACGCGTGAGTGAGTCAGTGCCGAACGCTTGCCCTTTTCGCCGGCCGAGAGCAATACCGCAGCCATTGAGGCAGCCATACCGGTACAAATTGTAGCCACATCGGCAGTAATAAACTGCATGGTATCGTATATCCCCAATCCGGCATATACCGAACCACCGGGCGAATTGATGTAAATACTAATGTCTTTACCCGGATCGGCCGATTCGAGATAAAGCAATTGAGCCTGAACTACGTTGGCCACATAATCGTCGATAGCTAAACCGAGAAAAATGATACGGTCCATCATTAAACGCGAAAACACATCCATTGATGCAATATTCAACTGACGCTCTTCTATAATGGTGGGTGAAATATAACTGCTGGTAATGTCTGCAACTTTATCGACCACAAGACCATTCATACCTAAGTGTCCGGTAGCATATTTTCTAAAATCGTTTCTTATGTCCATAATACAAAAGTTTTTATTTGCTCTTTCGACTCAAAATTAGTTATCTTTTTTGGTTCACACATGGTATTACCCTATTTTAATAGCATAATAACACGATTTAACAAAAATAGAAAATTTGAAACCAAGGATACAAAATATACGATGGTTCATTCAAAAAAAAAGGCCGACATACTGCCGGCCTTCTGTTTTTTTATGTTTTTATTCGAAAAGTTTGTTGAAATCGGCCAGTGTAACCTCTTTTTCATCGAGTTTCGCAACCGATTTTACAAAGTCCATCACTTTCTTTTCGATAGCTCTTTCGGAGAACTGACGCCCCTGCTCTTCGCGGCCCATCATTTCGCGGGCATAGTTATCGAGATGTTCGTCGGGTACGTTGTTTAGACCGTATTGCGCAAATTGTGCACGGGTAAAACGACGGGCCTGATCCATTACATCCTCTTCGGTGATTTTAATATCGTTATCTTTAGATAACTTACTTAATACCATACTCCATTTGAGGTTGGTTACAAATTGTGGGAACTCCTCATCAATTTGTTCTTCTGTAATCTCTTTGTTATCCTTATTGTTGAGTTTGATCCATCGTTTCAGGAACTCTTCGGGCATAGCCACATCTTCGACCTTTGAAAGCAAATATGTTCTGGCATCTACGGCAAAACGGTAATCGCTGTTTTCGGCAAATGCGCCTTTAATTTCGTTACCGATACGTTCGCGAAATTCTTCTTCGGTGGTTACAGCACCTTCGCCATAAACTTTAGCAAAAAGATCGGCATTTACGGCTTGTTTTCTAAAACGTGTGATTTCGATAATCGCAAAGCTAAAGTTTGAATCGAGTGCTTCGGCCTCTTCTTTACTTATTTTGAGTAATGAAGAAACTTCGGTAGCATTTTTGAAAGCAGCCATCGGATTAAATACAACCACATCGCCAACTTTTTTGCCCAGCACCAAAGCTTTTGCCTCATCATCGGCAAAACGTTCGGTAGAAATAATCATTTTATCGGCGACAATACCGTTTTCTTTGACCGAACCATCGGCTGCAAGTTCAACGAAATCGCCACGTACCATATCATCATTTTCTACAACGTCAACCTGTTCGTATTCGCCAAAATGCGATGCATGTGCATCGATCTGACGGTCGATCACCTCTGCTTCGGTTTTAATATTGTAGTACTTAATTTTGTCCTTTTTGTCAATTTTCAAATCGAATACCGGCGAAAGGGCAATGTCGAACATAAACTCGAAATCTTCCTGTGTATCGAAATCGATGAGTTTCTGACCTTTACCGGGAAGCGGATCGCCCAGAATGCTGAATTCGGCCTCGCGAAGATACTCGCTGAGGTTTTCGCTCATTATTTTATTTACCTCGTCGAAAAGTACAGATTTGCCATACATTTTCTTAACTAACGATGCAGGAACTTTGCCGGGACGAAATCCGGGCATATTTGCTTTTTTACGATAATCGTTCAGTGCTTTTTCTACGCGGTCTGCGTAATCTGCCTTCTCAACTTTAACCGTGATAACCGCATTAAGGTCATCAATGTTTTGTTTGTTGATATTCATTGCCTCTAAGAAAAATAATTAATTTTCAAAATACAAATCCACTTAAAAACAAAACCGCCTGAAAATCTTCTTTTCAGAAGAACTTCAGGCGGTTTGCTGAAGTCTGTGCGGACGAAGGGACTCGAACCCCCACGTCTCTCGACACCAGATCCTAAGTCTGGCGCGGCTACCAATTACGCCACGTCCGCAAATCGGGTTGCAAAGATAACAACATTCTATTTTAATTTACAACTATCTCAATTACTTTTTTCAAAAAAAAGTAAAAAATATTTTATACGCTTTATTTCAGCTTGTTATCGATTAAATTAGTAAGCATTACAAACTGGCTTACTGTTAGTTGCTCGGGGCGCAGATCGAATATTGGGTTACTGTTGTCGGTATTTGAAGCAGATGTCATGCCCCGAAGCGAGTTTCGCATGGTTTTGCGGCGCTGGTTGAACGCCGTTTTAACCACCGTAAAGAACAATTTTTCATTACATCCCAGGTCGGTAACATCGTTTCGGATGAGCCGGATGACGGCCGATTTTACCTTTGGCGGCGGATCGAAAACCCCTTCGTTTACCGTAAACAGATATTCGACAGTATAGAAAGCCTGAAGCAATACGCTGAGAATTCCGTACTCTTTATTTCCGGGTCCACTGGCAAGCCGTCGGCCTACTTCGCGCTGAACCATGCCAACGACCTCGTGTACCTGATTGCGGTATTCGAGTGCTTTAAAAAATATCTGACTTGAAATATTGTACGGAAAGTTGCCTGCAATAGTAAATTTGCCTTCGAACCATTGGTTAATTGGTGCACGAAGAAAGTCTTCGGAGATGATACGGCCTTTGAGTTGCGGAAAGTGTTGGTTAAGGTAATCGACACTTTCGGTGTCGATTTCGACCACCCTGAAATCGGGCACATCGTGAAAATATTTTGTGAGTGCACCCATTCCCGGGCCAATTTCCAGCACTGGCAACGTGTATCGCGAAGTGACGGCTTCGGCCGTTTTGCGTGCGATATTTTCGTCGCGCAAAAAATGCTGCCCTAAACTCTTCTTTGCCCTAACTTTATTCATGGCTGCAAAGGTAGTAAACTCACCCGACAAATTGCACCTAATGACAGTTAAATGCACTGAAGGGGGCAACCGTGGTTCAGCCAAAACAAAATAAAGTTGTATTTTTGCCCACGTTAAACAGATATTGCGGATGATAAAAACAGGAACAGATATTGCATTAGCAGCACATTACATCCGGCAGGGCGAATTGGTGGCACTGCCAACCGAAACGGTATATGGTCTGGGGGCCAATGCGCTGGATGCGATTGCTGTAGCGAAGATTTTTGAGGCCAAACAGCGCCCGACTTTCGACCCGCTGATTGTGCACATTGCCGATATGGAAATGCTCGGCAAACTATTTTTATCGCCAATTGACCCGCTTGTTTTTACATTAGCCAAAGCATTTTGGCCCGGCCCACTCACCATTGTGTTTAAAAAAACTGATTTGGTCCCTGACCTGGTAACATCGGGGCTCGATACAGTTGGCGTTAGGATGCCAAGCCACCCTATGGCACTCGAACTGATTCGCACATCGGGATGCCCGATTGCGGCACCAAGTGCCAATTTATTCAGTCAACTGAGCCCCACCCGCCCCGAACATGTACAGAAACAACTGACCAATGTAGCGTACTTGCTCGATGGAGGTTCGACCAATGTGGGTATTGAAAGTACGATTGTGGCAGTAGAAAACGGCGAAACCGAAATGCTTCGTCCCGGAATTATTACGCCCGAAGAGATTGCCTTAGTAACCGGAAAAATGCCTTTGGCTCATGGACAATCGAACAAAATTGTAGCACCGGGATTGCTAAAACACCACTATTCGCCGCGAAAGCCGCTCTACTTTACCGATTCGGGCATTAAGGACCATAAACATAAAGGATTGATAAAGTGGACATTTAACAATGCTGAAATTGATTGGGTTCGAACCATTGTATTGTCGGAGAAAATGAACTTGGTGGAAGCTGCGGCAAATTTATTTGGTGCTTTACATGCAATGGAGGAAGACGAGCGCGTAGAGGTGATTTATGCCGACAAATTACCGCTTGAAGGGATTGGTATTGCCATTATGGACCGACTCACTAAAGCAGCCTACCAGTATAACGTATAAAAAATTAAAAAAAAAATTCAATACCGACCATTCGATTTGCAGATATTTTATACTTTCGCAACGAAAATTATTATACTCAAATTTAATGAACTATTGAATGATGAATTATTTAAAAAACTTATGGCAAATTGCACTAATTGCAGTATTACTTGTGTCCTGTAATCAGAACAATGGATTAGACGATTTAAATTACACTTTAAACGAAAGCGGATTACTTAAGGTGGCAATAAATGATGTGGATGGTTCGCCAGTGAAGGAATCGAAAATTTACCTCTATGATTTTGATGTAATGACCAAACTCACCGATATCCACGAACCATTTTCACCCGAATTAGTTGCCATTAAATCCGGCAAAAGCGACAACAATGGGTTAATTGATTTTGGAAAGTTAAACAAAGGCACCTATTTTATTCAAGGAAGTTTTTTCAATAACGAGGGGAAACTTTTCTCTATCCATCAGTTTGTTCAAATAGTTGCCGGCGAAACCTCGCAACTCACTGTAAACCTGAAAGATTATCAAGGATCAGTTTCTCTGACGATAAAAGGGTCTGATGACAGAAATAGCAGTTCAAGTGCAACAATATACAATCCAATAGATTCGATAAATGTAGCTCTGATTCCCACTTCCAATTCCGCCACAAATATGTCGTTTAACAATTTGATTAAAAACGGTATTGCTTTGGGAAAAACCGATGCAAAAGGAAATATTTTGGCGAATAACATTCCCTTAGGCACTTACTATGTTGTAGCATTTTATAACGACACATGTTTTGATGTACTCTCTTCGGATACCTTCATCAATTCGACTTCGTACCTTAGTATTTCGGGCAGGGGAACCACCGAAAGAGTATATTATGCCGAAAACAGCAAACTTAATTTAGGGCAGTCAACTACCAATTCCCAATCGACCCAATTCAAAGTATTTTATACCGAATATAATCCAAATACCGGATTACTGGATACTATATTAGTAAAAAACGCCAAAATAATTGTCAGTTCCTCCTCGTCATCATTGGTGTATACTGCAATGGCCAACAAGATATTTGAAGCCACTACAAACAGCAGTGGTGAAGCTGCGATAAATCTAAGCACTTATTATTCGTATTATCTATGGGTTTACAAAAACGACGACGAATATCAGCAAATCGGCAATTATTCTATAACATACACAGGCACCAAAATAAATCTGGTGGTTTCGAAGCAAAATTTCAACAAGACTTACGGTTCAGTTAAGATAAAAGCATTAGGCCGATTGGTATCAGGGATTACGTTCGACACCATACCACTCAAGAACATAAATTTGCAATTAGTGCTAAACAATTACAGCTATTTTAGCACAAGCAATTCCGGATATACCATCAGAACAGACTCTTTAGGAAACGGATATTTACCGAAAATAGCCACAGGAAAATACTATTTATGGGCGTATTCTGATGATTCGCATGCCAATCGCGCGATATTTATGGTCGATGTTGCCGAGAACAAAACAACTGAAAGCACGGCAATATTTGATGCCACACAAGTAATGGTATTGAAAGCCGATATGAGATTAGAGTTTTACTCAACTACAAACGGTATTGAAACAAAGGTAAAAAATGCTTACGTCATCGCTTCTAAATATTCACTCTCTGGTGTAGAGCAAGCACTAAACTATGCTGTTGCAACGGGAAAAACCGACAATAATGGCAAAGTAGTATTACCAAATCTCGAAATAAACGTACCCTATTATATCATTGTGTATTATTCATTAGATAAATACGCAACATCGTATACTTCATATACCGTAACTTACAAAAACAATAGCACCAGCAGAATACAGGTGCCGGCCGCAATGCTCAATTGATTATTGCGCTTTAAACAGAATCGGGTGAAAGATAACACACTTATTTTTCACCCGTTTTTTGTTTTATAATCAATTATTTCGCAATTATAAGTTGTACGAATGCACCAACTTACCCAATTGCATGTATTTTTGCATTGCAACTAAATGCGACAATTTATGCCGAACAAAACTATATCGAATATATTACGACTGGTTGTAGCTTTTGCTATTTCGGGTATTTTATTGTTTTGGGTATATAGAAAGGTAAACATGGCAGACATTGAGAAGGCCATGAGTGCCGATTTTGCATATGGTTTTGTGATATTATCGGTGGTGCTTGGGATACTTGCACACATCGTACGAAGTTTACGCTGGCAGATTATAGTCAGCGAAACAAAACCACTCACCCTTGCGGCCGGTATGATTTCGGTGTTTTCGGCCAATTTCGGCAATGTACTCTTTCCTCGGCTTGGAGAAGTGTGGCGCTCGGCGATTACAGCACGAGCAGCACACATACCGTTTGCGAAGGTTTTTGGCGCACTGGTCGTGGAGCGTGTAGTCGACATTTCCATGTTATTCATCCTCAGTACAACAGCTTTCATGGTTCAGCCGGAAGATGTAATAAAATTCGCCACTGAAAATAAGCTAATCGATAATATGTACCATAAATTCCATCTCGAATTTTGGTGGATTATTGCACTCATTGGCCTTTTGGGTATCGGGGTATATATTTATTTAAAGAAAACACACCGCACATTAATTCCAAGGCGGCAGTTAAACCAATTTAAAAGTGGGTTTCAAACAATTTTTCGTATGAAAAACAGGAAGCGCTATCTTTTATTGGCTGTATTATCGTGGTTTTTGTACTTTGCCACCAATTCGGTGGTGTTTTGGGCATTTTCGTTTACCAGCCATTTGGGTATTAGTGTGGCATTGTTTGTATTTGTAATGGGCAGTGCAGGCATGGCAGCACCGGTACAGGGCGGAATAGGTTCGTACCACATAATGACTGCATTGCCGCTGATTTATTTTGGGGTAAGCCAACCCGATGCAGCTGTTTTTGCCCTGGTAGCCCATAGTGCCACAACGATAATGGTTATTGTTACCGGATTAATTGCCACCATTTTGACTCCTGTATTTATAAAAAGAAAGCGAAGTAATGTATGAACCCAAAAATATCGAAACGGATCATATCAACAATTAAGATTGTCACATTCGTGGCAACCTATGCATTCCTGATTTACAAATTAGGGTTCAAAACCAATTGGGAGGAAATAAGCCACAGTATTGGATCGATAACGACAACAAAAGTTTTGGCTATTGTTTTTTTACTGGCATTAACTCCGCTAAACTGGCTTGTAGAAGCAAAAAAATGGCAACTACTTATTCGCAATGTTGAGCCATTGACTATAAAAAAATCGCTTACTGCCGTACTTGCGGCATTGTGTACCGGTGTAATTACACCAAACCGCACGGGAGAATGGGCTGGCAGGGCGATGTTGTTGCACGAGCACCATCGGGGAAAGGGTGTAATGGCTGCATTTTATGGTAGTCTGGCACAAAACGTGGCCACAGCATTTGCCGGAGGCATTGCCGCAGTATTGTATTTTGGCATGGTCAATCCGGCCGATATGAATCCAAATCCTGCTTTATATAAGTGGCCCATATTTATCATAACCTGTTCTGCATTGGTTTTCTTTTTTTTGTTGCCATCTTTTTTTACATGGTGGCATCCTTCTAATGTATATTTCAGAAAGCTTGCCGACACGTTGGCGCAATATTCCCATTCCGAAATGGTAGCCATACTTGGGGTAAGTGTATTAAAGCTTTCGTTATATTCCCTGCAGTTTTACATTATGCTATTTATTTTTGGCACCGGCCTTACTGTGTTCGAAGGTTTTGCCGCTATTCCACTCTATTTTCTGCTGGTCTCTTTTGTACCGGTTTTTTCATTTACCGAACCTGGGGTACGCGGTGCTGTGGCCTATATTGTATTTACACCAATTGTTGCCATTGCACCGGCAACAGCGGTAGCCTCGGTGGTATTATGGATTGTAAACATTGCATTGCCCACCCTCGTCGGTTCAGTATACTGGATCAGAAATCGCTAAATCGTCCTGTTGTTTTTTTCGGCTGAACCGAACAGACAGCCATAGGTGCTTATCGTTTTGAAATGAGTGGTCGTATCAGGTTTTCGAGTCCGTTTACCTTTATTTCGTACATCGATGCGAGTAATTCGCCAATTTTTCCTTTAGGAAACCCCTTTTGCCGTAGCCATACGTAATAAAACTCGGGCACATCGACAAGATATTTTCCGGCATATTTACCAAACGGCATTTTTGTATTGGCCAGTTCTAACAATGCCCGGTGTTGTGCCTGGTGGTTTATTGGTTCATCCATTGTTTAATTCGGATTAATTTATCGCAATCGGGCATATTAGCATCTAACCATTTTATTGTAACACCACGACGCTCCATACCACGAAACCATGTCATTTGCCGCTTGGCAAACTGATGAATAGCAATTTCGAGTTGCGAATACATTTGGTCGTAACTAATTTTACCCGTAACGTAAAGTGTAAGATACTTGTATTCGAGACCATAACCAATCAGCGCATTTTCGTCTACGCCATCGTCCAACAGTCTTTTTACCTCATCGACCATACCTTGGTTGAACCGGGATTTCAATCGGTCCGAAATTTTTTTTCGTCGAAGGTCGCGATCGATGTCAATACCAATGACCAACGGATTGAGTCGGTTTTCGCGATGAACCGGCATGTCGTTTTTACTGTAATAGTCGGCAATTTCGATGGCACGGATCGCACGCCGGACCGTGTCGGTATCGGTATGGTTATGCAGCGATTTATAATTAGAGAGAATTTCGGTGAGTTCTTCAAGCGATTTATTCGCCATTGCCGTACGAAGAGCTTCGTTAACCGGCACATCAATCAGATTGAAATCCCGTATAACGGCCTCGATATACATTCCGGTTCCACCACAAAGCACAGGCAAATTATTTCGTGATATGATTTGCGTGTAAGCATTTTCAAAATCCTGTTTAAACCGGAAAACATTGTAAGTGTCACCCGGCTCCGCAATATCAATAAGATGGTATGGTACTGCAACACCATCTACGGTATAGTCGGCCAAATCTTTACCTGTTCCAAGTGTCATACGTCTGTAAACCTGCCGGCTGTCGGCACTGATGATTTCGCCTCCTGCCATTGCTGCAAGTTTTGCAGCCACGCGGGTTTTGCCGCTTGCGGTAGGGCCGGTAAGTACAATAAGATTATATTTCATGATGAAGTATTTCCGACGAAACTCAGCCGCCGGTTCAATGACAAATGTACTTAAAATAAACTTTGTTTACTAAAACCCGAATGGTTCGCCAAAAGTATTGAGTGATATCCGTTCCTTCAGCATTTTACGCTCATCGAATGGTCGTTGCGGTTTTTCCTTATAACCAAAAGCCACAATGGCTTCGACCTGAAACTGTGCCGGAATAGCGAGAAGATTCTGCACATAAGCCGATGCGGCGACTGTTTCGTTGTGCATGCGTTCGCGCACTTGTACCCAGCAACTACCCAAACCAAGTGCCTCGGCAGCCAGTTGAAGATAAATTGTAGCAATAGAGGCATCTTCAATCCAAACATCGCTGGCCGTAGTATCGGCAGCAACCACAATGGCCAACGGAGCCAAGGCAACCATCTGACTGCTCGATGGTTTGCATTCGGCAAGTTTTTGCAGCAATTCGCGATTGTTTACCACCACAAAATGCCACGGGTTACGACCTTTGGACGAAGGAGCCATAAGTGCAGCCTGAACTAACTGCATTGCAATTTCATCGGAAACCGCTTCGGAAGAATACCGCCGACAACTGCGTCGTTGCGAAATAATATCGAAAAAAGACTTTGTCATTCTGTTTTAGTATAAAAGTCAATGTTTTGTAAGTGTGCCTGTATTATATTTGACAGCAAATTTAATACAATATGTTATGAGCCATAACTTGTATCAGCGTAGTTTCCTCAAATTACTCGATTTTTCGACGGATGAAGTCGATTTTTTACTTAATCTTTCTTCCCGACTCAAACAATTAAGAGCTATGGGAGCTGAACCACAATTATTAATAGGCAAACAAATCGCATTACTGTTCGAAAAAACATCGACCCGTACGCGTTGTGCGTTCGAAGTTGCGGCACATGAGCAAGGTGCCGACGTAACCTACCTCGACCCAACCGGTTCGCAAATAGGCCATAAAGAATCGATAAAAGATACGGCCAGAGTGCTCGGCCGGATGTATCAGGGCATAGAATTCCGTGGATATGGCCACACCAATGCCGAGCAATTGGCCGCATTTTCGGGCGTACCGGTTTGGAATGGCCTTACCACCGAGTGGCATCCAACACAAGCATTGGCCGACATGCTTACCATTCGCGAACATTGCAACAAACCGGCCAATGAGATAAAAATCGCTTTTCTTGGCGATGCCGGTAACAATGTAGCCAATTCGCTTATGGTAGTGTGTGCGCAATGCGGGCTCGATTACCGTGCTGTGGCTCCCGAAAAATGCATGCCCGATGCTGCGTTGGTCAGTTTATGTACGAACCTTGCAAAAAAATCAGGCGGCAAAATAACGGTTACGGGCAACGTGGACGAGGGTGTTGAGGGTGTCGATTTTATATACACCGATGTGTGGGTAAGCATGGGTGAACCCGATGATGTATGGACAGAACGCATCGCTTTGCTCAAACCATATCAGGTAAATACCGAATTAATGCAAAAAACCAACAACCCGAATACAAAGTTTATGCATTGTTTACCAGCATACCACAATCTCGAAACGGCTGTTGGACGGAAGATTTTCGAAAAATTTGGACTCAACGGCGTAGAAGTAACCGAGGAAGTTTTCGAATCGACAGCCTCTTTAGTATTCGATGAAGCAGAGAACCGACTACATACCATTAAGGCAGTAATGGTAGCAACATTGGTTCAGCCGGAACAAGTTATTACACTCCTTGGATAAGAGATAACAGATCGTTTGATCTTCGAGATTCGACAAAATCTAAAAAATGCATATACAGTTATTAATAAAAACCCGTATTGTCAGATAATATTTTTATAATCAATGCACAATAAAGGTCTAACATAGTATTAAAGATAGTTTAATTATAAAAAAAGCCGCAAAAAATTTGCGGCTTTATTTATTACCAATTTATGTCAGTCTATTAATATTCGTCGTCATCAAAACTTCTTGAACGTTTATCTTTGGAAAAACGATCGCGACTAAAACGGCCTTCACCCCGGCCTTCGCCTCTTTTACTGTCGCGGTGACCACTAAAACGATTATTTCCACCGCGATGTCCGCCACCAAAACGATCTTCGCGCGATGAACCTCCAAAAAAATCTTCGCGCGACGAACTGCTAAAACGATCTTCTTGTGGCGTGTCGTCCACACTGCGTGCTGAACGTGGGGTAAAGCTTAGCCGCTCTTCGCGGGTTGCATTATTATAGCGCTCTTCGCGAGGCGCACTTCCACCAAACCTGTTATTTGGCCTTTGACTGTTAAAATTCCGATCGCGTGAACCATTATTAAAGCGACCCGACCTATCGCCGCCACGGTCTTCCTTGGGTCGGGCTTCAGTTACTGCAATTGTACTTCCCTCAAAAAGGGCACCATTCAGGTTTTCTATCGCTTGTTGGGCCTGATCGTCGTCGGCCATTTCTACAAATGCAAAACCTTTGGATTCTCCGGTTTCGCGATCAATAATTACTTTAGAAGATGTAACCTCTCCAAACTGTTCAAACAAAAATTGAAGTGATTCAGATGTTGTGCCTTGATTCAACTTCGCAACAAAAATGTTCATATTAACACAAAAAAATTAGCTTAAAAAAAATCGGATAAGAACGTTGAGTAAAACGTTTGCGAAAAACCCGTTTTGCTTAGCTTTCTGTAATCCGAAAACCAAACATATATCATTTTCGCGAAACACGGAAATTTTTTTGTATTTATTTGTCTAAAATTGTTTTTGCAACACAATATCGTGCTAATATTCTTATTGTTACAATTTTATAAAGGCTACCCTCGGCGGCTATTCACATTATTTCACAAATTAATTTTTACAAACATGGACAATCAGCCTGATGGTTTAATTGGCGAAAAACAACAATCAGATAAAAATAAGCGTAGAAAACGATATAAATAAACTCAAAACAAGGAATTTTTACGGTTATAACGATAAATAATGGCTACCAATGCTTATTATTGCAAAAAATATAAACCACATAGGTATGTTTTATAAGAAATTTGTCTTTGTTTTGTTGTTTTCAATTTCGGCCATAACGCTTTGTGGGGTTGGAGCAGATTCGAACGGTCGTATTAACGGCCGAATAAAATTATTTATTGAAGGTGATTTAATCTCGTACAGCTACATACAAGAGAGTATAAACTTTGTCGACTTTGTAAACGATGCTTTTTCGTCCGATGTACACATTATTGTTAAAAGACTAAACACCGGTTCGGGAGGATCAAACTACACCTTATCATTTTACAGCCGCACATTTACAACGATCGGAAATGCGACACTTTCGGCTCTTGTACTACCGGTAGATACAAAAGACGATGCCCGCAAAATTTTAGTACAGACCATAAAACTTGGACTGATGCCTTACCTGAGTCAAACAAGTAACAGCGGATATATTGACATTAGAAATAAAATGAAAAAAACGCAAGACACACTTGCATCAAATATTATTTCGGACCCATGGAAGCAATGGGTATTCAGAACCGACTTAACCGGCCGCCTCGACATAGAGGAAATGAAAGAAACCTATGCTTACCGCACCAATTTGCGAGCCGATAAAGTAACAAATATTTGGCGCATCAGAAATAATTTTACGTACGACAATCAACTGCGCAGAATTTACAAAAACACCACAGACAATGGCTCTGTTACCAAAACAGCCACCGACTATGTAAATGTTTATACGGCATTGAATTCGAGCTTAGTATTTTCAATAACCGACCATTGGTCTGCCGGGGCTTTTGCCGATTATTCCGAATCAACCTACCGGAATATTGACCAAAGCATTAGTTTTAGTCCCGCCATAGAATATAACATCTTTCCATGGAAAGAACAAAGCAACCGTAGCTTTACGCTGGCCTATTATGCCGGCACGGGCATCCAATGGTACAATGAAGTAAATACACTGGGTGATATGAGCAGTCGTATTATTTCGCATAGCTTTTTGGTTAGAACCGAGTTTACAAAACCCTGGGGCGATTTTTTGGCCTCATTAAGCGGCAACCAATTTTTAACAGCCACAGAGATGTATAGTCTGAATTTCAACACAAACTTGTCGGTACGTATTTTTAAAGGACTTTCGGTAAACTTTGGATTTGAAGCATCGAGCGTACACGACCAAATTTATTTGCCCCGTTCAACGGCTTCGATAGAAGACATATTATCCAATACCCGAAAACTCCCCTCATCGTTCGAATTTAACAGCAACATGGGCCTCAGGTTTCAATTCGGTTCAATCTACAACAGCGTAGTCAACACCCGACTTTAGTTCATTTGTGCGTTTTTATAGTATAATCGTTCGTCGATTTGCAAACTTTTGGATAGCATCTACCATATAAATATTTTTGTTTGAACCGGCATGCAATGGTGCGACCGGGTATAATGTATGGCAATAAAATGAAAAAACTGCTCTCACTTCTGCTTGTGGTTATGGTATGGTGCGCAAATGCACAAATAAAACCCATGGTGGATCTTACCAAACAAAAATGGTTCCTGTGGCCCGATACAAATGCACACTGGAAAAACGACAAACTCTTTCTTCCACCGGTAAATCTGAATGAACTGCCCGTAAACGCGCCAACGGTGGGATGGGATGGACTCACAAACACCAATTCGATCGAAATAGACGTACCAGCCACTGTGGAGCAATATCTTTGGGGGCAAAACGGCAACAAATTTGGCATAGCCGGCAATTATGTGGGCGTATCGTGGTTCTTTACCGATTTTATGGTACCCGAAGCATGGAAAGGTAAACGTGTAGTAATAAAATTCGAAAGTGCCAGGCTAAGGGCCGAAGTCTACCTCAACGCCTCTTTAGCAGGCTATCATCTAATTAACGGTACGCCTTTCGATGCCGACATTTCAAAAGCTGCAAAATACGGACAAATGAACCGGTTGGCGGTACGCATTACCGACCCTAACGGCAATTTTGCGTGGCGCGACTGGGAAACATATGCATGGGGCGATTATGAAATATTGCCAAGCCACGGATTTGGCGGCATAACCGGCAATGTTTCGGTTGAGGTCACCGAACCATCATACATCAGCGATGTGTTCATTAAAAACAAAAAAGAGATTAAAGCCATCGATGCGGTTATTCAATTAAGTAACCGAGAAGCCTCCGCCAAAGGCATCTTGTCGTGTGCCGTATATTCTTTGGCCGAACCGGGAAACGTGGTGTTTGCAAAAGACATTGCTGTTGAAAACTTTACAGGTACAAAAACCATTGCTATTCCGGTAAATGTACCCAAGGCCAAAAATTGGTCGCCGGATGAGCCGAACCTTTATGTATTTAAAACCGTTTGGAAACCCGATGGCGGCGAAGCCATATCGTTTAACCGCCGTTTTGGCTTCCGTTGGTTCGAAATAAAAGATGTGGCCGGCGACCGCCAGTTTTACCTCAACAACCAACGCATTGTTTTGCGCACAGCCATTTCGTGGGGACACTGGCCCGAAAACGGTATTTTTCCGACTGACGAATTGGCCCGCAAACAAATTATTACAGCCAAACAACTCGGACTTAACATGCTTAACTTTCACCGGGGCATTGGACAAACAAAGGTAATGGACTATGCCGACGAAATAGGATTACTCTATTACGAAGAGCCGGGAGGATATAAACCCGGCGACACCGATTTTGCAAAGGGGTTCAAACGAAATAAACTTAATGCGATGGTTACCCGCGACCGAAACCACCCGTGCATGGTCATTTACAGCATGGTAAACGAAGCAGGCCGCGACCCGTTCGAAAACGAAGTGGCCGACATGGCCGAAGCACATCGCATCGACGAAACACGCTGCATTACCTTTTCGAGCCAATATTACACACCTAAATATCACGACAGTAAAGCACCGCTGGGAGCATCGCCCGGAAAGATGTTTATGGAACCATACAGCCACGAACAAAAAATCTACGGCTGGTACGACGAACATCATGCCGGTGGACCCGGTGTGTATCGCGACGAATTTTACAACGGACCAAAAGATTTTACACGTTACATCGACCATCCCGGTGAGATATTGTTCTGGGGCGAAGAAGGTGCCATTGGCACACCACCACGCCTGCAACCTGTTGCCGAAGCCATTCGTGAGCAGGGCCGAACCGGATGGGATGGCGATACTTACCTGAATATGTTTACCGCCTACAAAAAGTTTTTGAGCGACAAAGGTTTTAGCCAAGCCTTTGCCGATATAGATGCGCTAACCACTGCAATGGGCCAAGTGGCTTACTACTATCAGGGTCGAATTATCGAAAACATACGCATCGGCAATCTTACCGATGGCTATGCCGTAAATGGCTGGGAAAGTACAAAAATTGAAAACCATAGTGGCATTGTGGATGTATACCGCAATCCCAAAGCCGATGTCAATCTTCTGGCACACTACAATCAGCCCTTGTATGTAGCGGTTAAATCGCGCAAGTTAGTGCTTGAACCGGGTGAAACAGCATTAGTCGATTTTTATATCGTCAACGAAAAGAACCTGAAGGGCCGATACACCATTGCATATGACATTACTATTGCCGATGGTTCAACCCAAACAAAATCTTTTGCGGTGAACCTTGCAGGTGGTGCCACGTACGGCCAACTGCTAAAGGAGGGCGTTAAAGTATTGGTCGAAAAAGCCGGTTACTGTACTATCAATGCAAGGTTGCTCAAAGGAAAGAATGTGGAAGCCACTGGATTCGAGAAGTTATATGTTGTATCGCCGGAAGTGTCGCGCATAGCCGAGCCCATCGCCGTACTCGACACATCGGGACAAACACAGCGCATGCTGGCCGCCTGTGGCATCAGCAATGTGGTTTCGATAAACCGTGGTGGTGTAAAGCCGAAAGAACGGGTATTGCTGGTTGGAGCCGAAATGCAACCGGGCGTTTTTACGGGTAACTTTAAAGACATTGACCCGATGATGGATTGGGTTGCCGAAGGAAATACGCTCATAATCACTGCCAATGCCGATGTGTGGTGCAACTACCTTGCCGACAAGGAAGCCATCGACTATCGCGGGTTCAAAACAATAGGCACGGTGTGGTTTGGCGGAAACTATGTGGCCAGAACCCATCCGTTGTTTTCCGGACTACCGGCAAATTGCGCCCTAAATTGGGAATATCAGGCACTGGCAGGCTACAACAACAAACGAATTGGGTTACGAATCGAAAACGACGAATGCGTGGCGGCGGTATCGGCCGACCATAAACCGGAACTTTATTCGGCCTTATCGGTAGTGCCGTTTGGTGCAGGCAAAATTGTAATTTCGGCCTTCGATTTATCGTCGATACTCAAAAATAGTAATGGCAATGCCGTTTCCAAGCGACTGTTATGCAACTATATTGCTTATGGGTTGAACCGAAAATAGAATAACAACAAACATTTCAGGGAATCCATGTGAAGTTACCGTCATGGATTCCCTGTTTTTTTCGAGGAGGATTTAGCAATCCCCATTTTCAGGCAACCAATACCACTTAACTAACACGTAGACCCCTTATTAAAAAACCGACTACGACAAGAGGAAAAAGTATACCGCAAATTATTTTTTTTACATTCAGAGCCGGGTCTAATTTGAATGAATGATGTTCGAAACCTTGTGGATAATCGATTGCGGATTTAGCAGCGCGTCGGGTATGCGTGGTAGTTTGGATGTTTGAAGTTCGATGCCCTTTTCAATAACCAATTTGAGGATAGCGGCGGTTTCATTGGCATACTCCACCTTTACAGCCGTACCATCGAGCAGCCATTTGTACACCAAAGGCCATTTGTTGGGTTTAATATTTTTGATAACCGGCACCCCCATTTTTTTCAGGGCGGCCGCATTGCACTGTTGCTCATATTGGTTTTTCATGGGAACAACCAACAATTTCTTATTTAAAAAGAGAGCTTCGGCAGGTGTTTCGAATCCGGCACCACACAGCACGCTATCGGCATGGGACAAACTTTGCACAAAACGGTCGGCGTTTATTGGAAAAACCGTGGCGTTTCCAATGTTGGCCGGTTGAACCGCTTTTTTTGAAAAGATATGCCATTTAAAATGGCGCAGGCCCACCGAGTTTACCATTTCGAGAATCCTTTCGGTATCGTATGCCGGCAGATACACCGTACAATGCCCGTGGTTAGCCGGTTCAACAAGCCGAATACTTTGTCGGATAACCGGTGTAAAGATATAGGGTGAGTACCTTTCAAAATGAAAACCAAAATCGAAATGTGTAGGTGCATAATTATTGATAATAGCACTTCCGAACGGATCTTCCAACCGAGGTTTTGGCGAATGCGACGGAATGACTGCCGCCTGATGACTCATGCCGATACAAGGCACACCTTTAATTTTACAAGCCCATGCACTAACCGGTTCAAAATCGTTAATTACAAAATCGTAATCCTCTACCGGCAAGTTCGAAACCTCTTGCAGCAGGCGCCACATACTACTTTTTGCAAAAGTTTTGCTAAAGTCGATACCGCCATTTGT
>QKHT01000245.1 GCA_003249935.1 Bacteroidota bacterium
CATGGTTGTAACGATGGATTGGAAGAGTTTTGTGTGAACCGGAATCAGGGGGCCGAAAGTCTGCTTGGGTATTTGATGGCCTGGCTTTGGACCGATATGTACCGAATAAAGCAGTGAGCAGTAATCGGTAAGCGGTAATCAGTGAGCAGTAATCAGTGAGCAGTAATTCAGTAATTCAGTGAGCAGTAATTGGTAATCAGTAATCGGTAATCGGTAATCAGTTATTGGTAATCAGTAATCGGTAATCAGTAATCAGTAATTGGTAATCAGTAATCGGTAATCAGTGAGCAGTAATCGGTAAGCGGTAATCAGTGTGTGAATGTGAACATAAACAGGCATCGGTTTTTACTCTGTTCACTGCTCACTGTTCACTGTTCACTGCTCACTGTTCATTGCTCCCTGTTCCCTGTTCCCTGTTCCCTGTTCCCTGCTCCCTGTTCCCTGCTCCCTGCTCCCTGTTCACTGCTCACTGCTCACTGTTCACTGTTCCCTGTTCCCTGCTCACTGTTCACTGCTCACTGCTCACTGTTAGTGGCGTTTGCTCTTTCAAATCGAATTAAGCACTTTACTCACCTTCATAAGCAATAATTTTGGTTCAATCGGTTTATGTAAAAATTCCACAGCACCCATTGCCAGCCCATTAACCTCCATTTCACTCGCCTCCATTTCACTCGATGTGTGAGACGTAACAAATACCACCGGAATATCGATGTTTTTGTCTTTCATGTACTGCAATAGTTCAAATCCGTTAAGATTGGGCATTTCGATGTCCGAAAGTATAAGATCGTAGTTTTCTTTTGCAATATTCATAAGTGCATCAACGCCACTGTCGGCAATGTCTACACTGTAGCCGGCATTTTCCAAATAACCCGAAAGCACAATTTGGTTTATCTCCATGTCGTCTACAAGCAGAATTTTGGTTTTTCCGCGCTGCTTCAATGCCTTTATCTCTTGATAATCATCAATAAGTTCTTCAAAAAGCTCATCCAGATCAATGGTTGCATACGACGATGCTGTATCGCTCATGGCATAAGGGATGACCACCTGATTGTTGTTAATTATCGCACCACAGGAGTAAACAACATTTGGTACATAGCCTTCACGTTCTTCTTCGTTTGGCGTTAACAGTGGTTCGCTTAATTGGCCAATAACTTTTGTTGGGTCATTAATGTCGAGTAGTGTTGCACCCAAGCAGTATTTGCGCATTGGTCCTACACCGTGGGTTATAACCAACCAGCCATATTCGGTTTCTATGGGCGAACCGCAATTGCCAATTTGTATAAATTCCCAAGGAAACATAGGACTTTGTATCATCTTTGGCTTGCTCCAGTTATTAATCACATCGGAGAACATGATGTAGTTGTTAATGCCATCGATACGGGCAAGCATAGCAAATTTGCCATGAATTTTTCGTGGAAAAAGGGCCATGCCTTTGTTGTGCGCACTTTCGCCATGTAGCGGCATTACTTTAAAATTGTAGAAATCTTTGGTTTCGATTAATTTGGGCAGAATGGTGAACCCATTGTATGCTGTGTATGTGGCATAATAGCATACCCCTTCGTTCGGACAAGTAAATTTAACAAACCGGGCATCCTCAATACCATTACTCTCCGATGCCGAAATTGGAAAGATAACCCTTTCGGCAATGGCGGTATCCAGCGAAAATGAGATTTCGTAATGCGAATTGGCCAGCCAATTTATCATCTCCAGCATTTTTTTGTCTTGAAAGTTGGGATTGTCTTCGGCTATAACCGCTTTGATGGCTTCGTTTAATTCGTTGTAATCGAATTCAAATCTCAATTTTTCCAATACCTTTTCGACAATGGGGTTGTCGGCATGCATCTCATTGAGTTTTGAAACAAATTCCTCCTTTTTGTACACATGGTTGCGCACCGCTTCGGCTTCATCTACCAATTTGCCCGAAGGTACCAATTGCAGGTTGTTGTCTTTGTCCAAAATGCCGCCGCGAAAAACAATGGAAGAAATGTGACCTTCGCCCGTTGCCCTAAAGCTGATAATTACTCTTTTTTCATCTTCTGCAAGCCCTGTCTGATCGGGGTCTTCAACAATCGACGGATTAAAGAAAGCCGCTGCTTCTATCGAATATTCGCTGGTAAAATAGGCACCGATTAAGAGCTTCTTATATTCGCTCAAAAAATCGAGTTGCCCCGCTTTGCCTTGTAGCATATTGGCTACACGGTTAAAATGCTTGGTGAAAATTTTTGAAATATTTCTGTGACGTGGCGAAAATTCTCGCAGCGTTTTACTCAACACGCGCTGTGCCTCTTCGTCTTTCATATTGCTCACCCAGGTTACAATATTTATTACCCTGCTCTCCGGTCCCGGATAAAAGAACCGTGCGATGACCCGACGGGCATCTGCAGCGAATTTTTCGGACTTTCTGTTAATTGATACCGCCATGTTATTTATAGATTTCTTATGCATAAAAATAATGTAATTTCTGCCAAATTCAAAGTTTTAGTTCACACATTCATCCGAAATGCTGTAAGTTTGTGCCAATTATGTTATATAGCATATTCTGACTTGTTTTTTTAAGAATTGAATAAGAAATGAAAAGAATAGAATCACTTTTGTGTTTATGGCTTATTGCCGTGTTATCATTCGGGCAGTTTATTCCTGTTGCAGTAAATAATACCGCTATTTATGATTTTTTGGATGAACTCGAAAATGAGGGGATTATTACCCTTAATAGCGCAATTAAGCCTTATTCCAGGGCTTTAGTCGCCGATAAATTATTGGAGGCCTGGGATTCGGATGTAAAAATGTCGGCACGAATGGAGGCTGAACTTGAATATTATATTAACGCATATCGTCTCGAAACAGGTAATAACAAAAAAGTGCATGGCGACATCGACTTTGTGCGTAAAAACGATAAATCGGCCTTCAGTATCAATCCACCGGGATACTCATACAAAGATGAAAAAGGATTTATAGCCCTGAAACCAATTTTTGGTGCCGAAGGCTTTTCAAATGCCAATGGAATGGAATATACCCATTATCAGGGAATAACCGGGTTTGGAGCTTTGGGCCATTGGGGCTTTTACAGTACATTGGTCGATAACAAAGAATCGGTAATTATGTCCGATTATCCTTTTTTGGTGAACCGTCATGGTGGGGTTTATAAGCGTGGTCCCAACGAGTTCGAAGATGTGAGGGGTGGTATTACCTACGACAATGGTTGGCTGGCTATGGGCATTGTGAAAGATTTTGTACAATGGGGCGATAATTACAATGGTGCTGCAATTATTTCTGACCGGGCACCTGCTTTTGGTCATCTGTTTATAAAGTTGCAACCCTGGACTTGGTTCGAGTTTAACTATATACACGGTTGGTTATCGTCGGGCGTGGTAGATAGTAGCCAATCGTACATGCAGGCCGATGGCGAATACCGGGATATTTATGCCAATAAATTCATTGCATCCAATATGTTTACCTTTCACCCGGTTAAAGGTCTCGATTTTTCGGTAGGAAATTCACTGATTTACGATGGTATTCTAAATCCTACCTATCTTATTCCGTTTTTATTTTACAAATCGGCCGATCATGTATACAACAATATGTATGTTCCCGGCAAGGGTTCAGGCCAAAATGCCCAATTGTTTACAAGCGTAAGTTACAAGGGAATTAAGCATCTCAATTTGTACGCATCGGGGTATGTGGATGAATTCCGTAGTTCGCGCATTGGAAACGATACATTACACAATTACTGGAACCTTAAGGCGGGGTTCAGACTTAGCAACTGGCCTGTAAAAAATATGGCTGTAACTGCCGAATATACTAAAACCACACCGAATACTTATCGTCATTATGTGCCCACCACAACGTACGAGAGCAATTTTTATAACCTGGGGCATTATCTCAAGGATAACGCCGACGAGCGGTTTGTTTCGGTTTCGTATGCGCCGGTTAAAAATCTTCATCTTTTGGTGTCGTACGCTCATGCCCGAAGGGGTAAGGACTACGGTTATAATACCTTATCGGATGTCGAAAACGAAAAACGACCATTTATGGACGAAGTAAGGTGGTATAATAAAAGCATTGCTTTTAAAGCCCGCTATCAGTTGTTTTACGATGTGTTTTTGTTTGGAAGTGTAGTCCGATCGGAAGTTGGCGGAGCCGATGCAAAACTTTACACGCCAAAATATTTCTTGGGCAAAACAACCACTTTTTCGGGTGGGTTTAATGTTGGTTTTTAAGCTGTATTATTCTGCTGAACCGAATGTTTGAACCGTGTACTCAAGTAGTTTTTCTAACGCTTCGTATTGTTCGGCGCGCAGAATACTTATTTTGGTTTGTCTGAAATCGTGCAGACCCTTAAAGGCGGGGGTGGCGGCTAAGTGTCGGCGCGTATGAATTAAACCGCCGTGTTCATTTGTTCTTTCTATATTTTTACGAACCAGTGTATTAAGGATTTCAACTTGTTCGGCAAGCGACATTGGTGGCATTTTTTCGCCGGTATTTAAATAGTGTTTTATCTCTTTAAATATCCACGGCGCACCAATACTTCCGCGGCCAATCATTATGGCATCCACACCAAATTTATCAAATGCGTTTTTGGCCGCTTCGGGCGTGGTAATGTCGCCGTTACCAATAATCGGGATATGCATTCGCGGGTTGTTTTTTACCTCTCCAATCAATGTCCAATCCGCTTCACCGGTGTATAATTGCGCTCTGGTTCGGCCATGAATGGCTAAGGCATGTATGCCCAAATCCTGCAATTGTTCGGCCAACTGAACGATAATCTTACTGTTGCTGTCCCATCCCAGTCTGGTTTTTACCGTTACAGGCTTATTGGTAGCCTTAACAACTGCTTGGGTTATCGCCAAAAGTTTTGGTACATCGCGCAACAAGCCCGACCCTGCGCCTTTGCCTGCTATCTTTTGAACCGGACAGCCAAAGTTTATATCTATTATATCGGGGTTTGCCTCTTCGGCTATTTGGGCCGCTTCGGCCATTGCATCGGGTTCGCGTCCATAAAGCTGAATTACAGTAGGTCGTTCTGCTTCGAAAATGGTCATCTTCTCTTTTTGATGCTTAACCTGACGAACTAACGCATCGGCCGAAATAAACTCGGTATATACCATATCTGCGCCAAACTCGCGGCACATCATACGAAATGTGGCATCGGTAACATCCTCCATTGGCGAAAGAAACAACGGATATGAACCAAATTTTAAGTCTCCTATTTGCATGGTGCAAATATACTCAATTTTTAAAATGGCCTTCACGCCGTTTCACTTTCCGATAGGCACCATCGATATTAGCCGCTTCAAACAGCAGCGTTTTAACGATATCCAACGATTCAATCAGTTCGCCCAAGGTGTAAAACGTGTGTAAGGCAACTTGTTTACGGGTTTCTAATTGTGCAAAATCGTTGATGTTCGTCAATTTGTATCCCTCGCAAAACCCCAGCTGTACACCTTGCTTTATTGTTTTACCCCATGGAACCGATGCCGGCCATATATAACAAATTCGCTTTTTTCCGTAATAAAAAGGTACATTGTATGCCAATTTTTCTATTACAAAAGGGATGCATTCGAAAATCAAGCGACGCAGTTGCAAGGTTATTTCTATTTCTTCCGTTGAAAGCGATTCAAGAAAATGGTCGATATTTTTAAAATTTACCGGCTGAAATGGGTTCATAACCTTCTTCATTTAATTATTATTGGTTGAACCGTAAAGTGTGAGCAAAAGTTGGCTTATTGTCATTTTTTGTGAAGTTGGTGCGGTGCTTAATCGGGGATTTTTAACCATTATTATGGTGTGCATCGAAATTATAATACTACCTTTGCACGGTTATAAAAATGTGATACAAAAAAATGGATGATTATCACCCTGATAGTAACGATTTAATTAATTCCGTTCTGCGGAGGTAACAATTGTTGTGCCTCTACGGGACATAAAACCGGGAGGTACAAAAATGATTAGTTATTGGCAGATTATTAAGAATGGCCTTTTGCCACTGCAAACCTTCATTCAGGGAGGTGTTATCAATGCAGCGGCTCCTACCACCGAGGAACTTAACGTTCTAAAAACCACATTCAGTATTTCAGAAGATTTTTTGACCGATATTATGGATATCGACGAGCGGTCGCGTATGGAATACGAGGATGGCCGGTTATACATCATTTTGCGTGTGCCATTCTATAATCCTGAAAACGGTGTGCCGTATGCTACAATGCCTGTTGGTGTGGTACTTAGCGACGAAGCTTTTATTGTAATTTGTCAGCAAAATAACGACGTGCTTACCGAGGTATTCGGACGCGGTATTAAAAAGAGTATCGATTTTCAGAATAAGATTGAGTTTTTGTTTTATCTCATCAATCACTCTACTTCTACATTCTTGAAGTACCTTAAAGCGATTAATACCGAGACAAATATCATCGAAAAAGATCTTGAAAAATCGACCAAAAATAAGGAGCTGCACAAGTTGCTTATTATGGAAAAATGTTTGGTTTACTTTAATACGTCGTTGCGCTCGAACGAAATACTGATTTCTAAAATACGAAATTCGCGTTATTTGCCCCGAACCGAGTTCGACGATGAGATTGTGGACGATGTATTAATCGAAATAAAACAGGCGATTGAAATGGCCAATATTTACAGCGATATTCTGAGTGGGATGATGGATGCATTCGCATCGGTTATTTCCAATAATCTGAATATTGTGATGAAGCAGCTTACCATTATTACCATCATCCTGATGATCCCGACTTTGATTTCGAGCTTTTTTGGTATGAATGTACCGAACTCGTTCGAAAGCAGTCCGCATGCATTTTATGGTATTATGTTGGGTTCGGTGCTTACCGCTGTGGTCGGTGTATTACTCTTCCGCCGCCGCCGATGGATTTAATCCGGTTCAACCCGAAAAATAAAAAACACCCGCCCATTTAGAGCGGGTGTTTTTGTGTTAAAACGCATTAAATTTAGCAACTGCCTTATCTCAGCAAAAGTGTCTTGGTTTCGTATTCCTGTATTTCGCCAATATAATCCGACCCGGCTACCACGTTGTTTTTCATGCAGTAATAGTTGTAAACGGCACTCCACGGCAGCGCGTTGGCGGTTTCGAGCAAAGCCAATCGTTCGAAATTTTTGCCGGCTTCTTCGTATTTTAATATCATTTCGCGTGGTTCGAGCAGTGCATACAAAAATGCTTGTTGGGCTGCACGGGCACCAATCACATAAGCACCTATGCGGTTCAGACTTGCATCAAAAAAGTCGAGTCCTATTTTTACCCGATTTAATGCATTTGAGCGTACTATTTCCTGTGCTATTAATTTGCTCTCGTCGTTAAAGGTAAGAACATGGTCGCTGTCCCAACGTACGCCGCGCGTCATGTGCAACAGCAATTCGTCGACAAATTGCAGCACCGACGATATTTTATCGCCAACCTGCTCGGTGGGGTGAAAATGGCCATTGTCGAGGCAAATAAGTTTTTTGTTCTGCGCCGCATAACAGAGGTAAAAGTCGTGCGAACCGACTACCATCGATTCGCTACCGATACCAAACAGTTTACTTTCTACGGCATCTTTGAGGTATTCGGCGGGGAACGCTTCGGCAAATATTTCGTCGAGAGAGGCTTTTAATAGTTTTCTATGTGCGAACCTGTCGATGGGCGCATCTTTCGAGCCGTCGGGAATCCAGATATTATGAACAGCTGGTGTCCCCAATTGCCGGCCCATATCGGCAGCTATACGGCGACATCTTTTTACGTGTTCGATCCAAAAACGGCGAACCGATTCATCTTTGCTCGACAGGGTAAAGCCATCGTTAGACTTGGGGTGCGAAAAGCAGGTGGCATTAAAATCTAAACCGATACCAAGTTTTTTTGCCCAGTCGATCCAGGTTTGAAAGTGTTTTGTTTCTATTTGGTCGCGGTCTGTAAATTCTTCGCCAAAATCGCCATAAATGGCATGAAGGTTTAACCGTTGTTGGCCGGGCAAAAGGTTCATTACCACTTCGAGATCGGCCATCATTTCGCTTATATTGCGCGCTTTGCCCGGATAGTTGCCTGTAACCTGAATACCACCACCATCAAGGGCCGAATCGGGACGTTCGCAGCCCGCTACATCGTCGGTTTGCCAGCAATGAAGACTTATGGTAACTTCTTTCATTTTTTCTAAAGCAAGGTCGGTATCTACACCATATTCTGCATACTGTTGCTTTGCTAATTCGTATGCTGCTAAAATCTGAGCGTTTTTCATATCATTAATTATTAGTAAATTTTAATTTTTAAAAACTGCCGGCAAAAGTGGAAAGAATTAGAATGACCAATCCGGTAATAAGAACAAGCATGGTTTGTTTTGAGGCACCTTTCCACTCTTTTAGTACGATGCCCCAAACATTGCTAAATGTGATATTGAGCGACATGAGAATACTCCACGAAAAGGCCATCATTACACTGCCTTCGGTAAAATAACTTTTACCCAATGCCAATCCGAAGAACTGCGAGTACCACAGTATACCGGCCAAACCGCAGAAAAGCAGGTTGTTGAGGAGAATTGTTTTCGAAACACTCAAATAGTCGCCCATCGTTTTGTTCTTGTAGTTTTGGTAAAAACAATATACGGCATTGGTAATAAATCCGCCCGTTGTTACCAACAAAACTGCCGGTAGTCCGGCAAACAGAGCGTTGGTTCCCAAAGTTAAGGCCTTGGCTCTGATGGGTTCAGACGCTTCGAGCCCCAGACTAAAGCAGGCACTCATAACACCGGCAAGAATGGCAACCAATAGTCCTTTGCCAAGGGCAAAGTCTTTGATGGCAGCAGTTTTTTCATCGTTGGTCATGTTTTTAGATCTCAGGCTTCCGGCAAAACCGATTACCGCAATGCCGGCCAAAGCGATACTTACCCCAATTGTGAGCATAAGACCTTGGCCGGAGAAAAGATCGTTGCCATTCATTATGGCTGGTATAATGGTGCCAAATGCCGAGCATGTGCCCAGCGCAATACTCTGCCCCAAAGCAATACCCAAATATCGCATGCTCAACCCGAAGGTGAGACCGCCAATTCCCCAAAGTGCACCAAACCCTATGGCTTTTATGGCTGAACCATCGCCGTTAAAAATCAGTTCGGTGAGGGATGAACCGTTAGGTACTGCCAAAAGTGCGCCCAAATACGGGAAAATAAGCCAGGCGAAAAGGCCCTGGACGATCCAGAAACTTTCCCACGACCAGGATTTTACTTTATTAATGGGCACGTACGAACTCGATTGTCCCATGCTGCCTAAGGCAATAATTATTAGCCCGATGATTGTGTTCATTTTACGTATCAGATTTTTATAACATTGTTAGCCATATGGTAAAGCAAATACCGTAACGAATCTGCCGAATCATAATATTGTCAAAAGTATGTAGCGGCCAATAAGTTAGAAATAGGTAATATGATTAACCGTTTGCATTTTTTGATTTGATTCAACGATGTCTCCGATTTCGAAGGTTTGTGTTCGATTTCGAAGGCTTTTAACTTATTTTTTATGGATTGTAAAAAATGTAATCCTTTTATAAAGCGGTTTAAATAAAAGGTTTGTATATTTGGCACATTAAATGTTTATACTCTTAACAATAAATGAATTTTAGTTATGAACAAGTTTAAAAATCTGTTACTATTAGGTTCGGTTGTTACACTTTTTAGTTGTAGCGATGAGGTTACCAAAGAAGGATTGAACCAAAATTTACTCGTACAGAAGGCTGCAAACCGTATCGCGTACATTAATTCTCCGGTAGAATTGGTGAAACCCAAGTCGCTAAACACCAAATCGGCCAATATGGTTGGCTATGTGTTTCATTCTCCGGTCAATCCGGCTGCATATCCTGCCGTCAAAGATAAAAATGTAAAAATTGGTGTCGGTGAAACGATGACCATTCCTTACGGTACCACTTTCGATGGCAATATTAATCTTGGCGGTGGTACATTAATTATTGCAGGCACATTCAGCAAAGGCAATATCAATGGCAGCGAAGGTACCGTTATCATTCACTCCACCGGAAAATGGGATTCGGGCGATATGAATGTGGGTTCAAAAATGACCTTCGTAAATTTCTCAAATTGGGTAACTTCCAGTAATAATATTAATGTTAACGGCGTTTTCGAAAACCAGGGTGTGGTTCAGCTTAAAACACTTAATGTAAATGGCAACAGTAAGTGTTATAATAATGGTACCATTGTTTTGAGTGCCGATTGTAATGTAAACGACTATCTATGGAACGAAGGCGAAATTTCTTCGGCTGCCACCGTTCAGGTAAACGGTTCGGCTACATTAATTAATAAGTGTAAACTTTTTGGTCTGAACCTTAGGGTGAATGGTTACCTGCAAAATGAAAGCTACATCAAAGTGGTAAAAGAATCGGCAATCGACGGTGGTGGCAACCTTTACATGATGTCGGGTTCGTTTATGGAAACCAAAGATATTAAACTCAATGGTACTATTTCGGGCGCAAATGCCGGCATGGCAGTGGTAAAATATACCGGGGTAAAAACCGCAAATAGTGGTTCATCCATAACCGGTGCTGTCGAAGTGAGTTTAAACAGTACAACATTTATCGAAAAAACAGGGTGTAACCCCGGCAATGGTGAAGTACCTGTAAATCCGGTATTTACTCATGTAGCCGATGTTACATCGCCAAAAATGCCGATTACAGGTTTACAGCTTAGCTGTACTTCGGTAAAATTAGTCGATAATCTCGCATTGGTTACCTACCACGTAGCAGGCGAACCGTATGGCGCATTACTCGAAGTGTTTGATGTAACCAACCCGGCTAAACCTGTTATTGTTAATCAATACTGGGATCAGGAATCGGATTATAACAATGTAGAAATAGATACTGAAGTAACCACCGATAAGGCCGGAAACACTAACCGTAAAGTATGGGTTGCCGGTGCCAACAAAAAGATGAAGGAATCTAACGGTGCTACAATTTTCGAATTTACGCTGAATAATAACGTCTTAGGCGAATATCCGGAAGTTAAAAAAGTGGCTGTGGATGGTTTCTCAGCAAACTGTATTGAAAAGAATAATGGTTATCTGTATGCTTCGGCTGGTAATACCGGTGGAGGTTTTGTGTGTATGAGCAGCGATAAATACGAAAAGAGAGGAACCTATGCCATCGATGGGGCTAAATATATTACACAAAACGGTGACTTTATGGTTGGTTGTGTTGAAAATGGTGATAATAGCAAATTATTGGTATTCAAGGCAAACGATAAGGATTTGAAACCGGTTCGCGAAATTATGATTGGCGGTATTACCCCTGCAAATGGCAAAGACGTGGTTAAATTGGTCGATGGCAAAGCTTATGTTTGTGCCAGCGATAATGGACTAAAAGTGTTTGATGTAACCACCGATTCGAAAGAGCCTGTTTACAAATTTATGGGCGAATATGGTGGCGCACATGGTGTAGCTGTGGATAATGGCTTAATTTATGTAGCCCATAGTGGACCGGGTTGTTATGTAATACGCGAAAAAGATCACGAGGTGCTTGGGAACTTCAATTTTAAAGGTTCTGCCAACTTTGTATGTGCTAATAAAAACTACATTTTTATTGCCAACGGTATTGGTGGTTTGAATATTGTTAAACGCGACTAAGGAACTAAGTCAGGAATTAAAAAACGCTCTTTCGGATTTTTCCGGAAGAGCGTTTTTTGTAGATGCATTCTGAACCTAAGTATTCCAAATGGTCCATGCAGCCTCGGCCTGAAGGTGAAGCATCTCTAATCCGTTGCGGGTGGTTGCCCCCATTTGTGCACCCCTTGCTAAAAATGCGGTTTCTTCGGGATTATAGACCAAATCGTACAAATAGTGCTCATCGGTAATAGCCTCGTATGGAATATCGGGCGCATCGTTTACATTGGGGTAAGTACCCACAGGCGAGCAGTTTATTATTATCGGATACTCTCTGATGGTGCGTTCGTCGAGTTGATTATACATGAGGGTTCTGATGCCTGGTTTGCGCGATACATACATGTAATCGATACCCAATTGTTTGAGCGTATATACAATAGCCCGAGATGCGCCACCGGTACCCAAAACAAGAGCCGCTTTGTGAAAAGATTTTAATCCCGATTGAAACGATTTTCGGAAGCCAATATAATCTGAATTATAGCCTGATAATTCGATGATGCCGTTGTCTCGTTCTATTTTTACCACGTTTACTGCACCAATATCCGAAGCAGCCACATCTATATTGTCGAGCAGTGGCATAATACTTTGTTTGTGAGGAATTGTAATATTAAATCCGCACAAATCAGGTGTGTTTTTGATGATAGGGATTATATCTCTGATATTCTCAATTTCGAAATTAAGATATTGTGCCTGAATGTTTTTTTCTTTGAATTTTTGAGTAAAGTAGGCTTTCGAAAAACTGTGTGATAGCGGAAAACCGACCAATCCGAATGTTCGCATATTATAATTTTTATTTATTCTTTTATTCCGATCCCGTAGCGTTTAATAACGTTATACGATTTGTAAATACCCAATTCGCCGGCTTTACTCAAATCGCGGGCCCCTTCGGTGGTCTTTCCCAGATAGATTTGTGTTAATCCCCGGTTGTAATAAGCCTCGGCCATTTCGGGGTCGAGGCGTATGGCTTCCGAATAGTCTTCAATGGCACCGCTATGATCTTTTTTTGCCGCTTTTAGATTGGCTCTGTTAAAATAAGCTACGGCAAATGTTGGTTCAAGCTTAATGATTTTGTTATAGTCGGCCATAATAATGTCGAAATCGAGCAATATTTCCTTTTTACTGTCGCCGGTATTTGCTTTCGTGCCGCCTGAATTTAATAACAGATTGTTGGATTGAGCCAATTGAACCGACCGTACAATTTCGGCCATTTTGTATTGAACCACGGCTCTGAAGAGCAGCAATATCGGCTCGTCGGGCGATATTTTTAGTGCGCTTTCGATATATTTCAGCGAAGTGGAGAAATCTTTAATCTGAAAACTGAGAATGGCTTGTGAAATCATGGAGGCGCAGTCGTTGGACCCATTGTTGCTCAGCATGCCAATCCGGCCAAAAAGTTCGTCGATTTGTTGCGAGGTATAGGTTGTTCGGTTGTTAGACAAGGCCAGCGGATTTTCGCTGAAATATTTCCTGTTAAATGTCTTGAGCACTTCGGAATATACCGGTTTGCGGTCGTTTTGAATCATCATGCCTTTGAATACGGGGTAGAAGTCCGCTTCCGATTGAATTTCTATATTGCGGCCCTGAATTTTACCGCGCAATTCGTCGGTATATTTATTGGCTTCATCTTCCTCCTGTTTGGTAATCATTACAGTTTTTCGATAGTTATTAATATCATTATCGTTTTTCGATACTGTTTTGTCACCACCATCATCTTTTAGCATGTCTTTGCTGTTTTTATGGGGCTTCCCGGTGGCATTTTGTTTGTCCATGCTTAGTTTAATGGCCGTATTGTAGTCGATTTGTGCCGAAGTTGTCTGGTTTAAAGAGGCTTTGGCTTGAGATCGGGCTAAATAGCCATCCGAAAACTGAGGATATTTGGCAATAATCACGTTTAAATCCGAAATAGCCTTAGTTAGTTCGCCGGTTTCGAGCGAAATAATGGCGCGATTAAATATGGCCATATAGTTTTCGGGTTGAACCTTTATCACCTCACTAAAGTCGTCGGATGCTTTGTTGTAGTCGCCGATATAACTCCGAATTAGGGCTCTGTTGTAATAAGCTTCAGTAATATTGGGGTCTATTTGGATGCATGATGTAAAATCTTCGATAGACGGGTTGTATTTTTTGAGTTTCCAATAAGCAATGGCACGATTAAAATGGGTATATGCATCGTTTGGTTCAATTTTAAGAAATTTGTCGTAATCGGCCAAGGCCGAATCCAGTTTATTTAATCCGGCAAATAAATCGCCCCGTGCCCGGTAAGCCTCCGATGCAGCAGGGTTTAGCTGAATTGCTTTGGTGTAATCGGCCAGAGCCGGTAGCGTATCGCCATTTAATACATAAGCATAGCCACGCTTAATGTAGGCTTCAAAAAAACCGGGTTTTATTTTAATCAGATTGTTGTAGCTTTCAATCGCTTTTTTGTATTGTTTTATCGCCATTTGGGTTAAACCAAGGTTAATAATGAGTCCTGTATTATCCGGTTCATAACTCAAACCCTTCTCGTAATCGGCCATCGCAGCATCGAACAAATTGAGCTTGTGGCGCGCAAGTCCCCGCATTTTATAGGCATCAACATAGTAGGCATTTATACTCAGTACGCTATTAAAATCGGCAATGGCTCCGAGATTGTCATCGAGCTCCGATTTTGCCAAACCTCTGAAAAAATACGGATCTGCAAGATATGGCTTTACATTAATAACCTGATTGAAATACTGGATGGCCAAAACGTAATCCTCAAAGTAGAGCGCAGCCCTGCCATTGTCCATCACCCGGTCGGTATTAAGTTGAGCATTACTCAACGTAGAAATGAATATGGTTAATAATAGGAGATACTTTTTTATCATTGTAATGCGCTTAAACAACAAAAATACTATTTTAATATTTATTGCTACAACGGTTAAGACGATTATATGATGCATAAAATGTGGCGTAGCCGTAGGATCTTTTTATCAGGGTTTTTATATTCAAAATTATAAATTCTAAAACCATCCACGCAGAACCCGAATTTTCATAAATAACTAATTGAAACCATTATTTGTTGATTCCTGTTTTAAAATGATTATTAAGCATTTGTAATACAATGATTTTAAGAACATTGTACAATGGCATACGTATTTATAAATTACTGTATATAAGCCTGTCAAAATTTATCGAATATCAAGCGATCTATTATTTTTAAGATTGCTTCGTTGCAAAGCAATAACCTGGTAATGATAACATTCTGACAGGTCGCGGTTCGTATGATACCGTTATTGCAACTGCGAGGTGCGCCGCGCGAAGTAACCTGTGCAGGTATCGTTTTATCGTTGGTTGTTCTAACTGCGTTTGATCTGATATTTTAATTGTTAAAATTTCATCTTCAGTAATAAATGCTTACTTTTGAACATTGAGTGATATTTATCATTATAAAACTGTAAAACTACTTTAATAGGGTGGTTAGAAGCTTATTTAAAAGGAATATTTGAGAATTTAGCGTTTTTTAATAGAAGATTATCGAAAAGTTCAAGTTAAAAATTTGTTTTTGAATTAAATTAAACTTAACTTTGAGATAACAATAATTTGATCGTCATGAAAGCATTTTTATTATTTGTGTTACTTTCCGGCCTCTTTTTTTCGTGTGTGAAAGACAATTTCGAACCTGTCGATCAAACGGATAATAAAGCGACCGACGTTTTTTTTGATAGTAAATTCGACTGGGCATCAACCAATAATGTTGAAGTAAACATTGCCGGTATACCCGGTGGACCAAGTATTGTAACCAAACTTGAGTTTAAAACACTCGAAGGTCAAAAGTTATTTGAAGGATTTTTTTATGTTAATGAAAATATAACATTGAATCTTGTAACGCTTCCAACAACGAACAAGCTCGTTATGCAATTTGGGCAGTTAACCGACACGCTATCTGTTAGCAACGGTAAAGCCAGTTTTTCTTTTGTAGAACCTGAAAATTGAATAAGATGAAAAATAAATATTTTAGATTTCTGGCATCGGCCATTATTCTCATTATGTTTTCGGCTGAATCGAAAAGTGAAGTTAAAGAATCATTTGAAAATAAAAGCCGTAATGTATACATTGCCGGTTGCTGGCAGTTTATTAGTACAAACATTAGCAGCACCAGCCCTATCGAAGGTAAATATAGTGTAAACACCAGTGCTTTGTCGAGTTTAAATAAGCCATGTACATTGGTAACCCCATGGTATCATACCGACGAAGCGGGTGTAGTTACCTTTAAAACCAAATTGAGCAATTACTCTTCTAAGGGATCACAAATCGTGGAGGTGACATTGGTTCAACCCCAAAATGCAACTGGTTCAAATCTACTTACATACACTTATAAAAGTGCTGCGGTTGCCGATCTTTCGGTAAATATTCCTGCCGGCACCTATTATTTAATATTTAACTGGTACGGCGAGGGAACTAATTATAGTGCGTACCTCGATGAAGTTGTTTTTGCCGGCGAATATTTTAGTGACATCACATCCGGAAAGGGTGGCAGTTGTAGTGCTCTCCCCGAAAAGGAAACGGTTAAAGACGATGATAAAGATGGCGTTCCAAACGATGTTGATGCTTTTCCGGCTTCACCCGATGTAAGTTTTGTTAATTATTACCCGGCAGGCAATGTGTTTAGTTCTATTGGATTTGAGGATTTATGGCCAAGCAAGGGCGATTACGATTTTAATGATATTGTCGTTGATTTTAATCTTGCGTTTTTAACCGATAAGGATAACAATATTAGTAGGATTGATGCCAAAGTGGTTCTGCGTGCAGTAGGTGCCAGCTTTCGTAATGGTTTTGCATTTCAGCTAATGGGTATTAAACCCGAGTCGGTTATTGAAGTTTCCGGTAATCATTTGGTTCACGATATTATGAAACTAAATGCAAATGGTACCGAGGCCGGCGAAAAGTGGCTTACTGTTGGGGTCTTCGACAATTGTTTTGATATATTAAAACACCCGGGTGTAGGTATCGGTATCAATACCGAGCCTGATAAGCCATTTGTAACGCCCGATACATTAGAAGTTTCTGTTGTATTTAAACAAAACGGCGTATTTGGCGGTGGTTTGCCGGTAAAGTATAGCGATTTAATTGCGAATAGCAAATTCTTTAATCCATTTATTTTTGTAAATGGCGTGCGGGGTAAAGAGGTTCATTTGGCCGATAATGCACCAACCGACCATGTTGATCCTGCGTTTCTTGGCAAGGGCGACGATACTTCAAATCCTGCTTTAGGACGCTACTATAAAACCGAGAAGAATTTACCCTGGGCACTTTCGCTGCCTCAATCGTTCGATTATCCGATTGAAAGGGTCATTATTTCCGACGCTTATTTAAACTTTGTTTCGTGGGGATTATCGAAGGGGGCTAAAAATCAGGATTGGTTTATGGATAAAGCCGGAAACAGGAACACAAATAAAATAATGCCGCACAAATAACATTCATTTAATTCAGGAACAGGGGCCGATACAGATATGTATTGGCCTTTGTTGATTTAATATGCTTATTAATAGCCAAAAATAGTAACCTGTCGGATTATTTAATAATCAATTTACGTATATTTATGGCCTATTTATTCGGCGTATAATGAAACAAAGGAAATACATCATTTCATTGTATATTTTATTTTTATCACTGGTATTCAATGCCGGTTTACGGGCTGCCGATTTGGTTGTTAATGTTACCTATTTGCCAAGTCAGCCATGTTCAAATTCGGCCATAAATTTCAAATCAACGATTGTAAGTTCCAATGGTGGTAAAATTGCCTATACCTGGCAGTTTGGCGATTACACCAAAATCGATACCACTGCAAATCCGTCCCATATTTATACAAGTAATTCGTCCTGGCCTGCTTATAAAGATATTACAGTGCAGTTAACCGTAACCGAACTTGTACCGCCGGCCTCCACGCGTTCGGCAATCTGGACACAAAAGATTAGGGTTTACAAATTGCCGGATATGGTTCTCGATGATGTTCAGAATACCACAAACTTTAGCAATTGCATGGCCAACCCTACGCCCACCAGTTCTAATTTTACGATTAAGGTAACCAACGAAACCAATATGGCAGAGGTTAAGGATGGCACCATGAGTATTGATTGGGGCGATGGTTCACCAATATTATCTAATCTGAAAAATGCCGATTTTGGCACGGGTATTCCGCATATTTACACCAAATTGGGTTATTTTAAACTAATATTCACAGGCGAAGGGCTCAATGGCTGTGTTTCGGCAAAGGAATATGAAGTCAAGAACGAAGGAAACCCCAGTATTGGAATTAGTTCCGATGGTAGTACCATAGGTTGTGCACCACAGACCTATTCGTACCGATTGTTGAATTACGATAAAAACTCGAGTTCAACCACCTATAAAATTTCGATTAACGACGGAACGCCAAGTGTAACCTGGAATAACGATTCGATAACATTACACCAGGGCATCATCGAACATACTTTTATCCGTTCGTCTTGTGAACCGAGCAATTGGGAAAAGAAATTTTCGATAACTGTCGAAACCTCCAATTCGTGTGCAAAAACCAATACCGCCATCGATGCGGCCAATATTTTTTTAGGTCCTCAAGCCGCTTTTACCGCGCCGGCACTCTTTTGCGAGGGGCAACCGGTTTCTTTTACCAACACTACCAATACCGGGTACGGATTTGGTTGTAGTAAGGAAAACGATTACTGGTGGAATTTTGGCGATGGCAGCCCTGTTTACAAAGGCTCAACACCGCCACCTCACTTATTTCCGGGCGTTGGGCCGTATATTGTGCAACTTTCGGCACGAAATGGTTGCGATAGCACCTCATTCTCAAAGGAAATTAAGTTGTTAAAGAAACTGGCCTTAAAAGTTACGGCACTCGATTCTGCCATTTGCCTTGGCGAAACCGTGGGCTTTAAAAACTTGTCCGAAGGCGATAGCCAGACCCATTTATGGTCGGTTTCGCCAACCGCCGGAGTTGTGTTTTCAGGAGGAACATCAGCCTCTTCGGCCGAACCAAAGATTCAGTTTAACACCAAAGGCAAATACACCGTTACCTACAAACTTACCAATCCCTGCGCCTCGTTTACCAAAACGTTTACCATTACGGTCGCCGGTGTGGGTAGCGCAACCATTAAACCTCAATCGGCCTATTGCCCCGGAGCGGTATTCGATGCTGCAAAAAATGGCAATTTTAGTCTGAACCTCAATTCGGGCTTTGCGATTTATCAACAATGGCATGTGTGGCCTATGAATGGTGTGACCTATGTGGGGGGAACCACCCATACATCGGTCTATCCGCAGATTAAATTTTCAGAACCGGGTCGTTTCTCTTTAGTTTTTAAAGCGTTGAACCAATGTGCCGATACCATCATTGTAAGTACCGAAATCGTTGTAACAAAACCCGCCAAAGCGGCCATAGATATCTCAACCCTTAACGATTGTGCCCCGGCAATGCCCGTAATTACCAATCATTCGACAGGGGACTTTCTTACGCATCGCTGGAAAATTACGCCCGATACCGGTTTTACATTTGTGCTACCTGCTTCGGCCGATAGTGCTAATCCTCAAATCCGGTTCAATAGTGCCGGTGTTTACAACGTAAAATATACCGTTTCAAATTCATGCAGTACCAGCGATACTAATTTTGTATTTACGGCTTATGGCAAGCCGATTGTTACGTTTGCCCCCATAGCCGATGCCTGCGGAAAATTAGTATACGATCCGGCAACCGAACGTAATGTTACCTTTAACGATAATGGCAATCCGATAACGGCTTACAAATGGCGTATTTCGCCAAGCACTGGTGTAAGTTTTATTTCAGGCAACGAAAATTCGAAGTTCCCTGTGATAAACTTCGAAAACGATGGGGCATATACGCTCACCCTCGAAGCCACCAATAAATGCGGTACGACAACAAAACAAGGGTTTATCAATATTACCAACCGACCTCTGTTTTTGGTTGAACCCACAGATACTTTAGGGTGTGTGCCGTTTCGTTTAAATTTCCGCAATAGTTCTACCGGTACTTACATTAACTATAAGTGGACATTTACCCCCGATACCGGATTTGTGTATCTTAATGGTACCGGTAATAAAAGTGCCGAGCCCAATATTCAATTCAATTCCACAGGCAGTTATCAGGCTGTGTTAAAAGCTAAAAATGCCTGTGATTCGGCAACCATTAACTACAATATTGTCGTACATGCCGCACCAACAGTTACATTTCAGGCTTTGCCCGATGCCTGTACCGGTTACCGGTTCAATGCTACAAATTTTGGTGTAAAGTATGCCCAAAACGGGAGTGCCATTTCGGCGTATAAATGGACCATTACGCCTGCATCGGGTGTAACATTCCGAAATAATACCAAAGCAACTTCTGCTTTGCCTGTTATTACATTCGATTCGGTAGGGGTGTACCGTGTTGAGGTTTCGGCTACCAATGGTTGCGGAGTCACTACGGTATCGCACGATTTAAAAATTGAACCGCATGTTGATGCTCGTGCCGGGGCCGATTTAACGTACTGTTTAACCACCGGTTTGCTGCCACTTACGGCAACGCCCGCCGGAGGCACTTGGCGGCTGGCCAATGGTACAACCGGTGCTGCAATTACGAATTTGCCCACAGGGAATTATTTTTCGGCAACAAGGGCTTCTACCTTTACTTTGTATTACGAGGTTGGTGCAGGTTCGTGTTATTCTATTGATACGCTTAAAATTCGTACTTATAATTTGCCCGCTTCCAATGCCGGTGCCGATATCAATATTTGCTCTAACGATACATTCCGCATTACACTTAACGGATTACCCAAAGGTGGTGTATGGAGCGGTACAAATATTACAGGCAACCGGTTCGATCCACGTGGGCTATCGCCCGGTTCATACCAAATATTTTATACCGTAACCAATGCTGCAACCGGTTGTGTGCGAACCGATACGGCCGTTATAACCATTGCCCCATCGCCCGATGCGACGTTTGCAGCACCGGCACAGGGGTGCGTTGGAGAGGTCATTCGGTTCGACCCCAATGGTGGACTTCAGAGCTATTCCTGGAATTTTGGCGATGGTACTGCGGGTAATTCCGGTTCAACCATATACCATACTTACACAGCGGCAGGTACTTATACTATAAAATTAGTTTCTGCGGTAGCCGGTGGATGTAAGGATTCGTCGAGCAGGAAAATTACCATTACCGCTTTGCCTCCAAATGCCGATTTTACCCTTTCGCGTAAAAGCGGTTGTGGCCCGCTTACCACCCGTTTTACGGTTGTGGCTGCCAATTACAATGGCAAAGGCTTGACTTATTTTTGGGATTATGGCGATGGCACTACATCGACCAAACTCAACAATCCTTCGACCAAAATTTATACGGCCGGACAGCGTGATACCTTTTACATTATAAAATTTACAGTCAGTAATTCGTGCGGTTCAAGTACCCACACCGATACCGTGGTGGTTGGCACTACGGCCCATGCCGAATTTACCATGCCGCACGAATGGGAATGTTCGCCGGTAACAGTTAAATTCAGGAATCTTACCTCAGGGATTCCGATTTCGTATAAATGGGACTTTGGCGATGGCAAAACGGGTACGGCATTCGAACCCACCCACACCTATACCGCCACCGGTTCAACCAAAATATTTACCGTAACATTAATTTCGCGCAATACGTGTGGTTACGATACGGCGCGGCACGATCTCAAGGTGTTTCCGAACTCGATAAGTGCTTACATTACCACCAGTAAACGCAATGTTTGTACCGGCGAGCGGGTCGATTTTCAGAATTTCTCGACCGATACAGCGGCTTCGTTCCGGACCATGTACTGGGATTTTGGCGATGGCGTACAAAGTACTCAATGGAACGCCTGGCATATTTGGGATACTCCGGGTGTATATCCTGTAAAACTGATACTCGATAACGGCTGTAGCCGGCGAACCATAGCCGATACGGTAACTGTATATGCGCAACCCATGTTGTCGATTGCGGGTACTCGAAATATTTGCCTTGGCGATACATTAAATCTCACACTGAATAGCTCGGTTGCTTTGAAATCGGTTATGTGGCATTTTGGCGATGGCGATTCGGCGACCACAGGACGCCATATTTACCGTAATGCAGGGGTGTTTAATCTGTCTGTTACTACCGTTTCGGCCGAGGGCATTACGAATTGTACTTCGCAGGTAATATCTACGGTAAATGTATACCCAAAACCGGAGGTATCCATACTGCCGGCCGATACCGCATCTTGTTCGCCATTAGTTTATGCACCGGTTTTGCGCACCTCATCGCCCGGTTTGTGGAATTACGGCGATGGTTCGGCACCAACCAGCAGAGCAGAGCACCATTTTGTAAATAATAGCGGGGTATTAAAGCAATATCAAATAAGTTTTGAAGCCGAAAATACCTATGGTTGCAAGAATACCGGTTTGGCGCATCTGGCCGTTTATCCAACGCCTGTGGCCGCAATATCGCTTATCGATTACGGCGGCTATCCAAACGAGGTTTTGCTGAAAAACACATCTGTAAATTCAACACAATGCAGTTGGATATTGCCCGATGGTAGCTTGGTAAATAGTTGCGATAGTCAGCGTGTTTACTTTTCGGTTAATGGCGAAAGTCTTATCAAACTCGTGGCACAAAACCAATATGGATGCAGAGATACGGCCATAAAAATGCACAATGTGGCATTTAAGGGGTTGTATTTCCCAAATGCCTTTATGCCCGGTAACGAAAACAATAAAGTAAACACTTTTAAGGGCGTTGGTATAGGACTTAAAGAATATGAATTAACCATATACGATAAGTGGGGCAACCGGATTTGGACCACGAAACAGATAGAAAACACAATGCCCGCCGATGGGTGGAATGGCAACGGTTCCGATGGAAATCCACTGCCGCCGGGGGTGTATTTATGGCGTGCACATGCACTTTTTATCGACGATTCGGTATGGAAAGGGATGAAGGGCGACGATGGCAAGTATCGTACAAATGGTTCAATAACACTTATCAGGTAGGGCATGGTAAAAAATCGGATACTTATTGCCGGCCTATTGTTGGTATTGTTTTTGGGTCGAACCATCGCTCAGGACTATTCGTTTCGTCAGCCGTTATTCTGGAAATCGTATTATAATCCGGCTTATACCGGCATTGAACGTGGCGTGAGTTTTAATCTCGGGTATCAACGCGAGTTTGTTAAGCTCCCCGCCAAATTCGAATCGCAGATTTTTTCTGTCGATTATTCGCTTTACAGCGAAAAACGAAACAATGGCGTTGGTGGGGTAGGGTTATTTGTTACAAACGACCTTCAGGGCGACGGTCGCTACAGGGTGAACACAGTGGGTTCGTCCTTTTCGGTTCGTGTGCCCATGGGGCGTAGTAGTTTTGTGCAGTTTGGCCTTCGGCCGTCGTTCTATTTTGTGTCGGTGAACCCCGATCGGTTTATTCTTGGCGATCAACTCGATCCGTACGGTGGCGTGGTGCTGCCCAGGTCGCCACTGTTAAGCAGTGGGATTCCAGATAAAATTAACCTTTTCGATTTAAATTGGGGGTTTTACTGGCGCAACTATTTCGACAATGCCCGCAACTCCTTTTTTAGCAACGCAGTTCTGGACCTTGGTTTTGCTGTGGACCATTTGCCTCAGCACGATCAATCGTTTTTAAAGGGTAGCAACAGTGCCGATAGAAGTGTGCCGCTACCTACCAAATATGTGGGAATGATTGATTATGGTATGCCGGTGTGGGTGCCCGATCCCGATTATCCGTTGTTTATGACCACTTATGCCTTATGGGAACAACAAGGCGAATTTAAAAACCTGCAATTGGGCACCAATTTCGAAATAGACCGTGTATTGGCCGGGTTTTCGGTTCGAACCCAGCAATTTGAAATTAGTAACCTTAGCAGTATGATATTTAATTTGGGGCTGTTCCCCGATGTACAAAATAATTTGCGCATCAGTTATAGTTTAGATGTACCTGTGTACAACGGGTTAATGAACCGCAATTTTTCGCACGAAATTACCATCAGTTACCTTATCCCTCAGGGGCGGCAACAATACCGCAAGGGATACTTAGCCGGATACCGCAAAAACCGGTTCGGCCATTATACCTGCCCGGTACCCGGAAAGCAATATAAAAATTACAGAAACAGATAACTGTTGGCTCATTTTATTTAATTGGTATCCCCAATCTGTTTTAATGCTAAAAAAGGGCTTTAGTTTTATTTTGTGAGCTAAAATACTTACATTTGGTTAACAATAAAGAAACAGATAGATGCCGTAATTTTTACCTTAAAAAACGGTTCATTACAGTTTCAATAATCAAATACGGTCGATACTATGGAACGCGGAAAAATACTGGAAGAATTAAAGCAAATTGTTAATAGTACTGAGATAGCGGATGAAGATGTATTGTTGAACAAGCTGAGTAATTTGCTTTTGGCCAATGGCTATCCCAATTTGTCGGAAAAAACATTGCCATCCGAATCGGCTTTCGCAGAAACAATTGTTGATGACTGCAAAAATTCGGCACACCGATTACAAATACAAATTGACATTGCTCAGTATAAATGCGATACTTTGCAGCAATACCTCGATTATGCCCTCGACAAAGCCATAGAAATAACGCAAAGTACCATTGGTTATATTTATCGGTATAACGAAGAAACAAAGCAATTTACATTAAATAGCTGGTCGAAAGACGTAATGAAAGAATGCTTGGTGGCCAACCCTGCTACGTGTTACGAGTTAGACAAAACCGGCTTTTGGGGCGAAGCCGTCCGGCAACGCAAAGCCATTGTCGATAATCATTTTCAACAGCGCAACCCATTAAAAAAGGGTTATCCTCATGGCCATGTTGGGTTGAACCGGTTTCTCACTATTCCGGTATTCGAGGGCGATGTCATTGTAGGGGTCGTTGGTGTGGCCAATAAACCCAACGAATACAGCAATTCGGATGTATTGAATCTTACATTGTTAATGGAATCGGTTTGGAAAAGCGTTTCGCAAAAACTGGCCAATGAGGCACTGATAAAAAGTGAAGAGCGGTTCAGAAGTATTTACGATCGTTCGCCAATCGCTTACCATTCACTCAGCAACAAGGGCATTATATTGGATGTAAACGAAAAGTGGCTCGAATTTATGGGCTATAGCCGCCATGAAGTCATTGGAAAGCATGTATCTGCATTTGTATACCCTGATTTTTTGCCGAAATTCAACGAGGGGTTATCACGGTTTTTGTCAACCGGTTCGGCCCATAAACGCGAAAATATCTTTGTGTCGAAGCAGGGTGAACCTGTTTACTTTGAACTTGATGGTACAGTAATATACAACCAAACAAACCAAACGGCTTTTACGCACTGTTTTTTAAACAACATAACGGACAGAAAAAAATTCGAAGCCTCCTTGCTGAATAGTGAGCACAAATACCGTTCGTTGGTAAACGAAATGCAGCAAGGGCTGGCATTTCACGAAATGATTTACGATGAAAACGGTACGCCGGTGGATTATCGGTTTCTGGAGGTGAACCCCGGTTTCGAGAAACTTACAGGACTCAAGCGCGAGGATATTATTGGCAAAACCGTATTGGAGGTATTACCCGGAACCGAAAAGTACTGGATCGAAAACTATGGCCGGGTTGCACTTACCGGCCAACCCATGCATTTCGAAAATTTTTCGGCCCAAATAGGTCGTTACTATGAAACGCATGCCTACTCGCCCGGAATGAATCAGTTTGCCGTGGTGATATCGGATATTACCGACCGTAAAAAAATTGAAAACGAGGCTGCGGAAACAAAACTTCTTTTCGAAAAATTTCTCGAAAATAGTCCGGTTTATGTGTTTATTAAAGATTTGCAATCGAAACCCATCATGATTAGCCGTAATTATGAGCAGTTGTTTAATCGGCCGGTATCCGAAATTCTCAACAGCGATATTACCGATATTTATGGTGCCGAGTATGCATCAAAAATTCGCGAAGAGGAACGTGCTGTAGTTGAAGAGCAAAGGGCTATAACATTTGTCGATCATTACAGAAATCGTATTCTGGAGCTCCGTAAATTTCCGATTATTGTGGATGGGGCTGTAAAGTATATTGCCGGATTTGGGATCGATGTAACTGAGAAAAACAAAAATGAAATTAAACTAAAGCAATCGAAAGAGTATGCCGAGCGATTGGTTCAAACCGCAAATACCTTAGTCATCGGGCTGGACGAAAATGCAAACGTCATTGTATTTAATAAAGCAGCCGAAATTGTTACCGGATATACTTCGGACGAAGTGATAGGACGTAGTTGGTTCGATACCATCGTGCCAAAGGATAGATATCCGCAGGTTTACGATGTATTTATGAAAACCAGAATGGGAAATATGCCTTCGACTTTTGAAAATGAAATAATAACAAAATCCGGCGAAGTATGTATTATCGTATGGAGCAATAATGCCATTGTCGACGAAAATGGCGACTGGAATGTCATATCGTTTGGTATTGATGTAACCGAACAACGCTTGGTCGAAAAGGAACGTGCCGAGGAACAGATGTTACTCAAAACCATTATCGGTAGTTCGCCATTCAGCATTTATGTTAAGGACAAATCGTTGCGCAAAATAATGTCCAATAAACACAGCCTCGAAAATGTTTCGCTCAAATACCCCGGACGATTTGTGGGATATAGTGACGATGAGCAATATCCGCCCGAGCTGGCAGAGGGTTTTATGCGCGACGACTTGGCCGTTATCGAAAGAGGCGAATCGATTCTTGGGCGCGAAGAGTATGTTTTCGATAAAAACGGCGAGAAAATATGGTTGAACACCTACAAGGTGCCACGGTACGATGCCGATGGAAACATCATCGGGCTTGTGGGGTATGGGCTGAATGTGACTAAGGAACGTAATATGAGGGCCGATTTGGCGCGCGAACGTATCCTTATGAAAACACTTATCGACTATGCCCCAATTGGTATGTATATCAAAGATATAAATCAACGAAAAGTGATTTCGAACCCGGCCGATTTAGAGTTTATAGGATTGCCACAGGAAGAGGTAATCGGAAAAACCGACGCCGAGATTTTTGGTGGGCAGGATGTAATTCAGATTGAGGCCGAAGACTCCATGGTGCTTAATGATGCTAAGGCCTTAGTAGGCATAGAACGACGATTGATTACACACTCAGGGCACGAAAGATGGGGCCTTATTACCAAGGTGCCGTTTAAAGACGAAAACAACCAAATTGTGGGCATTATTGGTTTTACTTACGAAATTACCGAGCGCAAACAACTTATACGCGAACTTCTCGAAGCCAAAGACCGCGCTGAAGAGAGCGACAGACTTAAATCGGCTTTTTTGGCCAATATGAGCCACGAAATACGTACCCCAATGAATGGGATTATTGGCTTTTCGGAGTTGTTAAAAGATCCGCATCTTACGGGCGAGGAAGCCGAAGAGTACCTTAAAATTATTGAACAAAGTGGT
>QKHT01000172.1 GCA_003249935.1 Bacteroidota bacterium
TGCCTTCGATAACCGCATGGGGTCGGTGGTATTGCAATCGGGCGAACGCACCGACAGCCACTTTATTGAACAGGTAAATCGCTTGGTTTTTGGCATTAAAAAACTCTCTGACAACAAACTTGGCATCACCTTGTCGTGCGGCGAGCAAACCGACGAAACCTATCGCCAGTGGTTCAAAACAGGGGCTCATCGCTACCTGTTACGCATCGAATCGTCTACCGAAGCCCTCTACAATCAAATACATCCCACCGATGGATCGCACCGGTTTCAGAACCGGCTCAACTGTTTGCATTCGCTCAAAAGTGCCGGTTATCAGGTCGGAACCGGCGTTATGATTGGCATGCCGTTTCAAACCATCGAGCATTTGGTGGCCGATTTGCGCTTCTTCCAAAGTTTTGATGTCGATATGGTGGGCATGGGACCTTATATCGAACACGAGGGCACGCCGCTTGCCCCTTACGACCATACAATTGCGCCGCGCAAGAGCCGGTTCGACCTTGCACTTAAAATGGTGGCGACACTTCGTTTGCTCATGCCCGATATCAATATTGCCGCCGCCACGGCCTTGCAGGCCATCGACCCGATGGGCCGTGAAAAGGCCATTATGGTTGGCGCAAATATCATTATGCCCAATCTCACTCCGGGTAAGTATCGTGGCGATTATCTGCTTTACGACGATAAACCCTGTACCGACGAAAATGCCGACGATTGCTCGAGTTGTCTCGAAGCGCGGATTAAAATGGCCGGTCACGAAGTAGGGCTCGACGATTGGGGCGATTCGCATCGTTTTAAAAACAGAAGTTTGTAACCTAATTATTCTGTTTTTTTGTGCTATTTGGTCGCCTGTTTTGATTTTTTGAGATGGAAATTTGCCATATTTGTACAAAATTTTAGGAAAAATGTTAGTATATAAGTTTGGAGGCGCATCGGTTAAAGATGTTGCCGGGGTAAAAAATGTGGCCGAAATTATCAGAATGGCCAACCAACCTTTGGTTGTGGTGGTTTCGGCTATGGGCAAAATGACCAATGCACTCGAAGTGTTGGTCGAAAAATTTGTTAACCGCGAAGATACTGCTCACGTTCTTGACGAAATAAAACAGTATCACCTCCAAATTATCGATGGTCTTTGGGGGACCCGGTCGTCACCCTTTCTCGATAATTTTTATACCTATTTCAGTAAACTCGAAAACAAATTAAAGCATACGCCATCGCTCAATTACGATTACGACTACGATCGAATTGTATCTTACGGCGAATTACTCAGCACTTCCATTGTTTCGGCATGGCTCACTCAAACCGGGTTCAACAACCAATGGATTGATGCCCGCGAAATTTTACGTACTTCCAACGATTTTCGCGAAGGACGCATTTTGTGGGAGTTGAGTGAAAAATTAGTGAAGGAGAAAATTACTTTTGGCAATTGTAATACTTATATCACGCAAGGCTTTATTGGTAGTACCGTAAATAACCAAACTACCACACTCGGACGCGAGGGTTCGGACTATACCGCTGCTACTTTCGGGCACTTGCTCGATGCCGAATCGGTTACCGTGTGGAAAGATGTGCCGGGCGTTTACAATGCCGATCCGCGTTGGTTTCCAAATCCCGAACTCATTCCCGAAATGTCGTTCCGCGAAGCCATTGAGCTGGCGTTTTATGGGGCTACCGTACTTCATCCAAAAACAATGAAGCCCTTGCAAAACAAGCGTATACCGCTTTTTATCAAGTCTTTTGTTGAACCGTCGTTGCCGGGTACAAGGGTGCACAACGAGGTGCCGATGCAAAAGGTTCTGCCCATATTTATCCGGAAGCAAAATCAGGCGCTGGTCTCCATTGCCCCGCTCGACTTTTCGTTTATAGTCGAGAATAACCTGCGCGACATCTTCGATATATTCACCGAACACCGTGTTAAGGTAAACCTGATGCAAAATTCGGCCATGAGTTTTTCGGTGGCCATTAATTACGACCAACGGCGGTTCGAACCCATGATGGATTTGCTCAAGCAGAAGTATAAAGTGACTTACAATTTAGATGCCGAATTGCTTACCATTCGTCACTATACGCCCGAAGTGGTTCAGCAATATACCGGACACTGCCATATTCTGGTAGAACAACGATCGCGGAATACTGCCAATTTTTTGTACAAAAACGAATAGGCATAAAAAAAAGACGACCAATCGGTCGTCTTTTTTTTATGCCTATTATTCATTCTTATGCTTACGCATTAAGTTTTCAATTAATTGTTTTTGTTCCTCCAATGCCTTGTTTTGTTCCTCTATTGTTTTTTCCTTTTCGCCAAGTTTCTTTAGTAGGTCGCGTTTTTTTTCTTCAAACATTGCATTTACGGTGCGCCATGCTTCCTGCTCGTCCTTGTTAACCATATACTCTTAATTTTTGTAGTGTAAAGTTACAGTTTTTATCTTTTCGTTGTTGAACCCTCAGGCTCACAAATGGAGGCGTTGTTGCATATAGAAAAAAGAATCGGACCGTTTGTTAGGCGATCCGATTTTAAAATAAGCGGTTATGCTAAATTCTCCAGTAAATATGTTTCGGCTTCTACCGACCATAAACCTTGGTGTCGTGCGCATATTTCGGCAAGTGAGGCAAAAAGCGGATTGCTTTTTCCTAACGACTCAAAATCGGATATGGCCGTGAGTGGCATGTCGATGTGGTTGTAAATAAGTTTTTTCCCACCCGGAATTTCGGGCAATGTCAACGTGGTATCTATTACCGCATTTAGTCCGCCAATGTGTGTAACCAAGCCGGCCGGGTCGAGCCCGTTGCTCATACATTCGAGGGCTTCCTTCATGTCGTCGGTGTTACCGCCGCTGGTTCCTACAATATGTGTATAAGCATAATGCACGTTGTAAAAGTTAAGTTTTGCACTGAACCCATTGTTGGCCGGCCCTGCAAAAAAATTAAGGCATCCGTCGAATGCAAGTATGGCATCGCCTTGTTCAACTACCGGTGTAACAGGTGCAAACACAAATACATCGTCGTACCCGGTTCCGCCGGTAAGCTCTTTTAGAGCGGTTACAGGGTTTTCGGTTGAACCCGTATTGAAGTAGATGAGTTCGATGCCGTATTTTGCAGCTTCGGCAACAGAATAGATTGATGCCGCCCGGTTGAGCCGTGTTTGGTCAATGTCGGTAACAACCAGTAACTTTGGCTTGCGGTCGGCGCGGCGAATAACGTAGTTAATGGCCGCCAGACCCATTGGGCCTACACCCGCAAGAATAGCCATTTTTCCATCTGAAACAATTTCCATGTTGTGTATATACGATCCCGGCGTGGTGTGATAGTTGGCATGCATCGCACCAATAACGCACGAAAGGGGTTCGGCCAAAGAAGCAGGATAGAAACCGCTGCCGTGGTAAGGCAACAGACAGTCTTGAACCAGTACATCCTTAGGTATGATAACATACGTTGCGTCGCCGCCAATATGTTGGTACGAATATCCCGGTGCGCTTAGAATGCCCACCGGACCATCGGGGTAGTAAATGGCTGGTTGTATCGAAAACTTCTGTCCTACAGAAAATTTGTGTGCCCAGTTGGCACCAATTTCGATTAGTTCGCCGGCAAATTCGTGTCCGATAATGATTGGGTTTTCGTTAACGTCGTTCGGAATGCGTTTGTGTTCCGGACCCTGGTGGGCCGCTTTGTAGCTCGACATGCAGATGGAATCGCAGATTACTTTGGCCAGTATCTCGTCGGCCGAAATGGGTGGCAATTCGAACGATTCCATTCTGAGATCGTCTTTGCCATATAAACGTATTGCTGTTGTTTTCATGTGTAATTGTTAATTTATGCGTTATCGTAACATCTCCTGTCCACCACTTACAGGTAAAGCCTGTCCGGTTTCATTTTCCTGTTCAACTAAATAAAGGATTGCTTTTACTACATCTTTGGGCGAACATCCTTTGCCAAGAGGTACTTGTTTCAGGTAAAACTGTTTCACCTCTTCGATAGATTGTGCACCGGGGACTTTGCCCGCATTTAAATATTGAACAAATAATCCGTTAACCGGATCGGACCATAAAGGCCCTTCGTAAAAATTGCCGGGACAGACTGAATTTACCTTAATCTTGTATGGGGCAAGTTCTAATGCAAACGATTCTGTAAGGCCAATGCCTCCAAATTTACCGCCAGCATACGAAAAGTTTTTGTTACTGCCTTTGAGACCCGATTTTGAGTTGATTTGAATAATGTCTGCGTAATATTCCGGTTGAACCATGTTCTGAATTTTCATAACCGGTGTGACGGATTTTACGCAATTAAAGTAGCCGTAATAGTTGACTTTTGTTACAAAGTCGAACGTTTTGGCATCCGTTTCCTCAATGCTTCCTGCGCGAAGAACGCCGGCATTGCTTACAATCAGATCTATACCACCAAATGTGTTTACCGTTTCGGCAACACATTGGTCTGTGGATTCAAGGCTGGTTACATCGCAAGCGATAAAACGCGCAGTATTGCCGTACCCCAATGCATTGAGGTGGTCGGCGGCTGCTTGTCCTTTTTCAGCATTCAGATCGGCAATAACCACATTGGCTCCTTCGTTAAAAAGCAATTCAACAATACCGGCCCCAAATCCCTGCGCTGCACCGGTTACAATAACTACTTTGTTGGCCATTCGGCCGGTTGGCCTTGATGCATTTTTGTTGGGGTGCGATTTTATTTGAACCGTAAATGCATTATTTATAGTTACATAATTGCTTGTGATCGTGATCTCGACCAGTTCTGCCGGAGCGGAAATGTTAATTTGTTGGGCCTCTTTTTTCTTGAAGTCTGTTGTCCTTGTTACTGTTTTGAGTTCTGTTCCGGAAGCAATCATTCTGATGCCTGCAATATATTGTGCTATATCATTCTGATTCATGGTTGTACTTGTTTCTAATTAAAATATCGCCCAGTATTTCGAGTTCTTCGCGAGGCAAAGTCGTTTTATTCTGGGTACAATAACCTGTTTTGCCCATTTGTATCAAATGCTGGTGTGCTGCAATTGCGCACACGCCATTATATCCAATAAGTTCGAGTGTATCGCCCAATGGTTCAGCCCCACGGCAACTTACTGTTAAAGGAATCATTGCAGGTGTGTTGTGTTCGGTGCCAAACGTGACAATAAATCCGTTGTGGTACAGTTTTGTGGCGTACTTTTCTAATAATTCGCGGTTGTTGCGGCCCGGAATAAACTCTACGCTAAAGAATCCTTTGGCATTGAGTTTATTGATGAGTTGGTCTATATCTTCTTCGAAATCGGTATAGCCACCTTTTGCATCGTCGGCAAGAAGTGGGTAGGTAGGTATGCCGCCCGAATCGAGGATGAATTGTTTTATGGCTTCGACCGATGGAAATGCTTTTTCGTCTTCGGCTACGTAGGCCGCACCACCAGCTTTGAGCAATTTTCCGCGAATCTCTTCTTCGAATGCATTGATGTTATCCAATTTTGCATTGGGTTCGGAACCATATATTCTGGTGAACAAGGCCAAAACGGCTGGTTCACCCGAAAGATTGGCCTGAGCCTCTTCGCGCATCGCACGCGCCAGATGGCGTTCGCGAATAAGGTTTCGGGCGTATTTTTTGTAAATTAAATCGGATGAAAGCGTAAATCCTGCCTCTTTATGTAAAAGTAAGTCGTTGAGTTTTGAAATCATGGCTTCCATCTGTTTTTGCGACTCTTTTTGCGCCAAAGTGCTCATCGCAATAGCCTCTTCCGAAGTCGCAAACGGAAAACGCAATCCTTTGCCACTGATGTAAATTCGTCCAGGATTTGCCGGATCGTTTACTCTTATGCCATCGGCTTGCATCTGTTTATCAAGTGCAATAAATTCAATGTTGAATAATGGGTAAATCTGGTGTTTTTTGCATTCGGTGGCAAATTCGGAATATCCATCGGTGACAAAAAAATCGTTGATACCCAAAACTTTAATGCCTTCTTCTTTTGCAAGTTGAACCGCTTGCTGAACGCTTTTAAAGGCACTGAAACTAAACGGAGTGTGTATATGACCGTTGTTTTTTAACGGTGAAACGGATGGTGTTGCATTTTTCATTGTGATACAAATATAAAAGGTTAAAAGGGGAAGAAAATTTATTCTTCCCCATATTTTTTATACCCCTAATTTCGAACGACGTATTTTTTCGCTGGTGGTGTAGTTCGAACTAACCGAATGATCTTTAAGCGGTACTATTTTTTCGTGTATTGCATCAATTATCCAATCGGGCTGTGGGAAGAAGGCTTCTTCGAGCTCGTAAGCAGGTGTAATCCAGTTGCGTGCACCTATTACTACCGGCGGTGCATCGAGTTCGTCGAAAGCCATTTCGGTAATATTCTGTGCCAGATCTTTAAGGTATGAACCGCGTTCGGTCGCATCGCTCACTAACACAATCCGGCCGGTCTTTTTAATGGATGCGATTACCGGTTCGTAATTGAAAGGCACCAGGGTGCGTGCATCAATCACTTCGGCGTTCAAACCATACTTCTCTTCCAATGTTTTTGCTGCGTCCAATGCACGGTACAAGGTGGCACCAATGGTAAGTATGGTTACGTCCGAACCTACACGTTTTACATCGGGTTCACCGAGTGGAATTTCGTAATATGCTTCGGGAACACCGCTTTCGTGAAACATTTCGCCCATATCGTATAGTCGCTGACTTTCGAAAAAGATAACCGGGTCGGTGCCTTGTAACGAAGCATTCATTAATCCTTTGGCATCGTATGGTGTGGCTGGAAATACCACTTTCAGTCCGGGAATATGAGCTACCAGCGACGACCAATCCTGTGAATGTTGTGCGCCATATTTGGAGCCAACAGAAACACGAATTACAACCGGCATTTTAAGTACGTTGCCACTCATGGCCTGCCATTTTGGGAGTTGGTTAAAAACCTCATCGCCACAACGACCCAAAAAGTCGCAATACATAATTTCGGGAATTACACGGCCTCCACACATGGCATAACCAATTGCAGTACCAATTATGGCCGCTTCTGAAATGGGCGAGTTGAATAACCTGTGGTATGGAAGCGCTTCGGTTAATCCGCGATAAACGGCAAACGCTCCGCCCCAATCGCGGTTTTCTTCACCATAAGCAATCAGGGTAGGGTCTTTATAAAACCGGTCGGCAATGGCCTCAAAAAGTGCATCTTTTACCTGGTACTGTTTCATTTTTGAGAACGATTTGCCCTCGGCATCAAATGCATAACGCTCTTTAGTGGCAAGTTGCTTTACGCGTGGATTTTCGTTTATAGGGTGGTTTACTTCCACTGCACGATTTTCCATTTTATCCACCGATTCGTTGGCAAACATCATTTCGCCAATGCGTTCCGGATGTTTAATGAGGTCCATTTTTGGCGAAACGGTATCGTCTATGGATAGAACCAGCATTTCTGTAATCAAATTTTTGATGTCGACGTTAATCTTATCGAGTACATCTTGTGTTGTAACCCCGGCGTCTAATAGTTGTTTCGCATAGCCCGAGATGCAATCCTGCGCCTGCCATGCTTCTACTTCCTCTTT
>QKHT01000198.1 GCA_003249935.1 Bacteroidota bacterium
GGTTTCATAAAACAAATTTAAATTGTAAGTTACTGAATACAAATTTACTACAAAGTTACTCAGGATTGTGGGGCAGAAATATAAAACACACCCCGAATACTATAAAATAATATTGTAAACATTTGACCCTTTTATCAACCTTACATCAGTTTATTTTAACTAAAATGGCATAGGTTGCACTATTTTGCCATTTTAAAAACAAGCATGTCTGTATTATTTCCCGCAGAGCCATGAAATCCGGAAATGCCATAATCGTTCGATTTGGTATGGGCAAAAACCAGATAACTATCGCCTGCATCTTTTACCGCAAATACATCATCGGCTTGAGACCCGCCAAATTGTAACGACTTTTGTAAAATGCCCGAGGTATTTAGGGTACAAATCCATAGGTCCGAACCGCCATAATTGGCCTTTAAATCACCGTCGTTGCTGGTGGTGCTACCCCAAAGAACCACATTGACACCAATCATATCGCCGCCGGTAATCTCATCGATGCCGGTACCTCCAAGTTGTTTAATGGCCGATGGAGCGTAAGTTCCCGTAGAAGTAATCGTCATGCCAAATCCGTCACTATCGCCTTTATTCCCCGAAAAGTCACCGTCGGCAGAGCTTGAGGTTCCACCCAAAAAGAGATTGCCACTCACTATGGCCGCATAATTTGCTGTTTCCGAATCGAAACCCCCGATCGTATTGGTCCACGCGACGCTACCTGTTGAGGCATCGATCTTAAATACGAAAATGTTCTTTTGTTTTATGCTACCTGCCGGATCCCAGTTGTCGGCGAACGTAATTCCATTTACTATCAGGTTGTTACCATCTGTTTTAACCACGCTTTTAACCATTTCGTTGCTGATGGTTCCGGTCATTTTTGTTTTTAAAAGCGTTCCGGTACTATTGATTAGTCCCACCCAAATATCGAGGGCCCCGTTGTTGCCGGCCATGTCGAGGTCGTTCGATTCGGAATGACCCACCAACGCAAAGTTATTGTCCATAGGCACAATGGCCGCAAGGGCATCGTAGCGCGAGCCGCCGTACGATTTGTTCCATTGCATTACCAATTGACTGTTGAGTTTTGCCAGCCATATATCGGCCGAACCTTTGTTTACAGATACGGAGCCGTCGCCAGAGAGGGTTGTGCCGGCTACGAGATAGCCATTGTCGGACGTAACCACCACATCGGTAAGGAATTCGGTATTGGTGCCGCCAAGGCACACCGAACGTTCGATAGCTAAAGCCGGTGTAATTTCAGCGATCCAGATATCAAAATTGCCATGATTTCCCGATATATCTCCCGAGTTGGATTCTGTGGTTCCGCCCAAAAGGATATTGCCGTTGGCAAGTTTCTTAATAACAGTAAGTTGATCGTAATCGCTGCCGCCAAAACACTTGGCCGACAGGAGTTTTAGGTCTGCACTAATTTTTGCAATCCAAATGTCGCGCTGACCATGGTTGCCACTCACGTTTCCGTTGTTCGAAGTGGTTTCTCCGCCTATAATCCACGACCCATCGGCGAGTTGAACCACTGCCTTTATCTGTTCGTTGCCGGTTCCGCCCAAAACCAAACCACCGGTAATGCTTTGAATATTACGGCTGTTAAGACCAGGGATAATGTATTTTTGTCCGCCAAGAAAAAGCGTATCGCCCTGTCCACTTCCCAGCATCAAGTTGTTTACCATCGAATCGACATATGCTTTTGGTGTTGCATCGGTTGCATTCACCGGTGTTTTTAGGCCCGATACCTGCCCCGCCACATCGGCATACGATGCAAATGGTACATTAAGTAGTTGTGTAACAGGGAATATAACATTATTAACCGTGGTTCTTATAAAAAATGGACCGTTTTTCCATTCAATTGCAGCAAAGTTATTGGTGGTAGTGCCCGAACCTATAACGATATCGAGAAGGCCGATGGCCGATGTGGTGGCTTTATGTGTTTCGGTGTATATGGGTTGCGATGTAGTCGACCCTTGTAATATTTCAATTTTTATATCGGCGGCAGCAAATGTTTGAGCGACACCATCGGCATTGCGCAGCACCATTTGGTATTTAAAGCCGTTTATTGCAGTGGTCTTAATGGGCATGGACAGGATGCAGAAGATAAAAAATATGCTTCTCAATTTCGTTTTAAACTTCGTATTTACTATCATAAAATCGGTTCTAAAATGCCTTGTTAATAACAATTTGTAAAAATATTAATTTTCGCTTTGCAAACATCGCTTTTCTTCTTTGTAACAAAAAAATAATGTTTGGGTAAAGGACATTTAGTGAACGAAATTACGGTATTTTTTTGTTTGAACCTTCATTTTTTGCCATTCATCGGATTTTATTTAAGCAAAAACCGTTGTGGATATACCTTTGCATTATAAAAAACGAACAGATATGAATCGCATATGTACTTTTATTGGTTTACTTTTTTTTGCCGGAACGGTAATTTCGGCTCAGGAGCTCATACAGTCGGTTCGCGGAAAGATTTACGACCGTGTAACGCAACAACCCATTCCGGGTGTAAATGTGGTTGTCGATCAAAGCAAGCCGGTGCAGGGTGCCACAACGGCCAACGATGGCTGGTTCAAAATATCAAATATAAAAACAGGGCGTATTACGTTGGTTATTAGTTGTATAGGATATAAAACGGTGGTTCTTCCTAATTTAATTGTTACTTCAACCAAAGAGGTTATAACCGATGTACCTATGGACGAGGAAGCGGTAACCGGAAGCGAGGTGGTGATAACCGGCACCAGAGGAAAGGATTTGCCAACCAACCGTATGGCTACGGTGAGTTCGCGTGGCTTTACGGTAGAAGAAACCGAAAAGTATGCGGGTAGTCGCGGCGATGTGGCCCGTATGGCAATGAACTTTGCCGGTGTGGTAGCCGGTAACGACCAGCGCAACGATATTGTGATACGGGGTAATTCGCCATCGGGTTTGCTGTGGAAACTCGATGATATTGAAATACCAAATCCCAACCATTTTGCCGAAAACGGCACCACCGGTGGGCCTGTAAATATGCTGAATAACAATTTGTTAAAAAATTCAGATTTTTATACCGGTGCATTCCCGGCCGAATATAGCAATGCCATGTCGGGCGTGTTCGATCTAAAACTGCGCAGCGGTAACAACGAAAAGCACGAATTTTTGTTTCAAACCGGATTTAATGGTTTTGAGGCTGGTGCGGAAGGTCCAATTTCCCGAAAAAACCGAAGTTCGTATCTCGTCAATTTTCGTTATTCAACGCTCGAATTGGTCGATAAAATTATTGACTTGGGTACCACCGGTGTCCCCGAATATAAAGACGGGTCGTTTAAACTCAATTTTCCGGTAAAGCATGGTAATCTCTCTGTTTTTGGCCTTGTTGGCTGGAGCCGCATCGCCATGCTCGACAGTAAGGGCGAAGGTAGCGATTTATACAGCGGCGAGGGGCAGGATTTGATAAACCACAGTAAATTAGGCGTTATTGGTGGCAATTATACCCTATTTTTGAGTAACAACACGTGGCTGCGTCTGTCGCTTTCGGGGTTGTACAGCGAGGGCGGAACCAATATCGATACATTGAACAATACCAGAGAACCACACCCATATTTGCGGCATAATTACCTGGAAAACAGGGCATCGGCTGGTTTAACCATTAACTCGCGATTATCTCCTTCACTTTCGGTACGCAGTGGCATTAGTGTCGATCAAATGGGGTTCGACCTCAATACCCGCATCATCAACGACAATCGTACAGCCTTAGAGCCGGTGGTTCAGAGCAAAGTTGAACTCGGCAACGGGTTACATCTTATAAAAGGTTACGCACAGGCATCGTATAAAGCCGGCGAAAAACTCACATTTAATCCCGGTATCAGTTCAATGTTGTTTTCGCTCAACGGTTCATTTTCGGTTGAACCGCGGCTCGGGGCAACGTACGAAGTGGCACCGTCGACACGCATCAATGCAGGCTATGGTAACCACAGCCGTATGCAAACGCTTTATACCTACTACTATCTCGGCAATGGTTCAACCGAAAAAACCAACCTCGATTTGGGATTTTCTAAAGGGAACCATTACGTGCTGGGTGTGGACCAAAAACTGTGGGCAAACACACGCTTAAAAGCCGAAGGATACTACCAGCAACTTTACAATATTCCGGTCGAGAAAAGGGCCACTGCTTTTAGTCTCGTTAACTCAGGTGCATTTTGGGGCATGATGGTCGAAGATTCGCTTGTGAACCGGGGTACAGGTAAAAATTATGGAGCCGAAATTACCCTCGAGCGGTTTTTATCGAAGGGATTTTATTATCTTTCAACGTTTTCGTGGTACAATTCGTTGTATAAGGGCAGCGATGGTGTTGAGCGCAACACCGCATTTAACGGCAATTTTGTGTGGAATATTTTGGCCGGTAAGGAGTTCGAACTAAAAAAAGGCAAGGTTCTTGCTTTCGATGCCAAGTTTACCTATGCCGGCGGTAAGCGGTATACGCCGCTCGATTTGGCCAAAAGTCAGCGCAAAGCGAGCGCATATTTTATCGAGGAAATGACGAATACTTTGCAGTTCGATCCATTTGTAAAGCTCGATACCAAGGTGACATTTCGGTTTAATGCCAAGCGGGTTACGCAAGAGTGGCAGTTTTATATCGAAAATGTAACCAATCACCAAAATCCGCTTGTGAACACGTATAGCGTTGCTGAAAATAAAGAAAAAATCGTGTATCAATTAGGGATGATGCCAATGGTAACTTACAGACTTACATTTTAATGGAAAATCGTAATTTTTTAAAGATAAAGGCTAAAAACGAATGGCTCTACCGCTGGTTGGGTATCGTTTCCCTCGGCTTGTTTTTGTCGGTGATGTTCGATGCCGAAGATATTTTTTCGAAAAAGTTTGTACTTACTGTGGTTATTAGTATTATTCAATCTGCTATATTTTGGCATGGTACCATGTTGGCGACCTATCTTGTAGAAAAATTGGCCAAGCGTTTAAATTTCTTGGTGTTTTTAATGGTGAATTTTGTGGTTGTTGGATTGTATGTATATTCGGTTTGCCTGTTTTTCAGGTACCTTTATATCAATATTTACCATGGCGACATGAGTCAATACAATTTTACGGGATCGTTTTTGCTTTCACTGTTTATCACTTATTTCATTTCGGCAGTATATGTGGCTATCTATTATTTTAATGAGTACAAGCAAAACATGATCAAGGCCGAAAAGCTCGAAACGGCCAATATCGAAGCCCGCTTCGAAATGCTAAAAACACAAATTAATCCTCATTTTCTTTTTAATAGCCTCAATACCCTCATGAATCTGGTGGAAGAAAACTCCACTGCCCTTAGATACACCGAAAGTTTGAGCGAGTTTATGCGTTACCTGTTACAGAGTAAAGAAAAAAAGGTGGTTGCTTTGGCCGACGAATTGCACATTGTAAGAGGTTATGTTTTTATGCAAAAAATCAGGTTCGAAGAAAAACTCGATGTAAGTATAACTATCAACAGCGATTTGTTCGAAATGGCGGTGCCCCCGCTCAGTATTCAAATGCTCATTGAAAATGCAATAAAACATAATATTGTTTCTGCTCAAAAACCATTGAAAGTCGAAATATTCGAATCGTGCAACAAGGCATGTGTGGTTATTCGCAACAATTTGCAACCCCGTATCGAGCACGAACCTTCGGCGGGTGTTGGACTTCAGAATATCGTTAACAGATATAGTTATCTTACAAATAATAAGGTTGTTATAAATAGAACCGACGATTATTTTTCGGTTCAGATTCCATTATTATCTACCGAAACAAAATATTAAAGCATGAATGTTTTGATTATAGAAGATGAAGCACCGGCAGCAGCACGGTTAAAATCGTTACTTACAGATATTGTACCGGACATCAATGTGGCCGAAGTGCTCGATTCGGTTGAAGCTTCGGTTCAGCACCTCAAAAACAAAAACGACTACGATGTCATTTTTATGGATATTCATCTGGCCGATGGCCGGAGCTTTTCGATATTCGAATCGGTGGACATTAAAACACCGGTAATTTTTACTACCGCCTTCGACCAGTATGCGATGAAGGCGTTTGAGGTAAACAGTATCGACTATCTGCTTAAACCGGTACATAAAAACCGGTTAAGTCAATCGCTGACAAAACTACACGAAATGAAGGCTCACTTTGAGCAAAACAATACCGTTGCGAAGCTAATGCAATATATTACCCAAAATACCGAAAAAGTATACAAAACAAGGTTTTTGGTGGCCAAAGGCGATTCGCTTTTGCCCGTTAACATCGAGCAAGTGGCCTATTTTTTTGCGCAGGACAAATATGTGTTTTTGGTTACCACCGACAGACAACAGCATATTATAAATATTACACTGGACGAATTGAGTGTCAAACTCAATCCGGTTCACTTTTTCAGGGCGAATCGCCAGTTTATTGTTTCGGCGAAATCAGTAAAAAAGGTACATCATTACTTTAATTACAAGCTCAAAATCGAACTTTTTCCGCCATCGACCGACGATGTATTGGTGAGCCGTGCCCGTATGAGCGATTTTAAAGCATGGATGGATGGTGAAATAGTATCCGAATAGCGTTCAATGGTTTATACACAATCAATTGTTGGCGATGGTTAACCGGCAATTATCTGCAACATGAATTGGTACACCGACAAACGAAAAATATTCGAAAAAATATTTCACTTGCATTACTAAATTTTGTTATATTTACTTTGGATTCGACTCAAATTATCCCAGGAAGGATGTTCCCATTTGATTAATAGCAATTGGTTTTCGGGAAGATCTGTCGGCTTATAGTAAGTAATTGTTAAAAAAACACATTTAGCAGATGACAAACATAGCTTATAAAACACATTTTTGGCAATGGTTTGCCGAAAACAATGTTCGGCTACTCGAAATATATCAATCTGTTGCCACAGAAAAGGAAGAGGTTCTTGATGAGATCCTTGCGGAATTGCATAAATACTGCAACGAAACATATTTTGAAATAAGCGATACCAACAACGAAACCCTCGATTTAGTGATTACCGCCGAGGGCGACCCCGAATACTTCCAAGCGGTTGAAGAATTGGTGGAAGTAGCACCCGAATTTCCCGGATGGCGTGTTGTTGCATTCCGGCAACCAGCCGAAGACGAATTTGTAACTGTGTTCGAAGGGCGCGAATTCGATCCCGAACAAATTGTTTTCCTGCCGGTTTATCACGACGATTTTCCCGAAGGCATTGGGTTGCACGTATGTTACAATGATTTGAAAAAAGCAAACTACGAAAAACTTCTTTCGGGCACAATGGTGGTGGTCGATTCTATTTTGGGAGAGAAGGCGGCTGCTGAAGAAATAGACTATCTCGACGTAATTAAAACCCCGGAAAATATCGAAGAATTCGATTATTGGGTGCTGGCCGATCTTGATGAATATGTGGAAATGCGACACGAAGAAATCGATCAGTTGGAATAAACTGGCAACGGATTGTAATATATTAAGCGGTCGATGAGATGAATTTATTCTCTGGTTA
>QKHT01000075.1 GCA_003249935.1 Bacteroidota bacterium
CCTGTTACGGTTCAAACCACCGATAATCGGGATATATCCCTTATGGCACTTAAAGGCGAAAAGTTGACTATTGTAGATTTTTGGGCCACATGGTGCAAACCTTGCTTGGCCGGCATGAAATTGTTAAATGAGATTTATAGCGAATACAAGGATAAAGGGGTGCAAATTGTCGGCGTAAATGTCGATGGCCCCCGAAATAAAGCCAAGGTTCAGCCGTTGGTTCGTGCATTACAAATAAGCTACCCCATTGTACTCGATGCCGAGCAGGCTCTGATGTCGGAGTGGAACCTTACTGTAACACCTTCTCTGGTAATGCTTAACGCTAATGGAAACATCCTATGGATACACGAAGGATACAAGCCGGGCGACGAAGATTTAATCCGAAAAGAGATAAACAAATGGTTGGATATGTAACAAAATACTTTTTTGGGGGTGTATTTGTTGCTTTTTCTGTGGTGGCAAACGCACAGTTTTCGGCTGTGCACAGTGCTGAATTTCAGCATGGTAATATTCCCGGGGTTGAACCATCGGATATGAACAGTTTGTACGATAATATTCAAATGCAGTACCGGCTAAAGGCCCTAAAGGCTTCTTTGCGATTCGAACAATACTATATGAGCGATACATTACCCGCCGACTATTTCAGAGTCTCGCAGTGGAATATGGGCTATCAATATAAGAATCAGGCGGTTGAGGTGGGTCATTTTTATGAAACTATTGGAAATGGCCTTCTCTTACGTGCGTACGAAATTAAAAGCGGAGTGCTCGAAGATCGGATATACAGGGTAAAGCAAGGTTTTTATAAAGATATTTATGGGGGAACCTGGCGTTTAAGCGGAAAATGGGGTAGTGTAAAGGTTTTGGCCGGCACGGTTTCAAATAACCAGTTTCCGATAACATTGCACGATCACCGTACCAATAAGATCGCCGCTGCCGAAGCTAAATTGTTTATGGGTCGTCAGTATGTTGGTTTTGCGGCTTTAAATAGTCGCAATATGGGGGTGGAGATTAACATGGCCTCGCTGCTTTTGCGGGGAACCGTCAGCGATGCCCTGACGTACAACATGGAATTGGCATTTGATGCCACATCGAATCCTTTGAAGCCAACTGGCGGACAACCCCGGGGCATTTATGTCAATAGTTCGTGGTCGGGCGATGGTTTTGGTTTGAGCCTCGAATTAAAGGATTACCGCAAAATGTTTATCGGTACAGGTTTGGCCGATCCGCCGACATTGGTAAAAGAATACAGTTATCGGTTATTGAACCGCAGCACGCATGTGAGCGATTTAAATAACGAAAGGGGATATCAGTTCGAAGCTTTTTTTGTAGGACAAAATGGTAATATGCTTACAATTAATCACTCTCTGGCGCAAAATAGGCTGTTTAGTCATTTTCTGTACCGTTCCGCTTTTGCAGAATATGCCTTCGATACAAACGGTTCGAACCAGATAAAACTATACAGCGAATATTCTAAAGATGACATTAAGCTCGAAAAGAACCGGTTAACGTTTGGCGGATATTGGGTTAAACGACTGAGCGGGGCGAAATCGGTTCAACTCGAAACAGGCGTACAACGGTTGCAAAGGGTTTTTCTGAGTGGCGATGCCTACAACAGCTACGTTGGTTTAACCTATGCCCATTCGGCAAAGCTATCGCTTACGGCCGATATAGAGCATTCGAACGATCAGCTTATTCGCGATAATCCTTCAACTCAGGCGGTAGAAACCTCGCGACTCTTCCCGGGGTTCTATTTAAATTATGAATTGGGAAAGAAACGACGCTTGCAGCTTTTTGCCGGCGAACGACGTGGCGGGCCGGCTTGTACCGGTGGTATATGCTACGAAGTGCTCGATTTCAAAGGTGTCGAACTTAAATATTCGGCACGGTTTTAGTATTGACATATTAAATTAAGGAATTAGATTATGAAAACATTTTGCATCACTTTTAGAAGACTCAAAACAGTAATTCGGGGTGGAACCACAATTTTGGCGATGGTGGCAATGATGTTGGTTTCAACAGCGTTACGTGCTCAAACAGTGGGTAGTAGTGCGCCCGATTTTACGCTGAAGACGACTGCCAATGTCACATATAACCTCAGCGATTTTAAGGGAAAGGTGGTAATGGTGGTGGTTTTTGGTTATAGTTGCCCCTATTGTATTGCTGCTGCACCAGAACTTAAAGCCAAAATACTTCAGCCTCTGCGTTCGAATTCTAATCTGGTTGTGTTGGGCGTAGAAGCATGGAATGGTACATCTGCTCAGGTCAATGCGTTCGATTCGCAAACATCGTTGGGCATTCCGCTTCTCACGCAAGGTGGTTCAGTCGCTACCCAATATGGCTCAACGTACGACCGACTTTGGGTTATTGATTCCAAAGGCGTATTGGTACACAAAGGTTCAACCAATATTTCGGGCGATATAACCTCCGCTAAGCGTGCGGTAGATAATGCGCTGAGTGAAGTGGCACTTTCAGTGGGGTTTATACAGGCCGATGTGGTGAAGGTAATGCCTTCTTCCAATCCGATGATTGGTTCGGGAAGTATGGTTTTTAATTTACCAACACCTTCGAAAGTAACACTCAGTTTATACGATCTTACCGGTAAACTTACCGCTACACTGGCTCAAGGCCAATACGCCAAAGGCAATTTTGTTGTACCGGTTATGCGTGAAGATATACCGGCGGGTCTTTATATTTATCGCTTCGAAAGCAACACCGGCATAATATCAGGTCGATTAGTCATTAAATAGTATTTGTATATTTGGGTTTCTTAAAACAGAAAAGCCCCCCGGACGCGTTGTTCGGGGGGCTTTCAGTTTTATTATTCAGCGAATGCAATTAGAGCAGGAAGCTAAGCAGAATACCTGCTGCTACGGCTGAACCAATTACACCGGCTACGTTCGGACCCATGGCGTGCATGAGCAAGTGGTTTGTTTTGTCGTATTGCAGACCAACAACTTGCGAAACGCGCGCGCTATCCGGTACGGCCGAAACGCCGGAGTTTCCAATAAGCGGATTGATTTTGTTTCCTTCCTTCAAAAATAAATTGAATATTTTAACAAACATTACCCCGCCTGTGGTGGCAATTACAAACGAAAATGCGCCCAGAACAAAGATACCTACCGATTTCCATGTAAGGAATGTGGTGGCTTGTGTCGATGCACCAACGGTTAATCCGATAAGGATGGTTACAATATCAATCATTGGCCCTTTCGCCGTATCGGCCAAACGTTTGGTTACGCCACTTTCGCGAAGCAAATTACCGAAAAAGAGCATACCCAAAAGTGGTAAACCACTGGGAACGAGGAACGTAGTAAGTAGCATGCCGGCAATTGCGAAAATAATTTTTTCGGTTTTTGTTACAGCGCGTGGTGGTTTCATTCGTATTAAACGCTCTTTAGGCGTGGTTAACAGCTTCATAATTGGTGGCTGAATAACCGGAACAAGAGCCATGTAAGAGTAGGCCGAAATGGCAATGGCTCCTACCAGACTTGGTGCAAGTTTAGATGAAAGGAAGATCGCCGTTGGACCATCTGCACCTCCAATTATACCTATGGCACCAGCTTCAGAAGGCGAAAACCCAAGAGCCAAAGCAATACAATATGCACCGAAAATACCCAATTGAGCCGCTGCACCAATTAGTATTAACTTAGGGTTCGAAATCAAGGCCGAAAAATCGGTCATTGCACCAATTCCCAAAAAGATTAAAGGTGGATAAACCCCTTGTGTTACACCGAAATAGAGGTAGTTGAGTACCGAACCATTTTCGTAAATGCCAATCTGATACCCCGATGCAAAAGGTATATTCCCCACAAGAATACCAAACCCGATTGGAATGAGTAACATCGGTTCAAACTCCTTAGCAATAGCCAGATAAATAAAGGCTAAGCCAATCAGAATCATAATTAAGTGGCCAACCGTAAAATTTGCAAATCCCGTAAACGAGAAAAATTGCATCATGTGGTCGGTCAAGAATTGTGTAAATCCCATCGCTTATTCTCCTATAGTTACCAGAACATCGCCTTCCATTACCGAGTCGCCTTTGTTCTTTTTAATAGAAATTACTCTGCCGTCTTTGTCCGCCTCAATGATATTTTCCATTTTCATTGCTTCGAGCATAAGTACCTTTTGGCCAATTTTCACAGTGTCGCCTTCTTTAACAAATAATTCTAAAATTACACCCGGCAGTGGCGATTTAATGGTGCCGCCACCTTTTGGTGCGTTCGGGCTTGCCGTTTTTGTTTGCGATGGATGTACGTCGGTTGAAGGTGCAACGGTTGTACGAACCAGCTTTGGCGTTTTTGGTGTTTTTGTCTGAGTGTCTATCTCTACGGCATATGAAGTCCCATTTATTTCTACTTCTGCCATATTATCTTCGAAACTTACAATTTCTGTTTCGTAGATATTTCCGTTTATCGTGAATTTAAACTTTTTCATCTTTTAATTAATTATCTTGGCATTTGCCTTAAACCATAAATTTTCGAACTCCAGGGCGAATAGGTACGCGAAACTTTTGTAATGGTTAAAATCGGATTGATTTCGTCGTGTAATTCGTTCTGGTACATATATAAAGCCATTGCAATTGCTGCATTTACCTCTCCCGAAATGGCTTCGGGTTGAACCGTATCGGCTTGTTCTTTAGTGGTTGATACTGCCTTTGGTTTGGTGGTTTTAACAAATTGTTTGCCAATCGCTTTGTAAATAAAATATAAAACCGCAAGAGCTGTAAAAACGACTATCATTGCAATGAGCGTTAAACCGATACCCGACGGGTCGAACTGTTTAAAAAGATCGCCCGAAGATACTTTGGGTTCAGGATTGTTATTTGCAATGGGTGTCGCTTTTTTCAAATAACCCATTTTTCCGGCTCCATCTTCAAAATACCCATAGGTCACATCCGATTTGTGGTCTTTCGGTAAATCGATTTTATCAATCAGGGTTTTACCATCGCTGTCGAAAAGTGCGATTATATTCGATTCTTTTAAATCGAAATTTAAATGAAATACGCCTCTCGCAGGTTTATTATCGGCAAAAAATACCACGTAATAACGCGAAGCAATTTTTGTGCGCGGATCGCCTTTTGGAATCCAATATTTTTTTGGATTGTTTAAATCGTTGGTCAGATAACATCCACCAATGTTGATGTAGTTATATGCCCCGTTGAAAATCTCAATCCAAGATACATGGGCTCCAAAATCGTCGACATAACTCGAGTCGTTCTGAACAAGTACTTCGTTAATGCGTAAATCAAGCGTGCTTTGAGCCTGCAAGCTTTCCTTAGCAAAAAGAAGTACCGACATTACCACTAAAGTTTTGATCGTTGTATTCAATTTTTTTAGCATAATTCGGTGATTATAATGGAAGATTCGAGTGTTTTTTAGCGGGTGAGGTTACCTTTTTGGTTGCCAACCCTTGCAATGCCCTTATGATACGGAAACGTGTGTTGCGTGGTTCAATCACATCATCAATGTACCCATATTGAGCTGCCACATAAGGATTTGCAAATTTTTCCTTGTAATCCTCCTCGGCTTGTGCAATAAACTCATCTTTCTTTTGCTGATCCTCGATTTCGGCTATTTTCCGGCTGTCGAGCACCTCGATGGCACCTTTGGGACCCATAACGGCAATTTCGGCCGATGGCCATGCATAATTAATATCGCCGCGTAAGTGTTTCGAAGCCATTACACAGTATGCACCACCATAAGCTTTACGCAATACCACGGTAACTTTAGGTACGGTTGCTTCGCCGTAGGCAAATAACAATTTAGCACCATGAATAATGATACCACCATATTCCTGAGTTGTTCCCGGTAAGAAACCCGGCACATCAACCAATGTAACAATTGGAATATTGAACGCATCGCAGAACCGAACAAAGCGTGCCGCTTTACGCGATGCGTTGATGTCGAGTACCCCTGCAAGATATTTTGGTTGGTTGGCTACAAGCCCTACCGACATGCCGTTAAATTTCGCAAAGCCAACAATAATATTCGCCGCATAATTACGATGTACTTCAAGGAATTCGCCATCGTCCACAATTGTATGTATAATGTCTTTTACATCATATGGTTTGTTCGCGTTATCGGGGATTATACTGTTAAGGCTGTCATCCAAACGGTCTATCGGGTCGTTGCAGATGGTTAACGGTGCATCTTCCAGATTGTTTTGTGGTAAATAGGATAGCAGTTTGCGGATTATGGAAATACCTTCACGCTCATCTTCTGAAATAAAGTGTGTTACACCCGATTTTGAACCATGTACTGTGGCACCGCCTAATTGCTCTTCATTGACTACTTCGCCTGTTACTGTTTTTACAACCTTTGGTCCGGTTACAAACATATAGCTTGTATCCTTACTCATAATGATGAAGTCGGTAAGTGCCGGAGAATAAACTGCGCCGCCTGCACATGGACCGAAAATAGCCGAGATTTGTGGTATTACACCCGAAGCAAGAATGTTGCGTTCGAAAATTTCGGTGTACCCTGCCAATGAAGTTACACCTTCCTGTATACGTGCACCACCTGAATCGTTAATGCCAATAATCGGTGCACCAACTTTCATGGCCATATCCATCACCTTGCAAATTTTTTGTGCATAGGTTTCCGATAGCGAACCGCCGAAAACGGTAAAGTCTTGTGAGAATACAAAAACCAAACGGCCATCAATGGTCCCTTGCCCGGTAACAACACCATCGCCGTAGAATTTTTGATTGTCGAGGCCGAAGTTTCCGCAACGATGTTGTACGAACATATCGAATTCTTCGAAACTTGCATCGTCGAGCAAAAGTTCAATGCGCTCGCGTGCAGTAAGTTTACCTTTCGCATGTTGTGCGTCGATACGTTTCTGTCCGCCACCTAATTTTGCTGTCGCCCTCAGGTCGATTAGCTTCTTAAGTTTTTCTTGATTTCCCATTTGTTGAGTTGTGAAATATTGTTACTTTAATTGTTTTTGATTACTCTGGTTTTTCGCAAAGTTCCGTCAAAACTCCAATCGTTTCTTTTGGGTGTATAAACGCGATATTCAAGCCTTCGGCACCTTTGCGCGGTGTTTTGTCAACGAGTTTTACCCCGGCAGCATCCATTTCTGTCAATGTTTCGGCCAATCCATCCACTGCAAAGGCAATATGATGAACACCTTCACCTTTCTTTTCAAGGAATTTTCCAATCGGACCTTCCGGATCGGTCGATTCGAGCAGTTCAATTTTTGTTTGACCTACTTTAAAAAATGCTGTTTTAACTTTTTGTTCTGCAACTTCTTCGATTGCATAGCACGATAAGCCAAAAAGTTTTTCGTAAACCGGTATTGCAGTTTCTAAACTTTTAACAGCTATACCAATGTGTTCGATATGAGTGGGTTTCATTATAAAACTGTTTTGTTGTTATTTAATAAATTCTTTTCTTTCTAATTTTGAGGTGCAAAATTAGTGTAAATATTAGGGCCAGCCTTACGATTTAAAGAAATTTTTCGCTATTTAAAATGGGTCTATAATAACTACATAAAAATTAACATCTGTTGCACTAACTCGTCGTAAATAAGATTTCGTTAACATTTAAATTGCACATTGTTATTAGGTATGTGCAAGATTTTCAAACATATAATCATCGAAAAACTGAACTTTTTCGGTTTGAACAATTTTTCACATCATCAATTTGTAAAAATTGCCGGGCAGAGGTACTATTATACCTTTCATTTCAAGATTCAATAATAGAATGGATAGTTTGCCAGGTAAAAAATCTGTATCCAACGCGATCGAATTTAAATTACCCGGATTGTTTTTGCGAAGGATTTCAACAATTTTCTCTTCGTCACTTGTAAATTCGGGAAATAGTGTTGGTTGAATCTTTCGGCTATTAATCGGGGTCCAATTCATCGCCGCCATTATATCGCTGCCGTTTTCTACCAGACATCCGGTTTGTTCTTTAATCAGCAGATTGCACCCCTGGCTAAATTGTTGCCCAACGTTTCCCGGTACGGCAAGTACATCCCGGTTATACGAAGCGGCTAATCGGGCTGTGATAAGTGCACCGCCCTTAACACCGGTTTCTACAATCAGGGTGGCATCGCACATACCGGCTACAATACGGTTTCGTTTTACAAAGTTCTGCCGGTCGGGATTTGTTCCACTTAAAAACTCGGTTAGCAGAGCACCTTGCTTTTCAATCTTTTGTGAAACGGGCAAATGAGTTCCGGGATAAATAATATCAAGTCCGTGAGCCAATACGGCTACGGTATCGAAACCATTATCAAGAGCGGCTTTGTGTGCGGCAATGTCAATGCCAAACGCCAATCCGCTTACAATAAGTACGTCCGGAGCTAATTGTTTTAAATCTTCGATAATAGTCCTTGTAATACTTTTTCCATAATGCGATGCATTGCGGGTGCCCACAACTGCAAGCGTTTTCGGGCGGTTAAAATCGCAGGTTCCTCCCGAAAACAAAATGATGGGCCCATCGTTGCACTCTTTAAGCCGTTGAGGATAATTTTCGTCTAAATAGCTGAGAGCTTTTATTTGATTTTTTTCCATAAAAGTGAACTCATCCTCTACACGTTTTTCTACACTTTGGTAGTCAATTTGTTGTATGATGCTTTCTCCGATTCCGGGTATTTTGGCCAGGGTTTTCTTTTTTTCACCAAACACAGCCTCGGCCGATCCGGTATATGCCACTAAGTTTTTTGTAGTTAATGTACCTATCCCCTTAATCAACGTAAGGGCTAACAGGTGTTTTAGTTCGTTGGTTTGCATATGGGTTTCAATTTAATTCCGATCGCGGTCATCCAATTTTTTAAGTTCGCGTTTCGATAGGTGATAACCTTGTTTACTTAACGCTTTTAATTTTTCTTTTGTTCTTATAATCAAGCTGTTGTAAAGTCTAATCTGTTCGGGTTGTTTTTTCTTATCGACTTTATATCTCATATACTCATAAAACTCTATGCGTTTGTTTAGTTGACGAATTTCATCCACCTTTTCGTATGGAATTTTTGGAGCTGTTTTAGTTTTTGTTTTCTTTTTCTTTTTGACCTTATCGGGTTTATAATCTTTTTTAATCGTTAATTCACCGTTTTTGAGATTATGGTGAAATACACCACAACTACCAAAACTCAGCGAAAAAATCATGAGTAAGCTTATTATTTTTCGGTTAATTACAAACACTGTTTTTCAATTTCTACCGGTTCTGTAATATTACTACAAAAATTTGAAGTCAAAAATTTTTGTTGCAATATTTCGTCGATTGTGATTCGGTAATCCGGCATTTTTCGATATATTAAAGCAAATGCTCTGCCAAGTGCGGTAGCTGCGTTATGGTTGTTAAAAGCTTGTGATTGTGTACGTGTAAAGTTGATGAAAAGATTGGCTTCAACATCTTGTAGTTTATTTAATACTGCTTTGCGGGCAATTACATTAGTGAGTGTAATGGTTTGCCAAATGATTCTGTGGTCTGTTATTTCAATTATGTCGGTCAACGGCCAATTAACCAAAAGATTGTATGCCAACTGTTCTGCCAATTCTACTGTGTCGCATTCGTCGAGCCAGATGCCAAGTTGAACTTTGCTCATTTTTGCCGGTTCAGCCAAAATGGTTGCTAATATTTTGGTTTCACGCCAGTTTTTACGCCATAATGCATTGGCCACAGTTTGGTCGGGTGTGTATTGCCCGGCCAACTCGCGCAAGTGAATAATGGATGCGCCGAGTGTTTTGTTTTTTCCCGGACTGTCCTTTCGGATTTTTGCGGCTGTTTCGCCATTCATTCTCAGGCGAAGTTTGCGTTGTATTTCGTTTACTAAAGCATTATTGGCTTCAGGAAAAAGGATGATTTCGTGTGACATCTTTTTTATTGCAAATATATAATTTTGGTTTTATGCAATTTTGGTTCATGCCTGCTTATTTGACGATAATTTGGTTGTTTTCGGTAATGAACCGCATAATTGTGGCACAAATTGCTAATTTTAGCCCCGAATAGATTTCGAACGATGTGTGGAATAAGCGGAATACTTAATAGCAGCAATCTAAGTCTTACAGGGGCCGACATAGTGAGGTTAAACGACATGATAAAACACCGTGGACCTGATGATGAAGGTTATGTCTTATGTAGCGAATATGGTTTTAAGCATTTTGCCGGAACCGATACGCCACATTCGGTCGCGCTACACCAGCAGTTGCAGCCTAATAATGGTTTTCTGTCTGAAAATATTTCAGTGGCATTGGGTCACAGGCGGTTGTCCGTTATCGATCTTTCGGCCGACGGACATCAACCAATGATTTTCGGACCGTTTGCGTTGGTTTTTAATGGCGAGATTTATAACTATATCGAATTACGTTCGCAGTTACGGGCATTGGGTCACCAGTTTGTTAGTGCCAGCGATACCGAAGTGGTTTTGCATGCTTATGCAGAGTGGGGAACCGAATGTTTTCAGTATTTTAATGGCATGTGGGCTTTGGCCATTTACGATTTACAATTGCGACGATTGTTTGTTAGTCGCGACAGGCTCGGCGTGAAGCCTTTTTATTATTTTCATCATGCCGGTTTGTTTGCTTTTGCATCCGAAGCCAAGGCACTGCACCGAATGTGGTTTGTAAAATCGGGTTTGAATGAAGAAGCTCTTTTCGATTACCTGGTACTCAGCCAGGATGAGGTTGGTGAAGAGACCATGTTTAAAAATATACTGGAACTTGCGCCAGGACATTCAGCCATTTACCAATACGGTTCAGACCAACTCGATATATTTCCTTGGTGTAAATACCGTAATGGTTTTGTGTCTGAACCATTTAGCGGTACGTTGACAGATGCGGCCGATGAGTTTGGCCGGCTTTTTTACAATGCCGTGCGGTTGCGTCTTCGGGCCGATGTGCCGGTTGGTTCGTGCCTCAGTGGTGGTCTCGACAGTACTGCGATTGTAACCCTGGTTAATGATCTTACCGGAAACAACACCATGCGCAATAAAGTTTTCACGGCATCATTTCCGGGACAAGGGCGTTTGGACGAGTATCATCTGGTGCAGCAAACACTTGGAATGATCGATGTGGATAGTTTTGTGGTTACACCTACATCTGACGAGTTTGGTGCCGATTTTGATACACTGATTACTACTCTCGACGTGCCTTTTTGGTCGTCGAGTAGTTACTTGCAGTTTAGGGTAATGAAACTGGCTCATGAACAAGGAATTAAGGTTCTGCTCGATGGACAGGGGGCCGACGAATTGTTTGCCGGTTATCCTTTCACCCGGGCGGCTTATTGGATGCAATTGGTAAAGCATGGGCGATTTGGCCTATTAATGAACCAGTTGCGAGAATCCGGTTCATTCAAAACAAATCTGGCATTTTTAGGTTATTTTGCAGCACGCAATAGCATGAAGGTTTTGCCCGAACCGGCTCGAATGAGATTAATGAAGCATAAAATGCCTGAGTTGAAGTTTCTGAATTCTGAATTTTTACACCAAAATCGACATCGGGCCACAGATTTTACCGATAAGAATTTCTACAATCTCAACGACGAATTGAAACGAATTACCTTTGGAAATGGTCTTAAAAAGTTGCTTCGATGTGAGGATCGGAATTCAATGCACTTTTCGATAGAGTCGCGTACGCCCTTTGCCGACGATAATCAACTGATTGATTTCGCCTTTTCGTTGCCCGATCATTTTAAAATTGATAATGGTTACAGCAAATTAGTCATACGTGAATCGATGAGAAACAAAATGCCGGAATCGATTCGCCTTAATAAAATCAAAACCGGTTTTGAATCACCCCAAACCGAATGGATTAAAAATTCGTTAGAATATTTGATGGATGCTCGGTATTCTGATTCACAAATATTTAATACGAATATTTTTAATCAGGATAATGTTAGGAAATTAATTTTAAGTAAATCGAATGATACCAACCATATTATGCGCTATTTTATTGCTGATAGATGGATTAAGTTGATGTTTTAGTTTCATTATATTGATTTAATGTTGATGTAATGTTAATTTTCAACATTTGATTGTCGATTATATTTAGCTCAATTTTGTGCAAAATTATTTTTAGCAGTGAAGAATAATATAATTGGTAAGATTTACAATAGCCCCATTGGTTTTATACGGTTTGCTGCATTTTCTTGGTTTTTGTTGATATTAGCTACGCATTATTTTGTTCAGGATGGTTTTTCATTGTTACTTGGTTATCTATTCCCGGTAGTTTTATATTCAAGCCATAAATTTGTAACCAAGCGCGCAAGTTTGTCCTTCGCAATATTTGTTGCATTGGGCTGGGCAATTATGCGATTGTATAGTGCAAATCACGTTTTACCATCAGGTTTTTTATATAGTTATATCATTTCTGTGTGTGGGGTTATTGTTTTTGTGGCTTATTTAGTGGCTATTATACGCGATGAACAAATAAAACTTACCAACAGAAACCTCGAATTGGAAATTCTGAATGCTGAAAAAAACAGAATACTTGGCATTGCGGCCCACGATTTACGTAACCCAATTAGTGTGGCATTAAGTTATTCTGAATTATTATTAGAAAATGAAACCGATGAGCCGCTATCCAAAGATCAGCGTGATTGTGTAAATAATATTCGAAAAAGTGCTGAAAATACACTTGATTTGCTCGATTCTCTGCTGCAAATTACACGAATGGATAATCATTCGGTGCATGTGAATATGTCGCCATTTGATTTTGTTTTGGTTGTTAACGAAGTTATTAATTCGCAAACCGTATTTTGCAAAAGAAAAAAGCAAACGATTCAGTATATAACCAAAATGCCCGAAATTATCGTTAATGCAGATAAAAGTCAGATAATTCAGGTGTTAACCAATTTAATTTCTAATGCTATTAAGTACTCTTACTATGGTGGAGAAATAAAGGTGATAGTAGGAATTACCGACGACATGAAATTTGTTTATGCCGATATTATTGATTTTGGAATGGGTATCAATCCGGAGGAACAAAAAAATGTTTTTGTCCCTTTTTCAAAAACGATGAATGTCCCTACCGGTGGCGAAAAGTCAAGCGGTTTGGGTTTGTCTATTGCCAAACGAATTATCGAAATTCATGGGGGTAACATGTACTTTGTTAGTGAAACCGGCAAAGGATCGACATTTTCGTTTAGGATACCATTGTAATTAACCGGTTTAGTTTTCAATGTTTTTTTTGTTTGAACCTTTTGTAAACGATCGAAAGGGCGTCGATGTCGGTTTTGGATGGCAATAATTGCGATATTCTTATTTTGGTAATCAAAACAAACACAATAAGCTGGTAAGATGCAGCTGCAAAATAAGCAAGTGACGTAACGATTGCTGCACCTGTTAATCCGTAGTATTTCAAGGCCGGAACTACAAGAATAATTGTAAATGCCAAACCTGCACCCGAAGCCCTTGTATTATGCTTAGGCTTGCCGGTTCCCGAAAAGTAATGACTCAGTATATTGTTGACAGATAGGGCAATAACACCCGGCGATAAGATCATTATTGTAAATTGAACCCCATAAAAATCTTTACCAAAAATAGCAAAAAGCGAAGCAGGCAATGCAATAATCAACAACAGCACAACCGATGTTAGTGTGACCGCAATTTTTAATAGCTGCAAGGTTATTTCGGTGTTATACCGGCTGCTGTTTTGATTGGATAACCGTGCAAATAATACTGTAGAAATACTGTTACTGATAATGTTAACCCCCTCAACCAATTGTAATGAAAGATTGTAAACACCAAGAACAGATTTTCCCAATGTACCGTTAATAAAGTAAAAGCTGAATCTTCGGTTCACCAAATGAAAAAAACTGGCCAATTGCGCTTTTGAGCCAAACTGCCATAACTCATTGAATGTTTGTTGCGAAATGCCGAACCTCACGTTCTTCTCCGTTCCGAATACAAATAACACCGATAATAAGGCAGATACAGTGTAGGAAGTTGTAAGTGACCAGATGTAGACTTCGGCACCGGTTCGGTTCAACCCAAAAATAAGACATGATAGTACACCTGCAAAAATCAACATCTGTATCATTGACAGTGTGTTGTACTTTTGTACATCTTCTTTAGCCAATATTACATAGCTGTGTATCCCCGAAATACCGTATAACAACACCAGTATCGGCAGCCAAACCACTAAGCCTTCGGGTAAAATAAGCCCCGAAATTGTATCAAAAAATGTCAGTGCAATTCCGGCAACAATCGTTACAACCATAAATAACGCAAGCCATAAATAGGTGACTGTAAGTATCTCGCCAATTTGTTTGCGTGGCAGGTAATAGACTATGGCCGAACCTGCTACGGTTTCGGCAATAAGCATTAGCACACTTAAATCGAGCATAAACAGCGCGATACGGCCGTACGCTTCGGCCCCGAGATAACGCGAGCTGAGAATGGCAATAACCAGTGTTAAAATGGCATTTAAAAACCTTACAACAGCCGTATGAAGTATGTTTTTAAACATTGTTGATACGTTTTTTGAGGTTCCACCAAAGGCTGTATTGATTGAATCGCAATTGTTTGCCATCGTGCAAAATGCCTCTTTCTGTGATGTTTACAGTATGTATGCCTTTATTCCATGGTTGAACCGGAAGGCACTCGCCGTAGTATTTTTCTTCAAAAGTTTCGGGCGTTAGTTTCACAATTTCCATTAGTATTGTTTTCGAGCCGTAGCCATGTTCCGAATTTTGTGCCGGTCTGATTAGTTTACCTTCCAAAACAAATGGTAATCCGGCAGGTCGGGCATCAACAACCGAAATTTTTACCGGATTGTGTGGGTGCATTTGCCATGCACTGTTAATCGGGTTTTGGCTGAACCAAATGTGAAGTTCTTCGTTGGCTAACGGCACTTTTGTGAAAAACATCCACCATAAACCGTTGTAAAAGAATATTGTAGGGTCTGCCGCTTCTATGTTTTTCAACAAGGTTTTTACGAAAACCAGCTTTCGTTTTTCGAGGTTATATTTGTATAGCCGTATCTCTTTCATCGCGCTTGTTTCGGGAATGCAATAGTGTTCGTTTTCGTACTCAAAGGGACATGGATACGATAGGTGAAACGGTTCTTCGAGAATACATTCTGTGTATCCGTTTTCGGTATCATATTGATTGATTGTGCCTTTGCCGGTTCTGTAATCAAAATGTTCGTACCAAATACCATATTTTGTGTAAAAAGGATCGGCCATAAATACCGCTGCATGTTTTTTTGGAAATATCCATTGCGATTCTCTTTCCAATTTTGCCGGATTATTGCTTTGGTTAATACCAATGCTCCAATCTTCGGCGGTTAAATACTTTTCGTAATAAAAACTCAATCGGTTCATTGTTAGTTTTGTAATAAACCATATCATCTGCAAATTATTGGGGGCTTTGTATAATTTGCCCTTATTTGCCGGGGTTTCAAAGTTTGCAGGGTTACCGGTTTGCAGCATTCGGCATATTTTTGAAGGCCAGCTTGCCGATGCAAAATAGGTTTGATTAATTTGCTGATTCCAAGAGTGTTTAATGGTCGGGAAATAACCTTTTTGTAAAATTAAGCCACCATCAAGTTTTTCGGTAAGTTGTTGCAGTATTGAACCGGTTATGGCATCGTTTCGATAAATTTCCCAAAAACCCGGTGGTAAACCGCGATATTTGGTTTCATCATCGTGGTGAAACGACCAAACGCCATATTTTGCTAACGTAAGTATTTCTCCCTTTAATATATCGTATCCAAAGCGCAGAATAAAATCCACTGAAAATGAACCAATTTCTTTTAATTGTTCGGAAGTAAAGGTATTGAACGGGCCATGTTGCTTTGGTTCAACCGAAATAATGGCACCGTTAAATGTAATGGCATCGAAAGAAATTACCTGCTTCGCCTCCGGCTTGAACAGAAACCGATGGTAGAGGTTAAATAACAGGTTATGCCACTGGTAGTTGCGCAATTTTTTAGAAAGGCTCTGCTTAACCGCAGTTTCCGGTCGCGAAATACACAATACAAACAGATGGCCATCTACCATAAGCTGGCGAATCGCCTCGGCCATCCAGGCTTCGAGATATAGTCCGTCTAACATTACGGCGAATCGGAATGGTTGTGACAATTGGTTCTGTTTCATTTTAGTTGCGTAAAATCATTCAATGGTCGTTTGGTGGATTTTTGCTCGAAATTGTACACCACACTATCGTAATAGGCTTTAATTTGACCACCAACTACTTCAGTCGAAAACAGGTGCTTAACCCTGTGGTGCAATGTTTTGGAATCGTAAGTTCTGAATGTCGCAAGCATGGTTTTTATGGCTTGTTCCAGAGCATGCGTATCGCCCGATTCGAAAAAGAGTCCGAATTGGTCATTAATAACAATTTCGGGACATCCTTGCTTGGTACAAACAATAGGTTTGCCGTAAAATAGTGCTTCAACCGGTGCTAATCCAAACGTTTCGTAGGGACTGTTAGAAATGTAAAAAGCACAATTTTCGTAAAACCGGGGCATATTTGCATTGTTCTGTCGGCCAACAAATGTCACACGTTCTTTTAAATCACCGGTATTACAAATTTCTCTGAGTTGCGTTTCATCCGGACCACCACCAACAACGACTAATTTAAACGATTGCCATTGCGATACCCGATTCAACGCTTCGAACAAGGCAAACAGATCTTTATCTTTATCCACTAAATCCGAAACGATGAGTATTTGCGGGGTTTGCCCTGTTGGAAACGCGTTTAGATTGCCTGGTTCAAAGCCGATTATGTTGGGTATAATTTTGCCTTTGTTCCGAACCGGTAATCCGGCATTCTGCATATCGTGCAACAGGCGTTCGGATACTGTTACAACGCCATTACTTTTTTGTGTGAGATACCTGAATAGTCGTTTCTGTATGTTTGACCGATAGATGTAATATGGCATTTTGTAGCCCGACCAGTGTTCGAATATGACCCAGGGACAGCCGTAGATTTTGCTTACTATAAATGCTGTTAACCATGTGCGGAATGGCGCATGGGCCACAATTAAGGTTGGTTTACTGAACCATTTACTTGCTTTATATATGCCTTTATATATCGCCAGAATGTATTTTAAAGTGTTAATCCATTGGTGTTTACTTTCCCGAAAGTAGACAATGATTTCGACGATATTGTTGTTTTGCGAAACTACAATCGGATTACCTAAACGATTATTCGTTGATTTGGCAAAAACCACCACATGCTTATATGGTTCACCCACCGAATAAATATGTTTTTGTATGAACACACCACTTTGCACATCGGTACAATTGGGATACCAACGGGGCAAATGGAGTACTACCGGTTCATTTTTAAACATAAAGCGCTATTTCAATGGTGAGTCGGGTTCTTTGGCCATGTGATTATAAGCGAGTTGGTCCAATAGTCTTGGAAATATTTTTTTAAGAAAAACGGTGACTTTCCCCTCAATAAATGTAAGAATCAGTGTCGATTTTCTTTTTCTGATGGCATTGTACACGTGTTTGGCTACTTTTTCAGCCGTCATCATTTTATCTTCGGCACGTGGTGTTTCGCCTTGTGGTGTGCCGTTGGCGGTGAGTGCCGAAAAGCGAACGTTTGATGCGGTAAATCCTGGTGCTGCAATGAGCACATGAAGTCCCTTTTTGAGATTTTCGATTCGCAGGGTTTCGAGAAAGCCATGCATAGCAAATTTACTTGCCGAATAGCCTGTTCGTCCGGGCAATCCCACAAAGCCTGCAATACTCGATATGCCAACCAACGAACCTTTTGATTGCAATAAATACGGTAAGGCGTATTTTGTGCAATATACCGTGCCCCAAAAGTTGATGTCCATCAGCCTTTTAAGTACTTCGATATCGGCATCTAAAAAGTTGGCACGCATGGATATTCCGGCATTATTTATCAGAATGTCGATATGGCCATAATGTTCAATTGTTTTGTTTATCAGATTTTTACAATCGGCTTCAACCGAAACATCTGTTTTTACTGCCAACGCTTTGCAACCGCTTGATGTTAAGATGGCTGCTTCTTTTTCGATTATTTCTGTTGTTCGGGCGGCCAATACCACGTCCGAACCCATTGATGCAAAATGTTTTATGAGTGCTAAACCGATACCCGAAGAGGCACCGGTAACGATCACAACTTTGTTTTTCATGTATGTTATTGCTATTACTAACTACAAAAATATCATTTAATGTGTGCTGCGCCAATTATTGCGATTTTTTTTAAGGAGATGAACCCATTTTAAAAACATTTGGTGTTTGGTACTGCTGAACTTGTGCCTTGAAAAGTTTAATATTACTTTTGTGGTTCAAAAAAAATTAATAGAAAAACTATGATACAACGTATTCAATCTCTGTTTTTATTGGCTGCAACGGTGTTAACAGGCTTAATATTTGCAACGTCACTACTTACAATTAATGCGCCGCAAGGTTTATTTACGCTTACATCTGTGGCTTTGAAAGACGCAACAGGTCAGGTTATTTTATCGGTATTTCCATTAACAATTCTTGTTGGTTTGATGTTTGCCGGATCGGTTATCACTATATTTTTGTTTAAAAACCGAATGTTGCAAATTAGAATTATAGTGTTTACCATGGTGTTGAATGCTGGTTTTTATGCTTTGTTTTTCTTTTATCTTAGTGCTGTGAAAAAGCAAATTTCAGGTGAAATATCTTATGAGGTTTCCACTATTATGCCCATCATTAACCTTATATTGCTTTTTCTTGCCATGAGAGCCATCGGAAAAGACGAAGCATTAGTCCGTAGTTTGGAACGGATTCGATAAGAAACAAAAAGCCGATTCGGTTCTTTTATCCCGGTAACTTATTACGTGTAAGTTTCCGGGATATTTTTTTTTGAACTGACAAGTTTTTTGTGAATATTTATTGCTTCAATTTTGGTTAGTGGCTTTAAATACAGGGTTTTTGTAGGGTAATGTTATGGTAAACTTACTGTAAGATTTTCCATCACTTTGAACGGACAGATTTCCACCAATCGCAATGATTAATCCTCTACTTACGGCGAGTCCGATACCGAGTCCGTCTTTACTTTTCATTTGGTCTTCATCACGATAAAAATTTTCGAATATTCGTTCTCTTATTTCGTCGGAAATGCCCGGTCCGGTATCCGAAACATTAATCATGACCATATCTGTGTTAACGTCAACATGCGATTCGAGTACAATTTCACCTGCATGTGTAAATTTGAAAGCATTGTTTAAGAGTTTAAAAATCACTTGTTTTACAATTAACTCATCTGTTTCGAATGTAAAGTTTTTAATGCGCGAATCGGTTTGTGTTTTGAAAATTATATTTTCGTTATTAGCCGTATTTAAGGTGTTTATCAACGGTTTAATGTGGTAAATCATGGCTGCCAAATCTGTTTGAGCCATCGAAATAGCTATGGTGTCGGATTGAATGCGAGCCAAATCGGTAATGCTTTCGAGTAGCATAAGTAGCCCTTCTCCCGAGTTTTTTATGATATTCAGATAAGACAAACTTGTCTCATTTAGCTCCTCTTCGTTGAGCATAAACTCCGAAAAGCCGATTATTGCATTCAGTGGCGTACGATACTCGTGCGAGAGATTTAGCAGGAATGCATTTTTTAATTTATCACTTTCTTCTGCTTTTCTAAACGCTTCGCTTAGTTCGATTTTTGCTTTTACCCGATCCGAAATATCGTGTATAATGGCAAGTTGTAGTTTTTTATTTTTTAGGGTAATGCCACCAATATACATCTCTATGTCGTTTGTTTCCTGATTTTTGTTTATCGATTTAAGCAAAACACGCTCATCTATTGCTTGGGTAAGGCTGTTAAGGCCGGTTTTAATTGATTTGGGTTCGAGTATCTGGGTAAAACTAATTGTTTTGGATTTGTATTCTTTCTGAGAATATCCAAAAAAATTTGTGGCTTGCAGATTCCCTTCAACAATTCGCTTGGTTATCGGGTCAATAATAAGCATAATGGCTTTATTCTGATGAAACAATACTTCAAACTTATTTTTGTCCTCCTTTAGCAGGTATTTTATCCTTCGGGTATGTAACATCCAGATTATCAGTGCTACAATGACCAGATTCAACATTAATAATGTGTAAAACAATACATTAGGTTTGTTGTGCTTGTCGAATAACCTAAATGTAATATCATTATTTACAATTACACCGCTACCCAAATTCTCCGTTGAGTATCCATATTTGGATAAAACTTCTCTGTCGACAATGGCCGGCATATCGATATTGGTTTTCAATGGAAACGCTTTAATGTCTTTTCCATCCAATATCTGAGACGCAATATCAAATGCTTCTTTCGCCTGTAATTGATGGTCAGAAAAAACACCGCCCGCAATCCCATTCCCAAGTTGGGCAAGCCATGTGTGATAAACCGGCACATGAGCCTTGTCTGTAATGGCCTGTAATGTTGAATAAAAAGGGAGGTTTGTTCCGCTTTTATCCGTATATGCCCCAAGCAACAAAAAAGCTTTATGTCCGTAAATTTTATCAATTTTTTCTAATAGTGTCGATAGAAACATGTTTTCAAGCGAGTATACCGAGAATTTTGTCGGGTGATACTTGGATGCAATATCGAAAAAGTTTCTCAATTCGGTTTTAGATGTTTCGGTTTTGTCGGCAATTGCTATAATTTCATCAACTGACGGGTCAATTTTTTTAATTAAATCAATGGTTTTTTCAATTTGAAACTGCTCTGCAATGCCGGTGTAATTTGGAATTTTGCTGTACCTGATTGCTGTATCAATATTATTAATACCCCAAAATATTACCGGTGCACCGTTGAACAATGATTTGTGATATTTATTTACAAATTTCAGTGCATTATCGTCGGCTGCAATCACCATATCGATGCGTGGAATTGATGCGTATTTTATTTTGAGATTGTTATATAATACGGTGTCATAAGTTGGGTTAAAAACATTTTTACTGTCAAGAAAATCGATGTCAAAATTTACATCTTTGTGGCTATTTATAAAGTCCTGAATAACCGGCCTTACTCTTTTAAATGTTGGAAAGTTGTAACTATAGGAAAATACCAGACGTACATTAGTATTGGCTGAACCTATTGCATAAACAATAAGAAAGCTTATCATCAATATCCATTTTTTTCTCTGGCTTCTACTCATTTTTGTAACATGTACAAATGAATTTCAAATATATTAATAATTTGTAATATACAAAGTATTGTTTTAATTCAAAGTAAATTATTTGTGTTTTTAATATGTTGTTTTGTGCAAACTTAAAATTGTCTATTCGCAAAAAGAGTTAGGCGTTACATATAAAATTGGTTCATTGAACTAATCTATTACAAGATATTCATCAAATATATTGACAATAAATTAACAATGCTTGGCCTTATTAATTTTTTTCAAAAAGTCCTGAGCCATGGTTTTTCCTCTGTGTTTGGCTTTTTCGGCATTTGGTCCTTCAAAAAGAGTGTCTACAGTTCCGGACCAAACATTGTACCAATGGTCGAAATCCTTGGCATCGAGGTTCATACTAAAGTGTATTTTGTCGGGTTTACCCTGATAGGTCATTTCTTTTAATACGATGGTTTGCCAAAAACTTGAAAGTCGCTCAATATGTTCGTCCCAATGTTCGGACAAATGGGGCGCAAATTTATTTTTTAAATCGTTATTCGCTAAAACATTATTGTAAAATGTTGTGACCAACAATTTAATGTCAGTCTTGTTTTTGATGTCCTGTTTCATATTTTTATTTGTTTACACTTGCAAATATAACAGTAGGGTATGGGTTTTCACGCTTTAAAAAATGTTTAATTGCATATTTACGTAATAAAATTGGTAAGTTTGCGAGTGTTCTTATTTTAATTTTTTAAGGTATGAAAGAAATTGTATTAGAATTCATGGTTAATAGTGGAAAGCCACTTAAATGCGGTGAAATTGCAGAGGCTTTAAATGCCGATAAAGTGGCTGTTGATAAGGCTATTAAAGAACTGGTTAAAGAGGGAAAAGCCGAATCGCCAAAACGTTGTTTTTACATCGCAAAATAGTACCTTTACCTGTAATGAGCCTTAGTTATAATATTGGGGGAACCTTGTTTTATAGTAAAATGCCTGTGGTAATGGGTATTTTAAATATTACGCCCGATTCTTTTTACGATGGTGGTAAACATTCGGCATTGAAAAGTGCCATCGAAACTGCCGGTAAAATGATTTCGGAAGGTGCTTCTATGCTTGATATTGGTGCTTTTAGCAGCAGGCCCGGTGCCGAAATGATCACCGAAGTAACAGAGTGGGCTCGTATTAAGCCTGTTTTAAAGGAAATCAGAAGCTGTTATGGCACCATCCCAATATCGATCGATACTTTTCGTTCGGGAATTGTTCGTCGCGCTTATGACGAAGCCGGTATTGATATTGTAAACGATATTTCGGGAGGCGATTTCGATAATCAGATGTTTGATACCGTTGCAAATTTGGGTGTTGCTTATGTGTGCATGCACATGAGAGGCAACCCGCAAACAATGCAAACATGTACTGAATATGAGAATTTGGTTCAGGACATTATAAAAAATTTAGCTGTTAAATTAGCGAAACTCAGGGCGGTAGGTGTTTGTAGTATTTTGGTTGATCCGGGGTTTGGATTTGCGAAAACAATCGATCAGAATTACGAATTATTGCAACGGTTAAACGCGTTTGAAATACTTGATTCGCCTGTTTTAGTCGGTGTTTCGAGAAAGTCGATGATTACAAAAGTATTGGATTGTCTTCCGTCTGAAGCTCTTAACGGGAGTAGTGTGCTGAATACAATGGCTTTAATGAAGGGTGCAGCGGTGCTTCGCGTGCATGATGTAAAAGAAGCAGTTGAGTGTGTTAAACTTTATACCAAACTAATAACTGCATAGCAATGTTTTTTGAAATCAGGTTAGTCGATATTTTTGATATATTTTTAATGGCCTTTTTACTATTTCAAGGCTACAAAATGATAAAAGGCACCGTAACGTTTACAATTTTTATTGGATTGTTTTCGTTTCTTGGTGTTTGGTTATTGGTTAAGGCATTGAATATGAAATTATTAGGTGCTGTTTTTGATAACCTGATTAGTGTTGGCGTTATTGCCATTATTGTGCTGTTTCAGGAAGAGATACGTAAATTCCTTATTGTTATAGGTTCGAGATACAACTTCAATCACCTGTTTAATCTCGAAAATATCATTGAGAAAAATAAGGGGGGTATGCTTAAAATTTACATTAAAACTGTGGTTCAAGCCTGTAGTAATTTGTCGAAAAGCAAAACCGGTGCCCTCATTATTATTACAAAACAATCCGATTTGCCCGATATTGTAAAAACAGGCGAAACAATTAATGCGACCATCAATTCGAGTTTAATCGAAAGTGTTTTTTTTAAAAATAATCCGCTTCATGATGGTGCTATGATTATTTCGGGAAACAAAGTGAAAGCTGTACGTTGTATATTGCCAATTTCGCACAATACCGATTTACCCAAGTCGCTGGGGTTGCGACATCGTGCCGGTTTAGGTATGGCTCAGGGGTCCGATGCACAAGTAATTATTGTGTCTGAAGAAACCGGAAAAATTTCATTTGCGCAGGGTGGAAAGTTAGTCATTGATATTACTCCGGAAAAACTGTTTGAATTATTGAAAATAGCCTAAGTTTTATTGGTAACCCATTGAGACTTATTTATAACAATAAGGTTTAAATTATTTTAAAATGTACGTGTAATAATTTTTGATTAGTTATTTTTAACAAGCATTTTAACCATTTAAACTTGTTTCAGGTTACTTTTGGCTCCCACAATCGTTAAATACAAAACGTAAAAAAATTAATAACACAAAACAATGGAATATTCTGTAGATATTCGTGCGCTAAATGAGCGTATTGAACGCGAAAGCGCCTTCGTAGATGCAATTCGTATGGGTATGGAGAAAGTAATTGTTGGACAAAAGCATCTTGTCGATTCATTACTTATTGGCTTACTTTCAAATGGCCATATTTTATTGGAAGGTGTGCCGGGTTTGGCCAAAACTTTAGCAATTAGTTCATTATCTAAACTTATTGATGCTAAATTCAGCCGTATTCAGTTTACCCCCGACTTACTCCCTGCCGATGTTTTGGGAACCATGATTTATAGCCAGAAAAAAGAGGAATTTGTTGTGAAACACGGACCTATTTTTGCAAACTTCATTCTTGCCGACGAAATTAACCGTGCTCCGGCCAAAGTTCAGAGTGCATTGCTCGAAGCCATGCAGGAGCGTCAGGTTACTTTAGGCGAAAATACCTACAAACTGGATGATCCGTTTCTGGTAATGGCTACTCAAAACCCGATTGAACAGGAAGGTACTTACCCGCTTCCCGAAGCTCAGGTCGACAGGTTCATGCTTAAAGTTGTGATTGACTATCCTAAGAAGGAGGAAGAAAAACTGATTATGCGTCAGAACCTTGCCGGCGAAATGGGGCCCAAAATTACTGCGGTTATAAAACCCGGGGATGTAATCAATGCCCGCAAAGTCGTACAGGATGTTTATATGGACGAAAAAATTGAACGTTATATCGTTGATCTTATATTTGCGACCCGTTTCCCTGATCAATATGGTCTGACTTCGCTTAAAGAGATGATAACCTATGGTGGATCACCCCGTGCAAGTATTAGTTTGGCATTGGCATCCAAAGCATATGCATTTATTCGCAGGCGTGGTTATGTAATTCCCGAAGATGTACGTGCAGTAGTACACGATGTATTACGTCACCGTATTGGTTTGTCGTACGAAGCTGAGGCAAATAATCTTACTTCAGAAGAGGTTATCAGCCAGATTGTGAATCATGTAGAAGTACCGTAATCGCAGGGATTGTTTTGGATATTTGTTTCCGGAAATAAATTTTTAATTTTTGGATAAAGATTAGTTACAAACAATTTAATAGCGATATGGAAGCTTCGGAGTTACTTAAAAAAGTTCGCAAAATAGAGATAAAGACCCGTGGTTTGTCGCGGCATATCTTCGCTGGCGAATATCATTCGGCGTTTAAAGGACGTGGAATGACGTTTAGTGAAGTGCGCGAATATCAATACGGCGACGATATACGAAATATTGACTGGAATGTGACAGCCCGGTTCAACCACCCTTATATTAAGATATTTGAAGAGGAACGCGAGCTGACAGTTATGCTAATGATCGATGTTTCGGGAAGCCGTAATTTTGGTTCAACCGTGCAAATGAAAAAAGAGATGATCACCGAAATATCGGCGGTGTTGGCATTTTCGGCCATTACCAACAACGATAAAATCGGCGTGGTACTTTTTTCCGATCAAATTGAAAAGTTTATTCCACCAAAAAAAGGACGCAAACATATTCTTCGTATTATTCGCGAGTTGCTCGAGTTTGAACCTCAGAGCAGAGCGACGGACATTGGGATGGCATTCCGGTTCATGACCAATGCTGTTAAAAAAAGGTGTACTGCGTTTATGGTCAGCGATTTTCTTGCCGATGGTTATGATGATGCCTTGATGATTGCTGCACGAAAGCACGATGTAATTGCGCTACAAATTTACGACCGCCGCGAAGAAGAATTGCCGGATGTCGGGCTCGTGAAATTTGCTGATGCCGAATCGGATGCAACGGCTTGGGTGGATACTTCGGATGTGCGTATTCGCAACGATTATGCACGTCAATGGCGCGATGGACAGGCTCGTAGGGCACAGTTGTTTCGTAAAGCCGGTGTCGACTCGGCAAAAATCAGGACCGACGAAGATTATGTGAAATCCTTAATGCAGCTCTTTAAAAAGCGTGCTTAAACATTTTAAGAAATTGAAAATGCAAAAGTTTAAACAAAGCTTTAATATCATATTGTTTTCGACAATTTGCCTGATGAATAGTGTATTTGTTAATGCACAGGAGTTTAAGGCCCGTGCAGCCATCGATTCGTCGGTAAATCTTATCGGAAAGCAGTCTAATATACTTCTCGAATGCACCATGCCACAAAATGCAAAAGTAGCCTGGCCTGCCATAGACGACGTATTGACGGATAAAGTAGAGGTTATTGCAAAATCGAAAATCGATACAGCCTCAATCAGTGATGGCCGAATGACGCTTCAACAGCATATTGCCATCACATCGTTCGATAGTGGCTTATATTTTATTCCACCTTTTCGTTTTGCGTTGCAGAATGGCGTTGACACTGTGGCCTCTAATGGATTGGCCTTTAAGGTGATTACTTTTAAAGTAGATACAACAAAGGCCATTTTTGATATTAAAAAACCCTACCGTTTACCGATTACGTTTCGTGAAGTATTGCCATGGATTATTGGGGCACTACTCCTTGCAATTCTTGTTGTTATCATGGTTATTGTGTTTCGGCGTATTCAACGGAATGAACCTGTATTTGGTGGAATTATCCGCGAAAAAGTTCACGAACCGGCCCATATTGTAGCTCTGCGCGAACTGGATAAACTTAAGAACGAAAAGTTGTGGCAATCGGGTCGTGTAAAAGAGCATTTTACCATGCTTACGGATATTGCCCGAAATTACATTGCCGAACGTTTTTCGTTACCGGCACAGGAGCAAACGACCAGTGAAATAGTTTCGTCGCTAAAACCCTTGCTTATTGAGGAAGAGGATGTGGTGCGCAAACTTGAAAGTTCCTTGAAAATGGCCGATTTGGTAAAATTTGCAAAATTTGAGCCTCTGCCGGACGAAGTAGATATTACGATGATGAATGTTTATCTTTTTGTAAATAATACCAAGATTGAAGAGGTGAAAACCATCGAAGAACAGCGTGAAGAATTGCTGAAAGGTAAAGCAAACGAAGAGGAAATTAATATTCAATCGACAGAAAATAAGTGATATGAATGTGATAAAATTTGCTAATCCCGGTTATTTGTGGTTGTTGCTTCTGCTACTGCCTGCAATAGCCTGGTATATTTTTAAACAATACCGCAGTCATGCTGCACTTACGATATCGACATTTAATGGGTTCAATACCAAAATAATATCGTATAGATACTATTTAATGCATGTGCCATTTGTTGGCAGGATTTTGGCAATGGCTTTTATCATTTTGGCATTGGCACGTCCACAGTCGTCCAATAGTTGGCAAAATGTAACGACCGAAGGTATTGATATTATGCTGGCAACAGATATATCGGGGAGTATGCTTGCCGAGGATTTAAAACCAAACCGTCTGAAGGCGGCCATTAATGTGGCTACTGAATTTGTATCGGGTCGCCCAACCGATCGCATGGGTTTGGTGGTTTTTTCGGCCGAAAGCTTTACCCAGTGTCCTTTAACCAGTGATCATGCTGTTTTAGTGAACCTGTTTCAGCGGATTGATGCCATCAAACTTCAGGATGGTACCGCCATTGGAATGGGATTGGCCACCGCAGTCGCACGACTAAAAGACAGCAAAGCCAAGTCGAAAGTGGTTATTCTGCTTACCGACGGACAGAATAATGCTGGCGAAATTGCTCCTGAAACAGCATCGAACCTGGCCAAGACCTTTGGCATAAGGGTTTATACCATTGGTGTGGGGACCGAGGGTAAAGCACCGTATCCGGTTCAAACAGCCTTTGGTATGCAATATCAGTATATCGATGCCAGTATCGATGAGCCATTGTTAAGAAGTATTGCTGAAAGTACCGGTGGCAGGTATTTTCGGGCTACCGATAATGGCAAACTCAAAAATATCTATAATGAGATTGATTTGCTCGAAAAAACTAAATTGGATATTAAAGAAGTGAGTAAAAAAACGGAAGAATATCTTCGTTTTGCATTATGGGCTGCGTTCTTTTTATTACTCGAAGGGGTAGTTAGATATGCATTATTAAAGAAAATTCCTTAATTCTTACAGTGATGATTAGATTTGCAAATACATATTATTTATACTTATTGCTGTTAATACCACTTTTTGTTTTGGCATATATTGTTATGTTGCGCAAACGAAAAAGAGCCCTTGATAGCTTTGGTGAAACCCGTCTGATTGAGCAGCTTGCACCGGATGTGCATCGGTTCAGACCAATTATAAAATTTGGTTTGTTTTTAATGGCATTTACGGCATGGATTTTTGTGCTGGCCCGTCCTCAAATGGGGTCGAAGCTACAACAGGTAAAACGAAAGGGTATTGAGCTGATGATTTGTCTCGATGTCTCAAATTCGATGTTGGCTCAAGATTATTCGCCCAACCGACTGGAGAAAGCCAAACAGGCTGTGTCTCGGATTATTGACAAATTACAGGATGATAAAGTTGGGCTGATCGTATTTGCCGGCGAGGCATACACGCAAATGCCAATAACTACCGATTTTTCATCGGCTAAGCTATTTTTGTCGACCATCAATCCCGGAATGGTACCTTCGCAGGGCACTGCAATTGGTGAAGCTATTGGTTTGGCAATGAATTCGTTCGGACCGGAAGGCAGTGCCTCTCGTGCGGTTATCGTAATAACCGATGGCGAAAACCACGAAGATAATGCTGAGGAAATGGCCGCTAAAGCTAAAGAAAAAGGAATTGTTGTTCATACCATTGGTATTGGTGATCCGCAGGGCGTGCCGATTCCGATGGGTGCCAATGGTTCATTCCTAAAAGATAATGAAGGCAATGTGGTTGTAACGAAACTCGATGAGGAAACACTTAAAAAAGTGGCCGCTGCCGGCGGTGGTATTTATATGCGGTCTGCAAATACATCTTCGGGAATAAATGCACTTTTTAATGAAATTGATAAAATGCAACGCGCCGATATCGAATCGCGTGTATACAGTGAGTACGAAGAACAGTTTCAGTGGATTGCATGGATTGCACTCATACTGCTGATGGCCGAAATTTATTTACTTGAGCGTAAAAACAAGTACTTGTCTAAAATAAAGCTTTTCAAATGAAACAATATAAAGTATTTATTGCAATTTCCATTTTCGTTTTTTCGGGGTTGAACCTTGCAGCTCAAAAAGCAAATGGTTACATAAGGAAAGGTAACAGTGCTTATGATAAACAAAATTATACCGAGGCCGAACTCGATTATCGTAAGGCTGTTGAAAGTAGTCCACGGTCGTACGAAGCGCAATTTAATCTGGGTGCCTCGCTTATAAAACAAAAAAAATTTAAAGAAGCTGCCGAGCAGTTGCAAAGTATAAGTGGTGCAACTACCGATAAAAAAAAGCTTGGTGCATTGTATCATAATTTGGGGAATGCCTTGCTGGAAGGTAACGAACTCGAAAAAAGTGTGGAGGCTTATAAACAAGCTTTGCGAAACAATCCTTCGGACGATGAAACCAGATATAATTTGGCCTATGCGCTCGAAAAGTTAAAAAAACAGCAACAACAGCAGCAACAACAGCAGCAACAAAATAAAGACCAAAATAAAGACCAAAAGGATCAGAAGGACGATAAAAAAGATCAGAAGGATCAGAAGGATCAGAAAGATCAGAAAGATCAGAAAGATCAGAAAGATCAGAAAGATCAACAAAATAAGGATCAGAAAAAAGATGAAAACCAACAACAGCAGCAACAGCAACAAAAGGTAGAAAAGAAAGATGCCGAACGTTTATTGCAAGCTTTGCAACAGGATGAGAAAAATGTAAAAGAAAAGGTACAGGCTCAGGAAATGCAGCAAGCAAAACAACGGAATTCTGATAAAAACTGGTAGTTTTGTGTTCGAAAATAAAATGTTTAAACCAAATAGAAACTAAAGTAGAATGAGACGATTAGTTTTAATTCTTTTTGCAAATATTTTAACGCTGATAGCTGCAAAGGCAGCTGAAGTTAGCTTTACAGCTTCGGCACCTTCGGTTGTTGTGGTTGGGAGTGAGTTTTTGTTAACTTATACCCTTACCGCCGAAGGTGAAAACTTTCGTGCACCGGTTATTCAGGGATTCGAAATAAAAGCCGGACCAAGTACTTCGCGTCAGTTTTCAACACAGATTATTAATGGCAGTGTTTCGCAAGAAACAGTAAATAAGTTTACCTATGTACTTCAACCCGTTAAAGAGGGTACATTTCAGATTGGTGCAGCTACGGTTGATGTAAAGGGACGTAAGTTTTCGTCAAATGTATTAAATATTAAAGTACTGAAAGGAGATGATGCCAAGGCTCAGCAGCAGGTAAACGATGAAGCCCGGCAATCCTATGGGTTTGGAGATAAAGATTTGTTTGTCAGGGCCATTGTTTCGAAAAAAACGCCATTCGTAAATGAAGGCGTATTAATTACTTATAAATTATATACAAGAGTGAGCCTTGTGGGACTTTCAGATGTTTCTTTTCCCGAACTCAATGATTTTCTGGCTTTTGAAGTAGATAAAGCCACCGATTTGAGTTACTCCATGGAAAACATTAATGGATTGAATTACAGAACCGCAATCCTGAAACAAACGTTTGCTTTTCCGCAGAAGAATGGCGTTCTAACAATTCCTCAAGCCAAAATAGAGTGCGTGGTACGGGTTCAGAACCGAAGGAATTCGATGGATATTTTCGACGATTTTTTCGGGACAACTACGGATGTAAAGAAAACAGTTTATACCGAAAAGCAAACAGTAAATGTGAAAGCCTTACCAATTGGTAATCAGCCTGCCGATTACAGTGGCATTGTGGGGCAACTGAATATTAAAAGCGACATTTCGGGTACATCAGTTAAAGCCAACGAATCCATTACACTAAAGGTAACCGTTTCCGGAAGTGGTAATCTTAAATTACTTGAAGCACCAAAAATTGCATTCCCTTCAGATTTCGAGGTTTACGATCCTACCATTAACAATAATTTCAAAACCACATCAGAAGGTACTTCCGGTGTTAAATCATTCGAATATGTCATTATTCCGCGACATGCCGGAAATTATGAAATACCCGAAACAAAATTTTCGTATTTCGATGTAAGTTCGGGGAGTTATAAAACGTTGGCGATTCCATCTTACAATCTTACCATTTCAAAAGGTACAGGCAATGGAAACAACGGTGACGTTTTAACTTCGTATGTTGGTAAAGAGGATGTTAAGGTGCTTGGCAAGGACATTCGGTTCATTACCAACAATCGGTTTAAAATTCACCGGGCCGGTGAGTATTTTTATGGTTCAGGACTGTTTTGGTTGTTCATATTATTGCCTCTTATTTTGTTTGGAACCGCTTGGGTGATGTTCAGACGTAATGCTGAACTTAATGCGAATGTGGTGCTGGCTCAAAATCGTAAAGCCAACAAAATGGCACTGAAACGGCTTAAAACGGCCGAAGGTTTAATGAAAGCAGATAAAAAGGAACAATTTTACGAAGAGGTTCTGCGAGCTTTATGGCAATATTCAGGTTATAAATTAGGAATAAGTCCATCTGATTTGAACCGCGACAATATCGGGCAGATGTTAAATTTAAATCAGGTGCCTGCCGAAACCATTACAGCATTAATTGAATTGCTCGATACGTGCGAATTTGCACGGTATGCGCCGGGTGCTGTTACTGGTGGTTTACAGCAAACATTTGATAATGCGGTGAGTGTCATTGGTAATATCGAACATCAGATTGTAAAAAAGTAAAAGGTTATGATTAAGTATATCAAATTATTAGCATGCGTTGCCGGCTTATTTTTTACATCAGTATGTCTGGCTCAACCCGAACAAATTGATAGGGCAAACCAGTTGTATAGCAATAAAAAATATGCTGAAGCCTCTGAAATTTATCAGTCGTTGGTTAATCAGGGGTGGGAAAGTGCCGATTTGTATTACAATCTTGCAAATAGTTACTATAAACAGAGTCAGATTGGTGCTGCAATTCTCTATTACGAAAAGGCATTGAAAGTAAATCCATCGCATAGCGATGCAAAATATAATCTGTTGGTAGCGCAACAGCTTGTGGTCGATAAAGTCGATGTGGTCGAACCTTTTTTTCTGAAAAAGTGGTACAATTCGTTTCGCTCTTCGATGAGTAGTAATCAGTGGGCTACTTTCGGTGTTGTGATTTTTATTGTATCTCTTTTGGGATTTTCAATGTTTTTGTTTTTACCCAACCTTGGATTGAAGCAGTTTGGTTTTTATAGTGGCATTGTTTGTTTGGTTATCGCGTTATTTAGTTTCAACAGTGCCGGCTCACTTAAAAAATATCAGTCGAGGGCCGAAAGTGCAATAATTTTTGAACCGTCGGTATCAGTAAAGAGTTCGCCAAGTAATAATAGTACCGAATTGTTTATTCTGCATGAAGGGACTAAAGTGTCGTTGCGTCAGAGTATGGATCAGGGCGAATGGTACGAGGTTGTACTAACCAATGGTGATGTGGGCTGGGTACGTACTGAAGCAATAAAAATTATTTGATGGGAGGGAATCGTTTTTTTATCCTTGCCGGCGAAGCATCGGGCGATTTGCATGGTGCACATCTTATTCGTGCATTAAAAAGCTTGTCGTCCAATGCTTCTTTTTCCGGTTTTGGTGGAGATAAAATGGCTGAAGCCGGTTTTGTGCCGATATTACATTGTAATGAGCTGGCATTTATGGGCTTTTTCGATGTAATCAGAAATCTTGGCAAGGTAAAAAAATATCTCGCGTTAGCTAAAAATAGCATCAAAAGCTTCAATCCCGATGTGGTAATTCTCATCGATTATCCGGGGTTCAACCTAAAAATTGCCAAATATGCACACGATAGCGGTTATAAAGTGGTTTATTTTATCCCTCCCAAAGTTTGGGCATCGCGTGCTAAAAGAGCGTTAAAAATTAAAGCCTCGTGCGATGCGGTGATTTCGATTTTGCCTTTCGAAATTGATTTTTTAGCGAAATATGGTATCAATGCATTTTATGCCGGAAATCCTTTGACTGAGGCTATCGCCGGTTTCAATAAGACACAAAATAAAAAAGAATTTTTAGCGGCCACAGCGTTGCAGGGTAAGCCAATTATCGCACTGCTTGCTGGTAGTCGAGTCGGCGAGGTAAAGCACATTTTACCGGTAATGGTAGAAGCGGCATCGGCCTATCCCGATTTTCAGTTTGTTGTGGCGGGCGTATCTTCTTTGGGCAGTGGTATTTACGAATCATATCTTAAAAACAGCAATGTTCGCGTTATTTACGATAATACGTATGCCTTGGTGAGTTGTGCCGAAGCTGCTTTAGTTGCCAGTGGTACAGCTACGTTGGAAACTGCCTTGCTGGGTACTCCTCAGGTGGTTTGTTATGCCCTATCGGGTGGAAGTTTTGTATATTATCTATTCAGAGCTTTTATGCGTGTAAATTATATTTCGTTGGTCAATCTCATATTGGATAAACCGGTGGTCGAAGAACTTATTCAACAATACTATCACAAAGCGTCTGTTATTGCTGCACTTAATAAAATTTTATACGATAAAAAATATTGCGATGTTATGCTCGGCAATTATAAAACGCTGCAATCGATTGTCGAAACTGAAGATATTCCGTCAAAAATGGCTGCGTCCGAAATCATGCGCATAATTAAACCGCAGAAAGAATCGTTGTAATTAATAATTATCTTTGTGCAGCAAAAAAATAAATCGACTTTTTTTGCAATAGGATAAAATAATTCGGAGTTGAACTGTTGTTTACGGTATTAAATTGTAAAAAGAAATATTTTTTGAATGAAAATAGCATTAATCGGTTACGGAAAAATGGGACAGGCAATTGGCGAAATTGCCAAATCGCGAGGGCACGAGATTGTTTCAATCATTGATATTGGCAACCCTGAAGATATTTATTCAGCGTCATTTAAGTCGGCCGACGTTGCCATAGAGTTTACTGTTCCTTCTCAGGCACTGAGTAATTATCGCAAATGTTTCGAAGTTGGTGTTCCTGTTGTTTCGGGTACCACCGGGTGGATAGAGCAGATTAATGAGGTAAAAAAAGCATGTGAGAATGGGTCCGGCTTTTTCTATGCTTCAAATTTTAGTCTTGGTGTCAATGTTTTTTTTCGGTTGAACCGCTATCTGGCCCAAATAATGGATAAATTTAGTGATTATAATGTGTCGGTGAGTGAGGTTCATCATACCCAAAAATTAGATGCTCCAAGTGGTACTGCCATTACTCTTGCTGAGGATATCCTTGCAAAAATTTCGCGCAAAAACCGTTGGGTAAATGAACCTTCGGTGAATGATTCTGATTTATATATCGAATCGATTCGCGAAGGTGCTGTCCCTGGTATACACGATATTAAATACGAAAGTGATGTGGACGAAATTGTGATTCATCATAGCGCGAAAAGCCGGCATGGTTTTGCACTTGGGGCTGTGATTGCAGCAGAATTTATGGCAAACAAAGCCGGGTTTTATGGAATGGACGATTTATTAAAACTATAACAAACGAAAATAATGATTGATGATTCGAATAAAAAATGGTTAAAGTTTGCCATTTGGGCCGTACTCTATTCTCTTTGGGTTATGTGGACAGGCAACTTTTGGCTGATTCTTGGAATTGCTGTGATTTACGATATTTATATTTCAAGGTTTATACCATGGGATTATTATAAACGAAAGCGGAATGGTAAAACGCCACCAAAATGGCTCGAATGGGTTGATGCCATTGTTTTTGCTTTAATTGCTGTGGGCTTTATTAATACCTACTTTTTTCAGAACTACAAAATTCCTACCCCCTCGCTGGAAAAAACCTTGTTGGTAGGCGACCATTTGTTTGTAAGTAAAGTATCTTATGGTCCCAGGAATCCGATTACGCCATTGTCATTCCCGCTTACACAAAGTACAATGCCAATTATAAATACCAAGTCGTATTTTGAATGGCCTCAGTGGAAATACAAACGCTTAAAAGGATTTGGAAGTGTACAGCATGATGATATTGTTGTATTTAATTTCCCGGGTGGCGATACCGTGCCTGCTAAAGTTACAAATCCGGATTACGAACAGCTTGTGAACGAAGTGGGCAGAGAAAAGATTTGGAATGATAAAAATACATTTGGTGAGGTAAGCTGGCGTCCGATAGATCGAAGAGACAATTATGTGAAACGTTGTGTGGGATTGCCGGGTGATTCGCTTAAAATTATTGATAATCAATTGTATGTAAATGGTGTGGCGCAAAAACATCATGTCGGTATTCAATTTAATTATGGTGTGAATACACAGGGGATGCAAATTAATGAACAGGTTTTTAAAGATTTGAATATCAGAAAGGAAGACAGGCATTATAATGGCGATATGTATCTTATGCCTCTTACCGATGAAAAAGTGAATAAATTAAAGGCTTTGTCGATTGTAAAAGGTATATCACAGTACAATATACCTAAAGGCGAATGGGAATCTTCAATTTATCCGCGTGACCGGCGTTACCCATGGAATCAGTCGAATTTTGGACCAATATGGATTCCCAAGAAAGGGGCCACTGTTTCAATAAATATCGATAATCTTCCACTGTTTCGGCGTATCATTCAAACGTACGAAAACAATACCCTTTTAGTTAAAGATAGCGCAATTTATATTAATGGGGCTTTAGCTACATCTTATACCTTTAAAATGGATTATTTCTTTATGATGGGCGATAACCGGCACAATTCGGCCGATTCGCGATACTGGGGTTTTGTGCCAGAAGATCATATTGTAGGTAAACCAATTCTGGTATGGCTTTCGCTCGATGAGGATGGTACATTCCCATTTAATATTAGATGGCGACGATTTTTTAAAATGGTGGATACCAACGAGTAATGAGCAGTAATGACAATTACCGCAATATGATGGCGAAAGCGGCTGCTTATTGCAGCCGCAAAGAGACATGCGAATCGGAAATTGTTTCAAAGCTGAAAACATGGGATATTAACGAAACCGTTATCCTTAACATATTAAACGAATTAAAAGCAAGCGGATATGTCGATAATAGTCGGTATATCCGCGCTTTTATTCATGACCGTTACCGTTTTAACCATTGGGGCAGAGTTAAAATTGCCTACGAACTTAAACAAAAAAAATTCGAAGATCATACTATTCGAAATGCACTCGACGATGTAATTGATGCCGGTGAATATCGTGCAATTTTAAAGGAACTTCTTCAACTTAAATACCGCAACTTAAAAACAAAACCACCATATCTTGCCAAACAAGCTTTGATTCGTTATGCCCTATCCAAAGGTTTTGAAACGGATCTATCCTTTGAAATTGCTGCTCGGATTGTGGTGGGCGACGATGATTGATGCAGGCCTGAAAAGGGTCATTTTACATGAATTAATCAAACTGAATATCACTAACCGGTTCAGTAATAAAACTTAACTAAATATTGTACCTGTTATAGTATTCAATAAAGGCTGTATGTGATTGTTAATGTGTGATTAAAAAATGGCTACATTGGTGTTACTTATCTAAAACACATCTAAACAAACCGGTTCTATATACAGAAATACAATCCAATAATGTCAAATATGGAAAAAAGTGTATTTTTGTTCAACTAAAACAACAACGCAGTAATAAAATGTCGTGCATTCGACAAACTTACGTAATACGAAAATAATGAAAACAGTTAAAGTACACGATAAGACATTTAAAACATTTATCCTGCACGAAGAGGTTGTGGCTCAGGTACGTCGTATTGCCGAACAGTTGAACGAGGATTTAAAGGATACCAAACCGGTATTTGTATGTATTTTAAATGGTTCATTCATGTTTGCAGCCGATCTGTTAAAACATATCGAATTGCCTTGCGAAGTGAGTTTTGTGAAAATGGCTTCGTACCATGGCACCAATTCGGGCGATGTGAAAGAGCTGATTGGATTTAACGAGAGCCTGAAAAACCGTCATGTGGTGGTTATTGAGGATATTGTAGATACAGGAAAAACGCTTCAGACCATTGTAGAAAAACTAACTGAATTGGGCGTAGCCTCGTTGAAAGTAGCTGCTCTGTTACTTAAGCCCGGAGTGTACAAAAAAGAGTATAAAGTTGACTATGTTGGGCTCGAAATTCCCAATGATTTTATAGTTGGTTATGGATTAGATTACGATGGATTGGGTCGTAATCTTCGCGATATATATGTTTATACTGAAGAATAAGGATTATGTTGAATTTGGTGATTTTCGGTCCTCCCGGGGCTGGTAAGGGAACGCAAAGTGCGAAATTAGTTGAAAAATATGGTTTGGTTCATATTTCTACCGGCGATGTTTTGCGAAGTGAAATGGAAAAGGGAACACCCAATGGTATTTTGGCTAAGGGGTTCATAAACAACGGTAAATTGGTTCCCGACGAGCTAATTATTGGCATGCTCGAAGATAAACTCAAAAATCTGAAAGATGCTTCCGGCGTTATTTTCGATGGTTTTCCCCGTACCACGTTTCAGGCACAAGCACTTAAAGCAATGCTTGAAAAACTCAACACCGGCATTACGGTAATGTTGAGCATAACGGTTTCCGACGATGAACTGATTCAACGGTTATTACACCGGGGCGCACAATGCGGACGTAGCGACGACAATCTCGAAACCATAAACAAGCGTATTGTTGTTTATAAAACCCAAACTGCACCTGTTTTCGATTTCTACGAGAAAGAGGGCATTGCTGTTTCGGTGGATGGATCGCGCGAAATTGACATTGTATTTGCCGATTTATGTAACGCTGTCGATAGCAAATTGTAAAAGATAAAATATTTAATTTTGAAAACCGGAAAACTGTAAAATCATACATTTTCCGGTTTTTATTTTGGCACAAAATAAAACCAATTGTGTAAATTATCAATTTTGGTTGAACCTTAATCTTACCCACCGTTTTTAATCCTTGGCTTTTTATTGTAATTTTGCAGCCTGTCGGAACATAATTTCCCTCAGTTGAATTAATATTTATCAGATGTCTGAATCGAATTTCGTCGATTATGTCAAAATATTTTGCCGTTCGGGTAAAGGTGGCCCCGGATCGCGGCATTTACGTCGTGAAAAATTTGTTTTAAAAGGTGGTCCCGACGGTGGCGATGGTGGACGTGGTGGTCATGTTATTTTACGAGGTAACAGTCAGTACTGGACACTAATCCATTTGAAATATGCCCGTCACGTCTATGCGTTGGATGGTGGAGGTGGTAGTCGGAGCCGTAGTACCGGTGCCGATGGCGATGATGTATATATTGATGTACCTCTTGGTACTGTGGCCATTGATGCCGAAACCAGAGAAGTAATTTGCGAAGTGCTTGAGGATGGACAGGAGGTAATTGTTGTACAGGGCGGCCGTGGTGGTCTTGGAAACTGGCATTTCAGGTCGTCCACTTTTCAAACACCAAGGTTTGCACAGCCGGGCGAACCCCGTATTGAACGAACCGTAGTGCTCGAACTGAAAGTTCTTGCGGATGTTGGTCTTGTGGGATTTCCTTCGGCCGGCAAATCGACCTTGCTTTCGGTGGTCTCTGCTGCAACACCAAAAATTGGCGATTATCCATTCACCACACTCACCCCAAATCTTGGCATCGTATCATACCGCGATCTGAAATCGTTTGTTATGGCGGATATTCCCGGAATTATTGAGGGTGCACACGAAGGTAAAGGGTTAGGATTACGATTTTTACGACATATCGAACGTAACTCCATTCTCTTGTTTATGGTGGCTGCCGACAGTAACGATATTAAGGCCGAATACGAAATATTACTGAACGAACTCCGTGAGTTTAACCCCGAATTATTAGATAAACGCCGTATTTTGGCAATCAGTAAATGCGATTTAGTCGATCAGGAGTTAATGGACGAAATGGCTCAGGATTTACCGGATGTTCCCCATCTGTTCATCTCTTCCCTTGCAAACATCAATTTGCTTAAACTGAAAGACATGATTTGGGCTGCTATTAATGATACAGAAGAGAAAAACGACGAATTTTAGTATCAGTTGCTCATGCATCCCGGATTATTAATTGCCCGAAGGGTTCATTTTAAAGAAAAAGACGGGAAAAACATTTCGCGTCCCGCCATTCGTATTGCAACGGCTGGTGTGGCTTTGGGTATAGCGGTAATGATTATTTCGGTGGCTGTTGTTACCGGATTCAGGAACGAAATTGTTTCGAAAGTAACCGGTTTCGGTTCGCATATTCGAATTTCTAACCTCGACAGCAACAAAAGTTACGAGTCGGCACCTATCAGTGTGGACAGTGGTTTTATTAACGCTATTGAGCGGATGCCCGAAATTAACCATGTGCAAAAGTTTGCGACTAAGCCGGGTATTATTAAAACCGGCGATGCCGTTAATGGTGTAGTTCTAAAAGGGATTGGCCGCGATTTTGATCGTGACTTTTTATCTAAAGTACTTATCGAAGGCAAATTGTTTAATCCCGGTGACACTATTGCAAACGATTCGGTACTTATTTCGTCTAATATTGCAAGACTCATGTCGTTGAAAACCGGAGATAAATTTGTTACCTATTTTTTCCAAAATAAAATAAGGGTTCGAAAATTTACGGTATCCGGTATTTTTCGTACAAATTTTCAGGAGTTCGACGATTTGTTTGTGGTAACGGATATTCTGCACGTACAAAAGTTGAATGGTTGGGATTCGAGTCAAATATCGGGATTGGAAATGACCGTCAAGGATTTCGATAAACTCGACAATACGGCTTATGAAGTGTATCTGCGTGCTGCAAACCATTTCGACCAGAACGGTTCCTCGCTAATGAGCAAGTCTATTAAAGAACTTTACCCCGATATTTTTGGCTGGTTGAGCCTGATTGATACAAATGTTTGGATCATTCTGATACTGATGATTATTGTCTCAGCGTTTAATATGACCTCCGGTGTGTTGATTCTTATACTCGAAAAGGCTCAGTTTATTGGTATCATGAAAGCCATCGGATCACGCAATAAGCTTATTCGTACTGTATTTGTGGTGCAGAGTATATTTATAACTTCGCGTGGGCTGTTTTGGGGTAATCTTATTGGGCTTGGATTTTGTTTGATGCAGTATTTCTGGCATTTAATTCCCCTCGATCCCGTAAACTATTACGTGAGTTATGTTCCTGTAAACATTAGTATTTGGCATATACTTGTGCTAAATGTTGGTACTTTATCTGTCATAACATTGATGATGGTGCTTCCTTCGTTACTTATTTCGGCCATTTCGCCTGCAAAAGCCATTAAATTCGAATAGTACAATGTTTAATCGTTTTTTGCAACATTTACGGTTGAACCTTGATAAACCCCTGTTGGGTCCGTCTGCATGGGCTGCAATGATGCCATCGTCGCGCGTAAATATGCAGGACAATATTGCGCCTGATGCAAAAAAAGCTGCGGTCATGTTATTGCTTTATCCGGTAGATGATAATCCATATATCGTTTTTACCCGAAGACACGAATACGACGGACCCCACAGTGGTCAGGTGAGTTTTCCCGGTGGTAAAGCAGAGTTCGGCGAATCAATGTGGGATGCTGCACTTCGCGAAACTTACGAGGAGATAGGGGTTCAGCCCAACAAAATGAACTTTATTGGCGAGTTAACGCCCATTTATATCCCGTTTAGCAACTATCTGGTTTATCCTATGGTTGGAACCACAAACGAAAAACCCGAATTTGTTGCACAGGTTTCGGAAGTTGCCGGGATAATTGAAACGCCAATCGATTGTTTTTTTAGGTATGATGTGGTAAAAACATTCGATATTTATCGAAATAACACCACTATAACAGCACCTTATTATAGTATTGATTCTCACAAAATATGGGGTGCTACGGCTATGATTATGGCCGAATTTTTGACATTGGTGCCCCATAATGGATGAATGGAACCGGTTTGGCGTAATTTTTAATCTAAAAATAATGTTTGTAGTGTTGAAATTTACTAATCTCTTTCTGAGTATTGCAATATATTGTATATCTGTTATTTTGTAATATTTTTACACGGCAAAAATGTTTTAAAGGAGAGTAAATAATTATGAAAGTTTCGCAATTTTTTCAGTTTTTAGTACCCAAAGACACCAAATTTTTTCCTGTTTTTATTGAGTCGGCCGATAATCTGGTTATGGCTGCTAATGCAATTGATGATCTAATCAGGAGTTATCCTGAGAATCTTGAAACTCAAGTTGTACGGATAAAAGAGATTGAACATTCGGCTGATGCTGTAACACACCGCATTTTCGATTTCTTAAATACCACATTTATAACGCCTTTTGATCGCGAAGATATTATTACTTTGGCCAAAGAAATGGACGATGTTGTAGATTACATCAATGCTGCGGCACAAAAGATTCAACTTTATAAACCCAAAAGCGGCCTGAGCCAGTATGGACCGTTTTGCGAAATGATAAAAGAGTGTGTTAATGAGATTCGCGCGGCCGTAATTGAATTACCTTCGATTAAAAATCCCAAAACACTTGAACGGATCTGTATTCGCATCAACGAAATAGAAAATCATACCGATGTATTATTCGATAAAACCATATCTAAATTGTTCGAAACAGAAACAGATGCGGTCGAACTTATTAAACATAAGGAAATTACACAAACACTCGAAAAAGTAACTGATAGTGCTGAACGTGTGGCCGATGCTATTAAACGTATTATTGTAAAAGTTGCCTAATCCCGGTATGAGTACACTTTTAATATTAATCGTTATCATCGCATTGGTTTTCGATTTTTTAAATGGGATGAACGATGCCGCAAATTCCATTGCAACCATTGTTTCCACTAAAGTGCTTTCGCCTACCGCAGCTGTGATGTGGGCGGCTTTGTTTAATTTTGCCGCTGTTTTTGTATTTGGCGTGCCGGTAGCTAAAACCATAACCAAAGGGATTATTAATCCCGACATCATGACGCTCGATTTGCTGTTTTGTGCATTGGTAAGTGCAGTACTCTGGGTTTGGTCATGTACAAAAATGGGCTTACCTATCAGTGTGTCGCATGCACTCATCGGGGGCTTAATTGGTCCTGCCTTGGTCGCGGCCGGTCCTTCGTCGCTGGTTTCTGCCGGCATTATGAAAGTAACCATTTTTATTGTTGTGTCGCCTTTGGTTGGCATGGTTCTCTCGTACTTTATTATGATTCTGGTGATGCTGATATTTAAAAGGTCGCGACCTGCCAGGGTCGATAAAGGCTTTAGAGTAATGCAGCTCTTTTCATCTGCCGTATTTAGTCTTGGTCACGGTAGCAACGATGCCCAGAAAACAATGGGCATCATTACAGGTGCACTTATTGCCGGCAATGTTATCGATAAAACCGACGGAATTCCATTTTGGGTTATTGGAGCTGCGTATACAGCCATTGCACTTGGAACGCTTACCGGTGGTCGCAATGTTATCCGTACGTTAGGCCAAAACCTTACCGATTTGAAACCGGTTCAGGGGTTTTGTGCCGAATCTGCCGGTGCTGTTTCGGTCATCATGTCGAGTATGTTTGGTATACCCGTTAGTACTACGCACACCATTACCGGATCTATTGTTGGGGTTGGTTTAACCCGTAGAGTTTCTGCAATACGCTGGCAGGTGGCCGGAAAAATTGTTTGGGCCTGGGTACTTACTATTCCTTCAACCATTGCCGTAAGTGCAATTTTTTACTGGGTTTACATGTTTGTGAAAAGTTTTTTGTGAAAAATAGTTGTATTTTTGAATCAAATTAATATATTAGAGTTGAAATTAATTGATATGGGAATAAACAAATGCAAAGGATGCTTGTTATTTCAATGTATAAATTAATCAATACAGAAAATAGGTAATTAATAACACATTATTTTTAAATTAAGATGAAAAAGAGTACAAACATTGTAATGGCGGGAATGTTATCATTCGCTTTGCTTTTTTCAGGATGTAAGTCAATGAGCGATACGCTGAAAGGTGGTATGATTGGTACTGCGGGTGGTGCTTTAATTGGTGCTGGTATTGGTAAGTTGGCCGGCAATACCGCTGCCGGAGCCATAGCTGGTGCGGCTGTTGGTGGTACAACCGGTGCTTTAATAGGCCGTCACATGGACAAACAGGCTGCCGAGTTGAAAACCGATTTGAACGGGGCTAATGTCGAACGTGTTGGCGAAGGTATTAAAATCACTTTCGATTCCGGTATCTTATTTACCAAAGGTTCGAGCGAATTGAGTGCCGCATCGAAAGCGAATCTCGATAAAATGGCCGAAACGTTGAATAAATATGCCGATACCAAAATTATTGTTGCAGGTCATACCGACGACACCGGTAGCGATGCTTTTAACCAGACATTGTCTGAAAAACGTGCTGCAGCGGTGGTTTCATATCTCGCAGGTAAAAACGTAGCGGCAGATCGTTTAACCGGCGAAGGTTTTGGCGAATCTCAACCGGTAGTTGCTAACGACAGTGATGAAAATCGTGCGAAAAACCGTAGGGTAGAAGTGGCTATTTTTGCAAACGAAAAAATGGTAAAAGCTGCCGAAAAAGGCACTTTAGGCGAAGTGAAGTAATGCTCGCGAAGAATATTAATAAAAAGCTGCTTTGGGAAACCGGAGCAGCTTTTTTTGTTTTTATATAATGTACGTTGATATGTTCGGGTACGCAGTTGTCATTTTGATGCAGGGAATACACAATTACCGGTTGCGAGCAAAGTTTGCACCTGTTTTCTACGCTGTTTTTTTCAGGGTACAATTTTTATGGCATCTACGGGGCATGCCGGGCGACAGGCATCGCACTTAATGCACTTTTCGGTATCGACCATGTGCAGTTGATGCGGGTTGAATGCAATGGCATCTACCGGACAAACTTGGGCGCATTTGGTACAGCCGAAACAATCGCTGTTAATGGTGTACTTTATGAGTGCTTTGCATTTGCCGGTTGGACAAATGCCATTGATATGGGCCTCGTATTCGTTGCGGAAGTGCTTGAGCGTGGATAATACCGGATTTGGGGCACTTTTCCCAAGGCCGCATAGCGAGCCTTTTTTTGTCCATATCGCCAATTCTTCGAGTTTGGCAAGGTCTTCGGTTTTACCTTTACCTTCGGTAATCCGTTCGAGAATTTCGAGCATGCGTTTGGTGCCTACGCGACAGAATGTGCATTTACCGCAGCTTTCGTTTTGAGTAAACGATAAAAAGTATCGGGCAATGTCCACCATGCAATCCGTGTCGTCCAATACAACCAATCCGCCCGAACCCATCATAGCACCCACGGCTCCGAGCGATTCGTAGTCAATTTGGGTGTCGGCCAGCCAATGAGGAACACAACCACCCGACGGGCCGCCAATTTGCACCGCTTTCAGGGTTCGGCCATTAGCCACACCACCGCCAATTTCATTCACCACTTCATTAATGGTAATCCCCATCGGTACTTCAATTAATCCACCCCGCGCAACTTTGCCGGCTAATGCAAACACTTTGGTTCCTTTGCTGCGATCAATGCCAATGGATGCAAATTTTTCGTACCCGTTACGGATAATATAAGGTACCTGAGCAAATGTTTCGGTATTGTTAATCAATGTAGGAAAACCAAACAATCCTTCCTTTGCCGGGTAGGGCGGCCGAATGTTCGGAAATCCGCGTTCACCCATAATCGAGGCCATAAGTGCCGTCTCTTCGCCACACACAAAAGCACCGGCTCCCTGATAAATAGAAACAGAAAGCGAAAATGGCGTATTCATTATGTTTGAACCAACGAGGTGGCGTTCGCGACAAATTTCCAATGCCTTACCGATGCGTTCTACTGCCAATGGATATTCGGCCCTGATATAGAAGATGGCTTCGGTTGCACCCACTGCATATGCTGCGATTAATAAACCTTCAACGACTCTGAAGGGGTACGATTCCAACAGCATACGATCCATAAATGCACCGGGATCGCCTTCGTCGCCATTGCAAATCAGGTATTTTATTGGCCCGGTACTTTCGGCCACCATTTGCCATTTGGTGCCTGTGGGAAACCCCGCACCACCACGCCCGCGAAGGCCGCTACGTGAAATAGTTTCTATGGTGCTTTGGGTTGAACCATCATCAAGTACCTTTTTAAGTGCTTCGAAACCACCGTTAGCAATATACTCGTCGATGTCTAACGGACTCATGTGCCCGCGATGTTCGGTTGCAATCGGTATCTGATGGCCAAGAAAAGCACTCACCTGTTTTTCGCGTACATCCGGATTATAGCGTTCTATGGCAATAGCCGAAGTGTCGGTTCTCACATTCTCCAATGTATCGGATAACCTCGAAGTGAGTCGTTGTAATAATCCCGGCGACTTAAAATGCGAAGCCAGAATTTTACTCACATCCTCCGGTTTTACCTGCGTATAAAGGGTTGGTTCGCCCGTGGTGGGTACAATTTCTACCAAGGGAACGCGGTGACACATGCCTACACACCCCACGTTTTTAAGCGTTACGTTCAGGTGGCGTTTGGCAATAGCCGTTTCTGCGGCGCGTTGTATTTCGTCGCTGCCACTGGCTACACAGCACGATCCGAGGCCTATGCGTACTTCACCTTCAATGGTACTACCATCTGTTTTGCGAAACAATGGTGTATTCACTTCATCTTTTCTGCTTTCGAAATCGTTTATTATCGAAGCAATTTGTGCCGTAGTAACATGGCCGTAAGTCACTTTATCGATCTGAACCACCGGTGCCAGGGTACAACAACCAAGGCAGCTCACTTTTTCGAGCGTGTAATTACCGGCTGCATCGGTGTCGGCCGATTCATTCATTTTAAAATGCCGTTTTAAAGCATCATAAACCTGCATGGCACCTTTTACATGGCAGGCGGTTCCTACACAAACCTTTACGAGGTGTTTGCCCGCCGGTTCATGTCTGAATTGCGAATAAAAAGTAGACACCCCGGTAATCTGATCGGGGGTAATTTCCGAAATGGAACAAACATGTTCAAGCGCCGCTTTGGGCAGGTAGTTGTATTTTTTTTGTATGGCCTGCAAAATGGGTATCACCCTGTTTTTGGTTGAACCCGTTTCGGCCACTATTTGTGCAATATCGTTGAGATTTAGCTCCATCGGTTACTTTTTAATGCCAAATAGGGTGTTACCAGCTTTAATACACATAAAGCCATCGGCAAATGCCGGTGTTGTAAATACCTTGCCACCCATATCGTGTTCGGCTATTAATTCGAAGTTGTTGCCGGCTTTCATAATGTGCATTGTTCCGCCCATGTCGGCCAAATATATTTTGCCATCGGCCAGTATTGGCGATGAGTAAAACCCTTCGCCAAAGTCGTTTTCCCAAAGCTTTTCGCCGTTAGTTTGGTCGTAGCAGGCTGCCATACCATACGATGTGGCTACAATTACCCAGTTGTCGGCAGCTAACGGGCTCGATACTTCGGCGAGATATTCGCTCGACTCCCAGAGTTCGGAGGCGGTGCCGTTGGTTGGATTAATGGCTGCAAATTTAGCATATTCGTTTACGGCAAACACCTTACCGTTGGCATAAGCAGCCGATGGTCCGACTTCGCCGCTAAGTGAAGCGATTTTCCAGAGTTCTTTGCCACTTTCGGCATCGTATCCGGCCACCAAAGGGTCGGCCGTTAGTACCAGTTGAACGGTGTTGTTTATTTTAGCAAGTATTGGCGACGACCACGAGATTTTTACGGCACGAACGGTTTCCCAAAGTTTTTCGCCGTTAAGCACATTAAATGCCAGCAGTTTACCGCCTTTACCGGTATCATACTGTACATACAATTTGTTTTCAAGCAGTTGTAACGATGATGAGTGGCCGTAATGATTGGTCGGTACGCCGATGTTGATGGTCCATAGTGGTTCGCCATTTACTGTATATGCAGCCAAATCGCCTGTGGCAAAAATGGCGTAAACCCTTTGCCCATCGGTGGCTAAAGTGGGTGCGGATAGTCCTGTATCGTCGGTGACTTTTGGCGGTGAGGCCGGCGAGCCGGCTGCTTTTTCTATCTCTTTTTGCCATAGTATTTTGCCCGAATTTTTGTCGATACAAAACAACGAACGTTTTTTTGCATCGGCACCCGCCACGAAAATTTTGCTATCCCAGATTATCGGCGAGTTAAATCCATGCAATGGTAACACTGTTTTCCATGCTATATTTTTTCCTGAAGCCACATCCCAATCGGTCGGTGTGTTTTTGGCGTAACTCACACCTTGCCCCCATGGCCCGCGAAACGTGGCGTGCTGCATTTTAAAATCAGCGAATGTTGCAAATCGCGGTTCAGCCACCTTAGCAACCGGTTCAGCCAGAATTACGGTGTCGGACTTGGCCGTGGTATTGGTTGCACTGTCGGCATTGGTAACGGTAATCACCTCTACTTTTGGTTGTTCTTGTACAATGGTATCGGCTACAGCCAACATTGCTGGAGTGTTTTTGTAAGTGTCGAAATAGGTTTTGGAACCCATTACACCCCAAAGTGCTGCTAAAATAAGCAACAAGGCACCAATATTTATAGCCCTTTGAGTCTGTTTTTGTGTATCGCCAGTTGTCGTTTTTTCTTCGGGCTCGCCAATAATAGCAAAATGTTTGCTTAACCATCGCAAAGAGCCAAAGCAGACTATGCTACCAATAATAAGCAACAGTGCACCGGTATTGAGTTGCCATTGCGCCGTAAACCATGCTTTGCGGGCTATTAGGTCGAGATTGCGCACGGCCTCCATTAAATCGTGGTTGTTGGGGTCGTTCTTGAGTTGAGCCACAATGGACTCTAACGCTTTGTTTTCGACTGGGCTATGCGATTTTATCTGTATGTAATTTACAATAAGTAAAATGGCTACGATAATAGAAAAAGCCCCGGATATACGGGCCACCCATTTTATGTTTTCAATTTTTTGTTCTTTCATCACTCATTCGTTTTTGCAGGTATTTTTACCGGACAATATTTAATGCAGCGGCCGCAACTCAAGCAATCGCCTTTATTCGGTGTATAATCGTTGGATTCGCGTCGCCTGAAAAGCCCGATTAAGGTGGTGCCAATCACCAGTCCCATAAAACCGCCCAAAATGGTAGCTCCGGTTTTAAATTGCGGCATTATTTCGTTGGCCTTTTTTGTCAGGTTTTCGGCTGAACCACCACTGGCCACAAACGTACGAATATCGAGGTTGGCGGATGTTTTTAATATTTCAGGATTTTTGGTCATGAGGTTTGCCAGATATACATCGGGATGCGCGTTGGCCAATGCCGGATGCACCAAATAGCCGATGACGGCACCAAAAACAATAAAAATTGGGAGCATCAGTATATATCGGATAAACTTTTTTTGATTGATGGTTCGTTCTTTTTCTTTGCCGGTGGGCTTGTCAATGGCTTCGAACGGACACGATGATTCGCACAAACGGCAACTGATACATTCGGCAGGTGTTATAGCCATGTGCCGCCAGGCAAATTGTGAAATATGTTTGAGTAGTACGCCATACGGGCAAATAAACCGGCAATAGGGCCGTGCTACAACCATGCCGATAAGCAAAAGGCAAATGCCAATCATTACGATGGCAAAGGGCCCGTCGAGACGGTATATGGCAATAAAGGGATCGAACCGGCAAATAATAAAATCGCTGCCCGTAGCGGCATAAAGTACCGCCAACCCAAGGTAGAGATACGGAAAAAGACCGAAGCTTTTTCGGGCCCAAAGGGGTATCTCTATGGGTTTTAAGATTAGTAAATCCTGAATGACGCCTAGTGGACAAGCCCCGGCGCAAAAGGTTCGACCGAAAAACAAGGCAAACAACAATGGCAGTAAAAAAAAGCCCAACGTAACCCACGAAATGGAATAAGCCGGCGAGGCAAATGCCAATGCTATATTTTGTATGGAACCTACTGAGCAAATGCAACCATGGCGCACGAAGCCAAACCATATTAACGAAAATAGTGACATGGCTAATATGCCTTTTCGCGACCGTTTTTTGAGCAGAAACCATGTGGTAAGGCCCAGAACTAAAGCTAAAATGCCCAGATCGAGCCACTGCATCGTCATGCCGCGTGGTTCGGGCGTAGTGGGTACCGGCTGGGTGTATCCGTTTTCGAATTCGGGCTTCGGAAAGCGTTGTATGCCTTGTGCAATTGCCGAAATGAATTGTGAACCAAATATCAGTATGGTTATAATGAAGTAATAAATACGGTTTTTCATAACTACTTTGAATCGGATTTCGGCAGTGAGCCTTTGATTTTGTATGGTTGCGAGGCAGGCACTCTACTGATGGCATCGGATGGGCAAACGCGGGCAATGGCGCATTGGTTGCAATTAACGCAAATATTATGGCGTATTTGTAAATGCAACGATCCGTTGCCAAAGTCGGTGCAGCCTTTTACACATTTGGCACAGCCTATACACAATGGCTCGTCGATAACGTATTCGAAATAGGGCTCTTCGATGTATTTTCTGTTAATAGCGGCGGTGGGGCAGAGCTGACTTTCGGCTGCAGTGCTGATATTGGCATCAGGTTTCAAATAACCGCCGCAAAGGTCGCAATAACCGCAAACATCGTAGGCATGCACGCATTTTACTGCCGAAGGACGCAGTACGCAATCGGTAGCGCATCGGCCGCATTGGGTGCATTTAAACGGGTCTATTTGCCACACTGTACCTTCGGCTGTGGCATGTTTTGCAGCCATAATTGCTGTGGCACCAAGGGTTACCCCCAATGCTACACGGGTGCCGCTTTTGAAAAAGCCCCGTCGGTTGGTTTTATTTGCTGCCATGACGTAATGGTTGTGCCTGTGGTTTACTGCATGCTCTTAAAAATGAACATTTGGCGCATTCGGGTGCTTCGTCGCAACCCGTAGCCGATACTTTGTCGGTTTTAACCATATACCACACCGCACCACCCAACAGCGCAAACAAGCTGGTGCGACCAATGGTATCTGCAAATTGTCGCCGATTTATCTTTTTATTCCACATTTCCCTTGTATTAATACCTAACTTTTCAAAAATAGCAACCTTGGTGGTTAATTGAAACTATTTCAACCGATTTGTGTCGCTTTTTGTGTCTATTTTTATTGGTTATGTATAATAGAGTGCCTGCGGCGTTGATGGCCTTCGGCGTTTATGGCCTTCGGCGTTTATAGCCTTCGGCTGTTTATGGCCTTTGGCGTTGATGGCCTTTGGCGTTGATGGCCTATGGCGTTGATGGCCTGCGGCGTTGATGGCCTGCGGCGTTTATTGTTGCGGTTAAACCGGATTGGATTTGTGGATTTCGTCGTCGAGTATTTTGTACAGAATGTCCTCGGATTTAGATTGTTTCGCATCGTGAAACCAAAAGGTGAGCATGTGATTGTCGGCGCATTTTTCTAGTATGCGTGCGTTGGGTTTGTGAAATGTGATTAATATCGCTTTAGCACCTAATCCTCCGCAAAGCTTGGCTACGTTATGAAACTTATCGATGTCTTTAATATCGAATACGGCAGTTTTACACTCAACAAAAACTAATTTGGAGCCGGTATTCACGACCATGTCAATTTCGTTTTTAGCCAAACCATCGGCGTATTCGATAATCAGATTGCTGACTAATTCTTTTGTTTTAGTCCATCGTGACAGGATTTCGGCCACTTTATATTCGAACCATTGTGTGTTGAAAATGAGCGGATAAAACAAATTTCCAGTAAATACATAAATCTCTGGTGGTGCTAATAATCCGTGATAAAAACTGATTTTTACCTCTTTAAATTCTTTATTCCAACTTAATACAGAATGTGGCCTGTTGATATTTATTTCGAAACTTTCTGTTAACGAACCATTACTGTCTTGAATGGTATTTCGGTACGCCTTCAATAGATTTTTATACTGGTTTTTTGTAGTATAAAGCATTTCTATGGTTTCTACGCCGTTGGTGCAGTAGTAGGTCTCTTCGCAATGTGGGTCGTAATTGCGTATGGTTTGACCCGAATAGGCAATATGATTTTCGATGGATAAAAATGAGGTGAGTGGGTGAGTTTTGTTTTCGTGCAGGAAATGGATGAACCCGTTTTGGTCGATATGATACACAATGCCTTGATACTTACTTGTAAAAACCGAATAGAGGGCCAACGACATCATTTTGGTTCCGCCCGAAATATTTACAAACCATTGGCAGTCGGTGTATTCATCTGCAATATGTTGTATTTGTTCGCACAGCGAAAAAAAATCGTGTACCTGATAGGCCAATTGCAACACAGATTCGGTGGACGCTGCTTTCTGAATTTTATTAGCCATGGTAAAGGTTTCCTTACTGTGAAATAGAATATTCAGGTGGCAGTTAAACTCGATGATGCCCTGAATAACTGGCAGTGGTTGACCGCCAATGGTCGAAATCTGTATGGTTTTCATTCTGTGTACTGTTTAATAGGCTCTGAATTGCACAAATTCGAAATGAGTGGTTTTGCTGCCATCGGCATTGTCTGTTACGTTGCGTCGGGTGGTAGAGGCTATACAGTCGATGCCAATGCTTTTTAAACGGGTAATCAGCGCAAAACAGAAGGTCATTTCGCCCATAAGATGCACTGCAAAGGCACCTGAATTTTCGGTGGCCAAAAGTGTCCTGATTTTTTGCTCGTACTGTTCGGCCAAAAATTCTATATCATCGGTTTTTGCTGCGGGATCTATTACCGGAAACGCTATATCGTGGATTGAACCATACGCTGCGGCTGCTTTACGCTGCGGTTCACTCCATAATGTACTTGGATGGTTGCTTAGATTGATTAACATGATGTAGTGTTTTTCTTAATATTTGGCAAGGTTTATACCATTTGGAAAGAAAAATTAATTCGAATTTCGATGGCAGATTTTAATCTTCGTTTAAATACGTTTCAACTTCACTTTTTAGTTTGGGTAGATGATTGGAAATGATCCCCCAAATAATTACTTCATCGACTTTATCATATCCATGAATCACCCAGTTTCTTGTGTCTACAATTTTCCGGGCATGGGTTAGCACAAAATCGGGGTCTATCTTTAAAATCCGATTGACTGCTTCGCCAATAATTTCTATTTCGCGTTCAATTGCTCTACGCAGCAGTTTATTATTTTGATATTCCATGAAATTTCGCTCGCTACCCAAATAGTCGAATACCGATTCGATAGAGATATGTATATCGTATAGATATTTATTGATTTCACGCCTCATACAACAACACTTTAGATTCATTAATGCTTTGAATGAAATATGGATTAGATAGTGATTTTTCGGTAATAATATCTATATCGCGATTAAATAGCTCTCTTAATTGGTAATGCAATAAAAAGTAATTGTTTGTATAATCGGCTGTATTAAGGTTGTCTGAAAAAGAAATAAGAAAATCGAGATCACTATTGTCGTTGAATTTTTCGGACACAACCGAACCAAAAGCATAAAGTCGTTTTATGCTGAGCGCTTTACACAATTGTTGCAAAACTTCGCGTTGCTCTTCTATAATGGGTTGCATGCTATTTTTTTTCAAATTTAATGAATTCTTAGTTGATTGCAATTGGTTGATACATTAATTCCATCGGTACAGAGCGATGGGCTTTATTGCAAATCTAAATTCAATATTTCTTTAGTTAAATTCATGTATTTCAAAAGCCTATCTTTAAAATGACCAACTGGTTTTGGGTTTTGACGTATTCCGGCATGATTTAAATCATTTCGGCCTCCTTGTGACAATGAAATAAAAACATTTTCAGTTAGATTCTTTTTATATGGCAGATCAAATACTAACCGGGCAATTTCAGTTTCTGGATTAATTTCACTCGGTTCTTTAATTTTACGATGCCTGACTTCAAATTTTTCAAATTTATTAATTGAAAGGCAGCCGGTTACAATATCTCTGTTGAGGGTTTGTACCCAATCTTGAACTCCTATCTCTATTAGTATGTACGATACAATGAATTCTTGCAGTAATGTTATCCCTTGTTGAATTAAATTATGTTCTATACAAAATTCAACAGCCCGAAACCCATTTAGAACATCATTAGACTGAAATTTTGTTACTTTCTTTTGAATTTTATCGATAAGTGGATCGAATGCCGGATTTTCCAGATTGACATTTTCTAAAAATGATACCACTTCTTTTGCACTATTTCCTGAGAAAAGATTTATTCCACGGCATTCATTAATTTCATTCACAAATCTATTAAGACTATCGCTATTATTGTCTTCAAGTAATAGAGTTATTTCATCTGTGTTCCCTGATTTTAGAAACATCTTTGCTGCAAAAGTCCAATCTTGCAATATTGACAACGAAGTTAAGTTGACAATAGGTGCAATATTATCTGAATTTTTGGCTTCATAATTACCATATGTAATAGATTTAATTTCAATTTTCTTTAGAAGTTTAGAATAATTATTGAGAACCAAAACCAACATTGGTAAATACCTAAAACCATGAGTTATATCAAAATATAATTCATCATCTTGTTGAAAAAGGCTGAATATATTTCTGAATATCTCCCATATTTCATGTTCCGTATTACCGTTTTTAATTGCAACAGGAACGATATCAAATGGTATATTCATACTCAATATTTTCGTTTGAAGCCCCTCATTAATACCATGGCCATTATCCATCCAGTTTTTCGAGTAGGAACCATTCACGCCTTCCGTCACGAAAATGTATGCAATATCATTTGGCGTAAATATTGATTTATATTTTTCAAGCATTGCAACTTGAATATAATTTGTAGAAGTGGCGGTAAATGATTCATCGGAATAAATACAATCTCTGTAATTTGTTGAGCCTAAAACCGACATAAATACTTTTCTTGCCATAACCTGTTTATTTAAGGGTGCATATTTTTTTTTCGAAGCCAAAGTACAAAAAAAATGTTTTGTGGCGGTGGGGGTAATGGTTAAAATAGTGGGATTGAGATGCAAAATTGTGTTTTTTGAACATGGTACTTGGTGGCATACGAATTATGGTTATTTTTGAGGCCGTTAAATGCTCAATTCAAGACGTACTATGGCCGAAAAAAAATCCTTCGAAATTGGTGCTATCGCCTTCGCAGAAACGCATCTTCGATTTGTTTCAAATCTTTATAAAATCGCCACAACAACAGGTTTTTATTTTAAATGGATTTGCCGGGACGGGAAAAACCACATTGGTGTATGAGTTTGTGAATTATTTAGAGCGCGAATCCATCAATTTCTTTTTGTTGGCATCAACCGGACGTGCCGCTAAAGTCATTTCGTCGAAAACCGGATATATTGCCAAAACGGTTCATAGCAGAATATATCGGTTCACCGAACTGAATCAGTCGCTCGAAGATCTGTCCAACGAATACCAAAAAGCACAAACCGAATATACAAAGCGAAATCATGGACAGTTGAGTCTGATGTTCGAATTGATGTCGGTAGATCAACAGAGCGAGGATCGAAATGTATATATTGTAGATGAAGCTTCGATGGTGGCCGATGTAACGGATGCGCATTCGTCGTTTGCAGAGTTTGGTAACGGTAACTTGGTGGCCGATTTGTTTAAGCACGATTACAAAGCCAAGTTTGTTTTTGTAGGCGATCCTTGTCAGTTGCCGCCTGTAAATCAGGTTATTTCTCCGGCGTTGTCTAAGAGTCATCTCGAAACAAAATACCGAAAAAGCGTTATCATGGGCAGTTTAACCGAAATTCACCGTCAGAAAGAGACCAATGGTATTATTCTGGCGGCATCGGGGCTTCGAAAATTGTATGGTAATCCCTCTACTGCCAAATGGCCACCCATACCGCTCAAAGGGTTCAAAAATATAATACTCGAAACCAATCATTTTACCCTGATCAATGAATACATCCATTATATTAAAACCTATGGATACAATAAAAGTACCTTAATAGCCCAAAGCAACAGGGTTTGTTCCGAAATAAACGGAAATATTCGCAGCGTCCTTTTTAATAATCCATCGGGGGTGGTTATTGTCGATTTGCTGATGGTGGTACAAAATAACTACATTGTGCCGCTGGTGAATGGCGATTTGGTAAAGGTTGTGGCTATTGGTACATCCGAATATCGCGCCAGCATCCGGTTTATAAATGTCACCGTAGAGTCCCTGGATTCCGGGGTTCAGCACGAAACACTACTGATTGAGAGTATGCTGGCCGATTTAACACTGAATTTAAACGATGAACAACATAAACAACTATTCATCGATTTTTACCGACGTATGAAAGCCATAGGTATCGAACAAAAAACTGACGCTTTCAAAAAAAGGATATTATCGGATGCTTACCTCAATGCTTTGCGTTGCAGTTACGGGTACGCTTTAACTTGCCACAAAACGCAGGGTGGGGAGTGGGATGAGGTTTTTCTCTATCTCGACAATAAAATTTATGGCATCAAGCAACCCGGATTCTATCAATGGCTTTATACTGCCGTTACACGGGCTAAAGAAAATTTGCATGTCGTAAACGATTGGTTTATTAAGTAGGTTTGAACCCAAAAAAACAAAATCGGGGTCGAAATATAAACTTTCGTTCATTTTATATACGCTCGCGTTCATTTCGACCCCGATCACGGTTGTTTTGACCCCGATTTTGGATGAGAATAATAAACTGATTTTGGATTTTTTGGTTTGAAGGTGTTTATTTCAACTGAAAAGTATATCAGTAGTACAAATTCATCGAAAGCAAAAGGTTCAGAAAAAAATAGTTATACTTTTTTAACCTTTATAAAAATGATACTATAATAAATGGTTGATTCTGCGATTAATGAGGCTGTTGGAAATTTAATGTCGATACAGCCGTTTTTGTTTAAAAACATTGTTAAACCCATTCGTGCCAAAATGCCGCTACCTCCGGGTGCAATTCACGTATTAGCGTTATTAAAACATGGCGACCCAATATCCATGTCGGAAATAGGCAAAAAATTAGGCGTACCGAAACCGCATGTCACGGGATTGATCGACAAGTTAATTGCGGCAAAATATGTGGAGCGACTAAACGATAAAAACGACCGAAGAGTTGTAAACATCCGAATAACGGCCTTTGGTGCCGAATGTCTGAACAATATAAAGAACGACATCTCAGAAAGTTTAAAGTTCAAATTATAGGCATTCGATGCAAAAAAGATTGAAGCGTTACGAGCAGCGACACAATTATTAAAAGAGACACTTATAGAAATAAGTGAATCGGACGGCATTTAAACAGGAAAAATAGGTTACAAATGAATAAGGAAAAACAAGTTAAGGTTTACCTGCCACTTGCGCTGGTAGTGTTATTGGTAAGTGTGGCCGGCGTAATGTGGTATCGCGACTATTCGCGATACATCACCACCGATGATGCACACATTGAATCCGATTATGTATCGGTAAGTCCCAGGTTATTAGGACGCATAAGTCATTTATATTTTGAAGAGGGCGACACTGTAAAAAGTGGCACTTTATTGGCCGAATTGGACACCACCGAATTAGTGGCGCAACGACAACAAGCCGAGGCAATGAAATCGCAAGCCGATGCAGGCATAAAGTTAGCAGATGCCAAGTATCAGTACGACAAGAAAAATGTCGAAGTGCTTTCCTATGGTCTCAAACATGCGAAGGACGATTTTTCGAGAGCAAAAAATCAGTTCGCTGGTCAGGTCATTTCGCAAGAGCAATACGACCATGCCAAAAATACCCTTGAAACAGCGAAAGCCCAATTTGATGCTTCAAACACGCAATTGAAAGTATCTTTAGCCCAAATTGGTTCAGCCCAAAAAACGATTGAAAGCAGTGAGGCACAAATTAATGTGATAAATACACAGATTAATAACACAAAATTAGTGGCACCATTTGAAGGCCAAATATCTAAAAAGTGGCTTCAAGCAGGCGATGTGGTTCAACCGGCACAGGCCATTTACACTATAAATAACAACAAATTTCGGGTTATTGTATATCTCGAAGAGACTAAAATCAGCAATCTGAAAATTGGACAAAATGCAGAATTTACCATTGATGCCTTTGCCAACAAAAAGTTTACAGGTAAAATTTACGCTATTGGCTCGGTTACAGCAAGCCAGTTTTCACTCATTCCACCGAATAATGCCTCAGGAAATTTTACAAAAATAACACAAAGAGTGCCTATAAAAATTTCGATTGAACCATTGGAAGCCAATGCGGCATGCAAATTACTTTCGGGAATGTCGTGCATTTTACAACTGAAGTCGAAAATAGATTACAGTCTTAATTTATTACGGCTTACATTGGCCGAGGGAAACCAGATTTATTAAAACACAAAAAAAGGATGGCCATTACAACCATCCTTTTTATAATAAATATCCTTATTCAGGCATTACTTCTTTAGTTTTTGAACAATATCGAACGCATCTTTCACCTTTTTGGTTATGATGCTGTATTCGCCCGATTCGATGACCTCTTTTGGAAAAAGTTTCGAACCCAAACCCACACACGAAACACCCGCATCGAACCATGCCTTAAGGTTGTCGTAATCGGGAGAAACCCCACCCGACGGCATAATTTTGGTCCAAGGACATGGGGCTTTAATGGCACTTACAAACGATGGACCACCCACTTCGGCACCCGGGAAAATTTTCACGATTTCCACACCCAATTCTTCGGCAAGGTTAATTTCGGAGAGTGTGCCACAACCCGGCATCCAAGCAATTTTACGACGGTTGCACACTTTTGCCATTTCGGGGTTCAATGAGGGCGAAACAATAAAGTTAGCACCCAACTGAATATAGAGCGATGCAGTACCATTGTCGACAACCGACCCCACACCCATAATCATTTCGGGACACGCTTTGGCCACCCATTTATTCACTTCGGCAAATACCTCGTGGGCATATTCGCCACGGTTGGTGAACTCAAAAAGACGTGCACCACCATCGTAACACGCTTTTACCACATTTTTTACGATGTTTGCATCCTTGTGGTAAAACAACGGCACAATACCAGTTTCAATTGCGGTATTGAGCACTTTTAATCTTTCAAATCTAGCCATTTCTATATGTATTACAGAGCATCACGACGCTAAGCATCGCTACTCACTAATTATTCTCTTTTATTTTCGTCCGAAATAACAAGCCGGGAACCGAGCCGAATGAGCTTCGATTCGCCCAAAAGCGGCTCAAATTGTTCGAACTCCGAAATCGAATGCTGCAAAATCATTTCGACAAAAGTTTTAACCTCCACCGCTTCACGTCATTCTTGGCGAAACGATGTGATATAATACTCCAAATTCTCTTTAATTACGATGTCGATTGGGCTGTAATTCACCTTTTCGGGTATAATACCGGCAGATAAATAATGAAACAAACAAAGTATGGCATCGTAAGTCTGTGCCGATGTTTTTTGGCTGATGATAAAATCAATCACATTTCGGTTCAGATATTCGATATTATCGTCCAACAAATCGTATCCAATCAGTTTAATATCGGTCCGCTGCAGATTTTCGAGCACACGGGCAATTTTAAACCCTCGCGAACTGGGTACAAAAATACCACCTGTCTTGGGGTAATCAGCCAAAAGCCTGGTTAGTTCATCAGCCGGTTCAGCCATATTAAGTAAATCTACCTCAGACTCAATCATTTTGGTTGAACCGGTGGAAATAGATTGTATGAACGCGATGAAACCCTGTACACGTTTTTTTATATGATGCGAAACAACCTTCCGATTAGCAAGCTTAAGCACCAGAATTACAGAATCTTGAGCAATACATTGATACAATAGTTTGGCTGCCACTTCGCCACTTTTTACTGCATTTTGCCCAAAAAATGCCAATGGATTGCTACTCTCCAAATTTATATCGAAAAAAACATACGGAATACCAAGTTGATCCAAATTGGCACAAAAAAGTTCGCACGACTGTTTAAATACAGGGTTAAGTGCAACACCATCAATCGATTCAAGTACAATATTCTGAACCACAAAATCAAATTGCCGTTCATCAGTTGCATCAAAATCAAATGGGATAATCTGTACATTAAAATCGGCCAAAGCTTGTTCGGCCATTGGCATGCCCTGACGTAAAATGTGCCAATAGTGATTGCTTTCATCTTTTGCTGGAAGAAGAACGGCAATTCGGTACACTTTTTTTGAAGCAAGCGATTTGGCCAATAAATTGGGTTTATATCCCAATTCGTCAATCATTTGCAACACCTTTTTACGTGTATTTTCATTAATTTCGCCACGGTTGTGCAAAACCCGGTCTATGGTTCCTACCGATACACCAGCCTTTAAAGCAATATCTTTAATCCTGACTTTATTTGAACCTTTTGGTTTCATAACCATTTTCGATATCGTTTACGCACCCTGCAAAGATATAACTAATTTTTTATTTACCGTGGACGCACACGGTAAAAATATATTATCGGTGATAAACGAAGGAAACTTAATACGCAAAAGGAATCATTAAGTGTTAGTGTGATTCAGTCGATACATTTCATTCTTTGAGGAATTATTACTAAAACCGACTCTTTTTCCCAATAAATAGGGATTGCAGAGACCAAATGATATAGGTAAATTTGCGACATTATATTCAAAATGGACATAAAAGCCAGATTACATTATTTTGCCACATATTTTTATTTCCAAATGGTAGCAATAGGTGGCTATATTCGAAAACGGCTCATAGAATACTAACGGGCCATTAGGTTTGAACCAAAAGCGGTAAAGTGCATGAATACAAAAACAAAATCGGTACGACTTTTAAGTGAACTGAAAACCGGCGATCAGGGTGTAATTATCCGGGTATCGGGTCAGGGTGCTTTTCGCAAACGAATTACCGAAATGGGATTTGTTAAAGGTAAATTAGTAACCGTTGTAAAAAATGCACCGTTACAAGATCCGGTCGAATATCGGATTATGGATTACGAAGTATCGCTGCGGCGGTCGGAGGCAAACCTTATTGAAGTAGCCACGATAAAAGATTCATCCTATATCAACTCAACTGAGTTTAAGGGAACGATAGACGACAATCGTCTTAAAACGAACGACAATGCAGCCCATGGTTCAGCCATAAAAATTGCCTTTGTGGGCAACCCCAATTGTGGTAAAACCACTCTGTTTAATTTTGCTTCGGGCTCGCGCGAACGGGTTGGAAACTACAGTGGTGTGACCGTAGATGCCAAGGAGGCGACCTTTAAATACAACAACCGCGATTTTATTGTGGTCGACCTGCCGGGTACGTACTCCATTACCGAATATTCGCCCGAGGAGCTGTATGTAAGGGAATACCTTACCAATAACAAGCCCGATATTGTGGTGAACGTTATCGATGCATCGAATCTGGAGCGGAATTTATTCCTTACCACCCAACTGATCGACATGAATATCAAGGTAATCATTGCCCTGAACATGTACGATGAACTTGAAAATTCAGGTGCAAAATTCGACTATGATAAGCTTGCCAAAATGATTGGGATTCCAATTGTGCCAACCGTTGGTTCGAAAGGGAAAGGAATTGCCGAGTTATTTGCCAAGGCAGAACAGGTGTATGCCAACCTCGACCCCGTGGTGCGCCACATTCATATCAATTATGGCCCCGAAATTGAATCGGCCATTGACCATATAAAAAAAAGTATCAAGGCCAATATTAAAGTACGAACTCAAGAGTCGCCACGCTATTTGGCCATAAAGCTGTTAGAAGAAGATCAAGCCACATTATCGACATTAAAGCGATTAGGCAACACATTGGCGATTGAGCACTGTGTGCAAAATCAGATTCAGATTCTCGAAAAACAGTATAACGAAAAATCGGAGACAATAATCGCCGACAGTAAATATGGGTTTATTGCCGGTGCGTTGAAGGCTACTTTCGAAAATGGTGTAGAAGTACGAAGACGACGTTCGGCCGACATTGATTCGATACTTACCCATCGTTTTTTAGGATTTCCATTCTTTATACTATTTATGTGGGCCATGTTTCAAGCCACATTTACAATTGGTAGCTACCCCATGCATTGGATTGATTCAGGGGTTCAGTTACTAAACGATTATATGCATAACATAATGACAGATGGCCCGCTGAAGGATTTGGTAATCGATGGCATATTGGGTGGTGTAGGTGGCGTCATTATCTTTTTGCCAAATATTCTTATCCTCTTTTTCTGCATATCGCTTATGGAAGATACCGGTTACATGGCTCGGGCATCGTTCATTATGGATAAATTGATGCAAAAAATAGGACTTCATGGCAAATCGTTTATTCCGCTAATCATGGGATTTGGGTGCAACGTGCCGGCTGTTATGGCTACCCGTACGCTCGACAACTACAAAGACCGGATACTCACTATGATTATAACACCATTTATGAGCTGTAGTGCACGATTGCCGGTTTACGTTTTACTTATTTCGGCCTTTTTTCCGCAAAATCAAGGATTAATACTGTTTTCGGTATATCTTACAGGTATTGTACTCGCTATTTTGGTTGGATTAATTTTTAAAAATACACTTTTTGCCAAGAAAAATGTTCCCTTTGTAATGGAACTTCCCCCTTATCGTACACCTACCCTCCGAAATACAGCCATACACATGTGGCATAAAGGCGAGCAGTACCTTAAAAAAATGGGTGGTGTAATTCTGGTGGCATCCATACTCATTTGGGCATTGGGTTACTACCCTCAAAATACAGTTTATTCTATAAATTACGATGCCAAAATTGAAGCCATAAAAATTGATACCACCCTGTCGGTTCAGGCTCAAAACAATGCCATTGCAAACTTAAAAATGCACCAACAAAACGAAAAACAGGAGCAATCGTATATTGGTCGTATGGGTAAGGCGATTGAACCGGTAATTAAACCTTTGGGATTTGATTGGAAAATTGGCGTTTGCATAATTACCGGACTGGCAGCCAAGGAAATAGTAGTAAGCACAATGGGCGTGCTTTATCTCGATGGCGCAGAAGGTGAAAATTCGGCCACTTTGGTCGACAAGTTAAAAAATGAAAAATACAAAACCGGAAAACTGGAAGGCAAAAAAGTCTTTACACCATTGGTAGCTTTAGCACTTATGTTATTTGTACTTATTTACTTTCCGTGTATAGCAGTAATTGCAGCAATAAAAAAAGAGGGAAACTGGCGGTGGGCATTATTTACAATGACGTATACAACAATTTTAGCATATTTTATAGCATTAGCCACCTATCAAATTGGCAGCTTATTTGTTTAAGTAATAAAAAGAAAAATGGATCAAAATATCATTGTTCTCATTATTGTATTTGCCGCATTGTTTTACGCATTGTACAAGGTAAGTCGCTCGTTTTTGGCAAAAAACGACAAAGGATGCGGCGATAGTTGCTCGTGTGGCTCGCGCCCCGACCTAAAAACACACAAGTAAAAAAACAACAAAAGCGAAGAAAAATTCTTCGCTTTTGTTGTTACATATGGTTCAACATTATATTATTTTAGCAATTCGGGCAAATAGCATGCGATATACGAAATAGCATCACTTACCGGAAGGTGCTTTGTTTCAATTTTTTTCTGATATTGAAAATTTTCGGTATTCAAACTGACAAAATTTTTATTTTTAACCGAGTATTTTCTAACCATTTTTTTAACGCCAAAACCCTCTTTATCGCATCCGTATAATGCTTCAAAATTGTTTCCTCGCACAACATAGTAGCGACAATCCGATTCGTTAACCACACCAACCTGTACCGGTTGGTCAAAATTGTCGAAGTAGATTACATAAGTATCTACTGTTTTGCCATCAACAACCATTTTTGTTAGAGCACTTCCGGACAAATACTTTCCAAATGAGGTATTGCTTTCGCCTACCATTGCATTGGCTTTTAATACTGAGGTTGAAGAAGTTAAGAGAAGGATAACTGCGATTGATAAAAGCTTAATTGTTTTCATGACATGTATTTTTAAATGTTATTATAAAGTATTGTTTTAATCACACTGTAAAATTACACTCCGATTACACCGAAAAGAAACACAAATCTGCCGACAAATGCCAACCGTAGGGCAATCAGTGAAAATAGTCGGCAAATGGTTCAAATAAGAGACAAATCGGTGAATGTTTTGGTAAAACTAAAAATTGGTCAAATCATTTTATTAAGTTCGCAAAAAGATAAAATTGAAATTTTTATATGTCGGGTATAATAACAAAAGCCAAAGTTGAAGCAGCAAAGCTCCGGTTTGTCCAAAAACTGAAAGAGATAGAAATGCCAGATAAAATATCGGCATATACCCGTGCATATTTAATGCATATAGCTAATAATTCGGCCTTCTATGTCGACTTATATGTACAAATGCTCGATTATGCCTTTAAAAACAACGACTTTAATACAAAGTCGGTGGTGGTAGATTATGGCGGGGGGAGTGGAATGCTTAGTTTTTTTCTATCGCTTGCAGGCTTCAGGAATATTATTTACATCGACATTTATGAGCAATCGGTTATTGATGCAAAGGTAATTTCTAAACACTACGGTTTTTCGAATCAAATATCGTTTGTGTGTGGAACCGAAACCGACCTGACCGTACATTTAGCAAGCCATTCATTAGCATTGGACCTTTTGGTATCTTCTGATGTAATCGAACATATATACAATATCAAAAATTTTCTTACTTGTATAATGGAGGTTATGAACACAAACGCTGCACTCGTTTTTACATCCGGCGCAAACCGTTACAATCCGTTTACATTTTTAAAACTTCGACGCGCACAACTAAAAGCCGAAAACTATGGCTTTAAAGGCGATGAAACCAGTAAGCCGGGTGATGAATTACTGCCTTTTGCCCTTTTGAGATCTACGTATATTGACACCAATTTTGGTTCACGCCTCAATAAAAAAGAGGTGAAAGCCCTTACCAAACGATCCCGTGGATTAATTTATAACGATATACACAAATTGGTGGAGAACTATTTGAATACAGGAACATTGCCCAAAAAAGTCCGAAATCTATCGAATACATGTGACCCATCGACCGGCAATTGGCACGAACAGATGTTAGATTTAAAACAAATACAACAATTTTGCTTAACACAAAACAGAATGGCAAGAATTACCGGAGGGCTCTATTGTATGAGCGGGCATGAAAAAAAGATTTTGAGGTTCATTAAAAAAGGGCTGAATTTAATATTGAACCATGCAGGCAAATTTAAAATTACCATTGCACCATTTTACATTTTGGCTATTGAACATAAAAAAAGCCGCTTGTAACAGCGGCTTTTTTTATTCCTTATTTTTTCTGAACATCTTCTACAAAATTTTCGTGAACTTCGGCAACCCGACCCGATGGATCGGTATTTTTTTGCCATTTCGGAATCCATTTCATTACCGATTTTGCCGCACTTTCCTGTGGATAAAACTTATGGAAAATGGTTCGAAACAAGAATGCTTCCTTTGTATTCGGTGTATTTATGGGAAATAATGCTTCGGCTTGTGCAAACTCTTGGTCGCTAACCTTTGCATTGGCATACTCAACAATACCATCTATCCAGCTATAACCAACACCATCGCTAAATTGCTCTTTCTGACGCCACAAAATTTCTGAAGGCAAATAAGGATTTTCCTTATTGTCGAATGCAGCACGGAGTATTTTCTTTTCAATAATACCTTCGGCTTTGCTTGGCCTTTTGTCTTCGGCTCTTATAACCATGGCTACGTCAAGGAAATCGCGATCAAGGAAAGGCACACGGGCTTCGATTCCATGAGCCATCGTTGACTTATCGGCACGTAAACAATCGGCAGTATTAAGTAATCCAACACGGCGAACAGTTTCTTCGCTAAAATCTTTCAGCGACGGTGCATTATGAAAATAGAGGTATCCACCAAAGATTTCATCTGCACCTTCACCCGACATTACCACCTTTATCCCCTTTTCCTTAATATATTTCGAAAGAAAAAACATTGGGGTAGAAGCCCGAATGGTAGTTACATCGTACGACTCTATATGCCAGATAATCTCTTCGAGTGCAGCAATACCTTCTTCTATCGAAAATGTTACATTATGATGAATGGTCCCGATAAAATCAGCTACTTTTTTAGCCGCTTTAATATCCGGTGCGTCTAAGTTCACGCCTACTGAAAAAGAGTGCAACTCTTGCTTGTTGGCATCACAAAAACGCTTGGTTATCGATGCAATGAGACTAGAGTCCAACCCTCCCGATAACAAAACACCAATTGGCACATCGGCCATCATTCGTTTACGGGTCGACTCAACTAAAGCATCATGCAACTTTTTTTCATCGCCGGCCTCTTTAATCACCGAAATGTCTAACCAATCCGGATTATAATATTTTACAAATCCTGTTTCAGGCGTGTAGTAATGCCCCGGAGGAAATTGAGCAAAATCGACACACTGGTCGGCAATGGATTTCATTTCGGATGCCACCCACATAACGCCTTCGCTATCGTGACCGTAATATAGCGGCTTAATGCCAATTGGGTCACGACCAATCATATAGGTATCTTCTCCAATGACAACAAAACCAAAAATACCCTTCAGCATATTGCAAAAATCTACACCAAACTTTTCGTAGAGATGCACAATTACTTCGCTATCGCATGTAGTTCTAAAGGTGTGATCATTTAATACGGTATCTCGCAACTCCTGATGATTGTAAATTTCACCATTGTGAGCAACCCAAAAACTGTCTGTTCCCTGAATAGGTTGTTTACCGGTATTTAAATCTACAATTGAAAGTCGTTCGTGAGTCAGTATCCAACCTTTACTGTTAAAATGAATATCGGATTCATCAGGTCCGCGATGAGACATCCGTTTTGATAAGGCCTGAACTGTGGCTATATCTTTTTTTCCAAATACTGCTAAAATTCCACACATAAATGAGACTAATTTTCAATTAGTTATAAATAACGCAACAAATATATCAATAAGTTTAATATTATCCAAATAACGTATCATATTAATGCCCAATATTATCATTTAGTTACATATAGTAAGTTTATGGAGTTAAAACAAGAAATATGCACAAATTATCCAATGAAGCGATTATTTATAAGGGGTATAAAGAAGGAATTCTACTATTTTGTTACAATCACCTACCTAAATTAGGGGGGGGATCATTCAAAATTCGACAATTAACAATTTTGACCGAAATGAATTTAAAAATGTCATTTTAATATTTTAGCAGCATATAATTGCATTTACAACGTGATATTATATCATTTTGATAGATAAAGACCACTTTAACACTCAAATAAAAACTTATTTGCTAACTAATTGTCAAATCAAAAAAAACTTTTAGTAAAAAAATAAAATGCCATCAATCTCGAATGATTAATGGCATTTTTATATTCAAATGAACAATTTTCGAACAGAATTTATTTCGAACTTTTTCCGATAGAGAAATATTTGAAGCCTCTTTCCTTCATTTCTGATTCGTTATAAATATTTCGACCATCGAAAACCACTTTATTTTTCATCAAATCAGACAACTGAGTATAATTAGGCACTCTGAATTCATTCCATTCAGTAACAAGCAACAGCGCATCCGCATCTGCAACTGCATCGTAAGGGTGTTCGACATATTCAATAATATCGCCGATCATACGCTTCGTTTCGTGCATTGAAACCGGATCGTAAGCAGAAACCGTGGCCCCATGCTTCAACAATTCATCTATGATTACTAACGAAGGTGCTTCGCGCATATCATCGGTATTTGGTTTAAAAGACAATCCCCAAATTGCAAACTTTTTGCCTTTAATATCACCAAAATGATTAATAACTTTATTCGAAAGCACAAATTTCTGGCGTTCGTTTACAGCCTCAACGGCTTTTAAAACTTCGAGAGTATATCCATGAGTCTGAGCAGTTTTAATTAATGCCTTAACGTCTTTTGGAAAGCATGAACCACCATACCCCACACCGGGATAGATAAATTTATTTCCGATACGACCATCAGAACCAATACCTTTTCGAACCATAGAAACATCGGCACCTACAATTTCGCAAAGATTTGCGATATCGTTCATAAAACTAATTTTTGTGGCAAGCATTGAATTGGCGGCATATTTTGTCATTTCGGCCGATGGAATATCCATACTCAAAATCAGATGACCATTGAGCACAAAAGGATTATAGATTCTTTTCAACGTTTTCTCTGCCTGTTCCGTTTCCACACCAATTACAATTCTGTCGGGTCGCAGAAAATCTTGTACCGCACTCCCCTCTTTAAGAAACTCAGGATTGGATGCCACATCAAACGCCTGATTACTATTTCTTTTTGCAAGTGCCGAAGCCACAGCAGCCTTAACTTTATGCGAAGTACCAATAGGTACTGTGCTTTTGGTTACAACTACGGCATATTGATTAAGATTGGCACCAATTTCGGTTGCAGCACCCACCACATATTTAAGATCGGCACTACCATCTTCGTCGGGTGGAGTTCCCACAGCAATAAAAATGGCTTCACAACCCTGTATACCCTGAGCCAAACTGGTTGTAAAAGTCAACCGACCTTTACGTACATTTGATTCAACCAAAGCCTCAAGTCCTGGTTCGTAAATCGGAATGATGCCATTGTTAAGTTTTTCAATTTTACTCTTATCGATGTCAATACAATTAACATCAATTCCGGTTTCAGCGAGACAGGTGCCAGTCACTAAACCAACATATCCAGTACCAATTATTGCAACTTTCATTGTATATAAATTTTCGTTGTCTACAAAATTAAAATTAAATTATGGTAAACAAAATTTTAATTCATATATTTTTTACCATATTTTAGCACGTACAGTGTCGGGCAAAAACATTTTATCTGTCTCTCCAATTCCAAATGCTTTATGAAATTCCGGAATATTTGGCAAAGGACCATTAACCCGCCACTTTCCAAGCGAATGTACATCTTCCTGGGTACGACGAAGAATTTCTTTATCGCGAATATTCTGAGCCCAAACCCGGGCATAAGCAAGGTAAAAACGTTGATCGGCGGTAAAACCATCTATTTTTTCGGGCTCACCTTTTCCAACTAAACTATTATGAAATGCTTGATAAGAAATATTTAAACCACCCAAATCAGCAATATTTTCGCCGAGGGTTAATTCGCCATTTGCCTTAACAGAATCAATGACTGTAAAGTTGTTAAAGATTGAAACCAATACTTTAGCTCTATCTGTAAACCTTTCAGCATCAGATGGCTGCCACCAATCCTTCAAATTACCAACTTGATCGTATAGCCGGCCCTTATCGTCGAAACCATGGGTAATTTCGTGACCAATTACCACGCCGATAGCACCATAATTTACGGCATCATCACCATCGAGATAAAAGAAAGGTGGTTGAAGTATTCCGGCAGGAAAAACGATTTCGTTGCTCGATGGATTGTAATAAGCATTAACAGTTTGAGGTGTCATGTGCCACTCCATCGGATCAACAGGTTGATTTATTTTAGCAAGATCAAAAGCAACTTCATTTGCACGGCCGGCAAGGACATTGAGAACATACGACTGCTTTTTAATATTTACCGCCGAATAATCGCGCCATTTGTCCGGGTATCCGATTTTAACTTTTATTGCATCAAGTTTTTCGTGTGCAGCACGTTTGGTTGTATCCGACATCCAATCGAGCATATCTATTCGTTGAGACAATGAAATTCTTAGGTTTTTCACTAAATCATCCATTCGCTCCTTGGCTTTGGGTGGAAAATACGTTTTGACATAAATCTGCCCCAATGCTTCACCCAAATAACTATCAATCTGATCGACAACACGTTCCCAACGAGGCTTCATAATTTTTTGCCCCTTCATGGTTCTGCCATAAAAATCGAAATCTTGGTTTTCGAAAGCCGACGACAAGTAATTGGCAGTACTGTTTAACACATTCCATTGCAAATAGGCCTTAATTGCATCAAGTGATACATTGGCTATCAGGCTGTTGAGCGTTGCAAAAAATTCGGGTTGACCTACATTGATGTTCTTATCGAGCGACACGCTCAGTTCGGTTAAATATTCCGGTTGAGAACAATTTGAGATTAACTTACTAATTTTTTCAAGATCGTATTTATTCAATGTTTTTTTCGGATCGCGCAATTCAAGACGGGTCATACTGGCATTGGCCAGTGTATTCTCTATATCATAGACCAACCCGGCTTTCTTTACGGCTGAACCATTATCGTTACCAATAAGTTCGAACATTTTTGCAAGGTGCTGTTGGTATGCATTTCTAATTCCAACCGCCTGTTCGTCGGTGCGTGTATAATAGTCGCGATCGGGCATACCTAAACCACCCTGCCAATAAAAAGCAATATTCATCGTGCTGTTTTGCTGATCGGCCGACTGGGTAAAATTAAAAAATGCATTAATTCCAATTTTGTGCAATTTTGCAATAAGCACTGGCAAATCGCCCTTCGACTGAAGGTTTTCGATATCGGTTAATAATGGCTTAATGGGTTCATAACCTTCCTTTTCGATGGTTAACGTGTCCATTCCGGAAGTGTACATATCACCAATTTTTTGTTCTACCGAACCATTTGGCCATTCGGACTCAGAAAGTTTTAACACCAAAGCTTTCAGTTTTTTCTGATTCTCATCATCCAGAAGGTCAAATGCGCCAAAACGCGCCTTATCATCGGGTAACGGATTATTTTTCATCCAATTTCCATTGGCATATTGATAAAAATCGTCACCCGGATTTACAGATAAATCCATAGTTGATTCATCAAAAACCGCGTTTGTGGCACTTTTATTCGCTGTATTTACACATCCCGCAAAACAAGCGACTGTGAGCAGGCTTATAGAAATTACATTTTTTTGTTTCATAACAATTTAACTATTAATGCTATTACTTATTTCGAGTAATCGTTTTTTTATTTCTTCGAGTTTATGAATCACTTCAATACGTCGTTGCGTTTCGTTGAGTTTTTGCGAAAGTCTGATTTTTGCACCTTCGATAGTAAGTTTTTCATCGCGCAACAAAAGTTGAATCATGCGCAGATTTTTTAAATCTCCTTTTGTAAATAACCGATTACCTTTGTTATTTCGTGAGGGTTTGAGCACAGTAAACTCTTTGGCCCAAAATCTGATGGTTACAATAGTTTCACCAAGCATTTCGGACACTTCGCTAATGGAATAAAACATCCGTTTATCGTCCGAGCCAAATCCATATACAGCCATAAACTACTAAATGAATGAACCATTACTACTTTACAGGTATTGCTTTAAGGGTAGCAACCAACCAATTCCAAAAATCAGCAACAGATTCAATATGAACCTTTTCATCCGGCGAGTGTGGATGTCTGATTCGCGGACCAAACGAAATCATATCTAAACCCGGTGCTGCGGCACTTATAATTCCACATTCGAGGCCGGCATGAATGGCTTTAACTGCCGGTTCGATACCGGTAATTTCCTTATATACAACTTTCATTACTTTAAGAATTTCGGAATCGGGATTTGGCACCCATCCGGGATAATCGCCCGAAATATCTATTTTGGCACCGGCCAATGAAAGCGCACTTTCTAATTCAGAAACCAAAGCTTCTTTAGAGCTCTCGGCACTGGATCGTGCCAAACACAATAGTTCAATTCTGTCTTTGTATGCCTTAACCGATGCAAGATTATTTGAAGCTTCCACCAAACCATCGAAACCCATATCAAAACGATATACACCATTAAAACAGGCCGTAACTGCATTTACAAGGTCGTCCTGCACCATTTCATTTAATACACGGGTTGGATTGGATGATACAACCATCGAGACAGACAAATCGGGCTCGGTATATCTATACTCTTGTTTAAATATTTTTTCGAAATCTTCCACAAGCTGCATTACCTCCTCTACATCTTCATCGGCCACAAGCACAGTTGCAAACGCTTCTCGTGGAATTGCATTACGTAAACTGCCGCCATCGATTTCACAAAGCATCACATCGTTATACTTAATCGCTTCTTTCAATATTCTAAAAATAAGCTTATTAGCATTGGCTCGCCCCATATTAATATCCAATCCGGAATGGCCACCTTTAAGACCCTTAACGACAATGGTATATGGCTTATATCCATCTTGAGGTAATACGTCTTCCAAATAGTCGAAAACACCGGTAACATTAATACCGCCAGCACATCCCACGTACAATTCGCCCGGATCTTCAGAATCGAGGTTCAATAAAATATCACCTTTTAACGACCCTTTTTCGAGCCCAAAAGCACCGGTCATACCAGTTTCTTCGTCAATGGTAAACAATGCCTCAATGGGGCCATGGACCAATTCGGCAGATGCAAGCACTGCCAATGCAGCGGCAACACCAATACCATTATCAGATCCTAAAGTTGTATCCATGGCTTTTACCCATTCGCCATCAATTCGTGTTTTTATAGGGTCTTTAAGAAAATCGTGCTCAATGCCACTGTTTTTTTGAGGAACCATATCCAAATGCGATTGCAAAACAACCATTTTTCTGTTTTCAAAACCAGCAGTTGCTGGTTTGCGGATAATTACATTACCTGTTTTATCGACAATTGTTTCAAGCCCAAGACTTTTTCCAACCGAAACAACAAACTGTTGTACTTCAGTTTCATGTTTCGACGGACGGGGTATGCCGGTAATATCGTCGAAGAATTCCCACAAAATTTGCGGTTCTAATTTTCTTACTTCTGCGTTGTTCATTATAAATTGATTTTAGTGTTTTACTCTTTTGTTTCCTTGTTTTCGACCGACATCAAAGCACCGGTTTCCGGATAAAAATATATCGCATTATTGCTATTAAACAATGTAGTTGGTAACGAAATTAATTGTCCCAATTGCGGAATTAGGCACTCTTTAGTTACCAGATTATCCAATCCATACGAAATAGAGATATTGGCCAATACCGGTTTATTACAAAAAAAACCGTTTTCAGCAACTGTTTGAGGTATTATATTGCCACGTCGGTCTTTTTGAACAATTGCCGCTTTTGAGGGTAATTTGTTATCTATTACTGTACGAACCGAAATATAGTATGGGCTACCACTCAAATCGTTGGCAGGTACTACACCGGAAAATTTTGAAAAACGAAAGGCCACATCACGGTCGGCAATCGAATCGGGCATATAATCGATAATGAATGTTTGAAATGTTTCGGAAACCTGACCCGTGAATAATGACACATATTTTTTTTCGAGTTCATCCATCATTTTAAGGCTAATTTCCATCGATTTACCATCTGCCGGCACCTTATCTACATCGCCCGAAATGAGTGCAATTCGATTTTGTCGGATTTGAGTGATAATTTTCGCAGTTTCTTCGGCCATTTTAGCCGACGATATGGCCAATAACTGTTCTTCTAAAAGTGGTACTTCCATCACTTTCGATTCGATATTCTCTATAACCTTAACGTTGTCGCTTGTTACATTTTTAGGTGAATTATCGCGTTTTACATTCACACCGGTAAGTATACCCGATTCGGTTAAACTAATGTACGGGGCAAAACTTTTGCCCGAATATTCAACACAAAAAGCCTTATTCACGTCGGCCACTGCTTTTGTCGATAGTTCAATTTTATTCATTGACCAGATCACAGTTGGTTCCACCGCTACATCCTTAATACCTAAAAATTGCTCTGCATATTTATAAAACGGACCAGGCTTAATCTCCTTTTTAACTGCAACAACCTTAATTTTCACAACCGTTTTAGGCAAAAAATAAATCTGTTTGGCCGAGGTAACATTATCAAAATGACTAACAGGTATAACACGCATATTTGCATCAGCGTCCCCCGAATTTCTTAAAGCAAACGCAGAAAATATTGGCAATAAAGCCAATGTTGCGACTAATTTTTTTTTCATTTGTAACATCGTAAATATTTAAATAATTATTATTGGCTAATTGAAATAAATGCTTGTCCCAAAGCGTTTATTACATCGCTTGCAACTAAAAACTCCTGACCATTGCTTTTTGCACAAATATCTCCGGCATATGCATGCAGATAAACCGCTGTTATTGCAGCATGAACAGGCGCATAACCCTGCCCCAGCAAACCGGCAATAATGCCTGTTAAAGCATCGCCCATACCACCTGTGGCCATACCGGCATTGCCAAGTATGTTAAAGTAGCAATATCCCTTTTCATCTGCGATAGAAGTATAACCACCTTTTAAAACGATAATTACACCATATTGTTTTGCCATGGTTCTTTGTAGCTCTATACGTTCGAGATGGGTTCTGGTTGAACCGAACATCCGGTCGAATTCTTTGGGATGCGGCGTAAGAACGGTGCCATGTGGCAAGCGATTTAATAAATCAGGTCTCTCTGCAAGAATATTTAATCCATCAGCATCAATAACCAAAGGACCTTTATAATTATCAAATAAATCTGCAAGACAAAGTATCGTATTGGGTTTAGTACCTACTCCGGGACCAAAACCAATTGCAGAAAACCGTTCGGGATGATCCACTTTTGACACCATAATTTCCGAACGGTCGGGTTGAACCATGGCTTCCGGTATTGCTGAATGTATCGTATCCATACCCTTTTGCGGCACATGGGCCGTAACTAAACCGGCACCCGAGCGTAAAGCCGCTTTTGTGGCCAACACTGCTGCCCCTATTTTTCCATAGCTGCCGGCTACAATCAGGGTATGACCAAATGTACCTTTATGTGCAAATCTGGACCGATAACGATACGTACTTTTAACTAACTTTGGGTCTATTATCTCATAATCAACAGGTAAAGAAGATGCAAAATCAGTATGCAAACCAATTGGCAACACCATCCAATTGCCCAAACAGCGTTCGTTCTCGGGCAATAAAAAAGCATATTTAGGAAATTGAAAAGAAACCGTTACGTTAGCAGAAATCACAGCCCCCATACCATAACCATCTGCATTCATACCCGAAGGAATGTCGATAGAAAAAACAGGTACCGGTGAACTATTAATATGATTAATCAATTTTGCATATAACCCTTCAGCAGGACGGTTCAACCCCAAACCTAATAATCCGTCAATAATTACCTGCGGAGCCTGATGTACAGGCAACAGTGATTGTGCAGACAAAATATGAACCGGGATTTCGGGCAAACCATGTAACCTTTCGAGATTTATGGTGGCATCGTCCGACAAACGATTAGTTCCATCAACAAGATACACCACAACTTCGTAATGCGATAAAAACAGCAATCGGGCTAAAGCAAGCGCGTCGCCACCGTTGTTTCCCCTGCCGGCATATATTACAACCGAATTGTTTCTGTCGAAAATTCCGGTAAAAGCCGACAATAACACCTCAGCGGCTCTTTCCATCAAATCGACCGACGAAACAGGTTCGTGCTCGATGGTATAAGCATCAATTGCTTTTAATTGGTTGCTTGAATAGATTCTCACTTAAACCCGATTTTGATTTTAAACAAAGGTAACAAAACATAAATAAATTAATGTGCGATATTTATCACAAATTGTGCGTTTTAATGCCCTTATCAATCGAAAACAGACACTTTTCTTTAAAATTACATCCTGAATTTAGTACAAGGTGCAAAAAATATTGGTTCATGACAAATACGCAATTTACCGTAAAATAATAAATTGTATTTTTAGGCCTCAATTTTTATGCACAACAAAAAACAAATGCAATGCGAAGTTTACTATTTTTGATTTTATTAGGTATAATGGGAGCATGTTCCGATAAAAAAGAGGGGAAGACCGGGTTATGGTCTACCTACAACAACCGCGAATTTAAAGTACCCAACGGGCGACTTACACCTGAAGCCCTGTGGGCATTCGGACGAATTGGTGAGTCGGCCGTTTCGCCCGATGGAAAAACCGTTGCCTTTACCCTAAAATGGTACAATAAGGAAGAGAACAAAGGTTACAGTGAAATTTATTCGGTACCGGTATCTGGTGGCCAATTAGAGCAACTTACTTTTAACGAGGGCTTTAACGAATCGAATGTAGTATGGAAACCCGATGGTTCGAAAATTGGTTACTTATCTACAAAAAGCGGAAGTAGTCAAATATGGGAGATGAACCCTGATGGTAGCGAACAAACCATAATTTCGAATATTGAAGGTGGCATCAACGGGTTTAAATATTCGCCCGATGGCCAACATGTGGTTTATATTAAAGAGGTAAAGCTCCAACCACAGGTTGCGGATATCCATCCCGATTTACCAAAGGCAAATGCTCGGATAATCAACGACTTAATGTACCGACACTGGGATGCCTGGGTAGATGGGAAATTTTCGCACATTTTTGTTGCCGAATACGATGGCACAAAAATTACCGGCGATAAAGACATTATGGCGAATGAAGAGTGGGAATCGCCCATCAGACCACATGGCGGGATGGAGCAAATAGACATCAGTGCCGATGGAAAAACCATCGCATATGCATGTCGCAAACTAAAGGGCCGCGAATATTCGCTCTCGACCAATAGCGACATTTACCTCTACACCATAGCCGATGGTTCAACCAAAAACCTTACACAAGGCAATATGGGTTACGATCTGAACCCGCTATTTTCGCCCGACGGAAAAAAAATAGCATGGCAAAGTATGGAACGCGATGGCTACGAAAGCGATTGGAACCGATTGGCCGTGCATAGTTTCGACGATAATAAAACATGGTACCACAAAAACACCGATTTAAATGCCGGATCGCTCTGCTGGAATGCCCAAAGCAGTTCGGTATATTTTATAGCCGACTGGCATGCCAGAGATCAGATTTACAGTTACGATATTGTTTCGGGCGACATTAAATGCCTCACCACGGGCGATGTGGATTACACCAGCGTGGCACTTGCCAACGGTGCTCTGGTGGCACAGCAGATGTCGATACAAAAGCCGGCCGAGTTGTACCGTATCGCGGCAGATGGTTCAGCCACTGAACTTACTTATGTAAATAAACCAATTCTGGACCAAATAGAAATGGGCAAGGTAGAAGAGCGTTGGGTAAAAACCACCGATGGCAAACAGATGTTGGTTTGGGTTATTTTTCCGCCAAAATTCGATGCCACAAAAAAATATCCGACACTTTTATACTGCCAGGGCGGACCGCAAAGTACGGTAAGTCAGTTTTGGAGTTACCGTTGGAATTTTGAAATAATGGCAGCCAACGATTATATTGTTGTAGCACCAAACCGACGAGGGCTACCCGGTTTTGGAAAAGAGTGGAACGAACAGATTTCGGGCGACTACGGCGGGCAAAACATACGCGACTATTTAAGTGCTATTGATGCGGTTTCGGCTGAACCATATGTGAACCGCGACAGATTGGGTGCGGTGGGAGCTAGTTATGGCGGCTTTTCGGTTTACTTTTTAGCCGGGAATCACCAAAAACGGTTTAAAGCATTTATTGCGCACGACGGCATGTTCAACTTCGAATCGATGATGCTCGAAACCGAAGAAAACTGGTTCGACCATTGGGATATGGGTGGACCATTCTGGGAGCGGGACAATGCCGGAGCGCAAAAGTCGTACAGCTTTTCGCCCCACAAATATGTGCAAAATTGGGACACCCCGATTTTGGTCATTCACGGAGGAAAAGATTACCGGGTTCCCGAAAGTCAGGGTATGATGGCGTTTAACGCCGCACGGTTACGTGGCATTCCGGCTCAATTTCTCTATTTACCCGAAGAAAATCACTGGGTGCTCGATTGCCAAAACGGCATTTTATGGCAACGCACCTTTTTCGGCTGGCTCGACAAATGGCTTAAAAACTAAAATAAAGATTTCAATCGGGGCTTAACATGCCCCGATTGCTTTTTAAACAATAGAACAATGACAACAAAAACAGCATTAATTACAGGTGCCACATCGGGTATTGGCATGGCAACAGCCCTCCTATTTGCCCAAAACGGAATACGCCTCATTATTACCGGACGCCGCAACGACAGACTTATTGCGCTGAAACAACAACTCGAAAGCGAATATCATGTTGAAGTAATTGCCCTTTGTTTCGATATCCGAAGTAATGCCGAGGTAGAAGCAGCGATAAAAGGCCTTCCCGAAACGTGGCAGAAGATCGACATTTTAATTAACAATGCCGGTTTAGCAGCCGGTTTTGGTTCATTCGAAAAAGGCAAACCCGACCATTGGGAGCAGATGATCGACACCAATGTAAAAGGGTTGATGTATATTACCCGCATGGTGGCACCGCTCATGATTGAACAAATGCAAGGCCATATTGTAAATATAGGATCGATTGCAGGTAAGGAGGTTTATCCGGGAGGCAATGTGTACAACGCCTCGAAATTTGCGGTAGATGCCTTAACCAAAGCGTTTCGTATGGATTTTTTGCCTTACGGTATCAGGGTTACCTCGATAAACCCCGGCATGGTTGAAACCGAATTTTCGCTGGTACGATTCGATGGCGACGCACAGGCTGCCAAAAATGTATATAAAGGACTCCAACCATTAAGCGCAGCGGATATTGCAGACACCATTTGGTTTGTAGTTTCGCGCCCTTCGCATGTAAACATCGGTGACATTTACATTACCCCTACTGCGCAGGCCAACGCCTATTTTTCGCATAGGGTTGAGTAAATCTCAGGATGTAAGAGATTGAACGGATTCTCCTATCGCTTCATCACCGTTGGCAAATGGAGCGGTAGTCGCACCGTTCGCATAAGGTATAATCGTTGGTTTGAACAAAACTAACGGCCGGGTCGAACAATTCCGATAAGAGATTCTTAAGCAATATCTGATACTTTTCGAACACATTGCCTGTAATTATGGCTGAACCGCCGGATTCGGGCAAAACAACTTTAGGATCGAAATTGGTAAAAAGTTCGGGCAAATAATACAACTCAGGAGCAATTTCGGCATTTTTTCGTTTATCGGAATAGATTAAGGCGTAAAAAAGCACCTGAAACCAATGCGACTGGCGCTTTGCCGAAGACACAAAAAGGGTGTTTAAATCATCCGGTTTACCCGATTTTCGTTTACCACTTTTATAATCCACCAGATAAACAGTATTTTCCTTTTGATGAACCCGGTCGATAATCCCATACAAATTTACGCGATCTTTGCCATTGAAATTGAAGGCGTATTTGTTCTCATCTTCCAATCCTAACAAATCGAATGGTGCAATCTCCTTGTCTTTTTTCAACATAAAAACGGCGTAATCCAGCATCACTTCCTTTACAATCAGCCATCGGCCGCGTAACGCAACCGCTGTTCCCGTTTGCCCGGTTATCACTTCCGACAGTGCCTTGTTTACCGCATCTTCAATTTTAAAGCGTGCCTTCAACAACTGTTCTAAATCTTCGGAAGTCACCATTCTTCCGGCAAAAGGTGTATACAACAGTTCCATCGTTTTGTGAAAGGCATTACCAAATAGTCGTGCATCCACATCTTCGGTTAGTTCGTCCGATATTTTTGCTTTTTCAATTTTTTCAAAATAAAATTTCAACGGGCAATCGATATAAGTATTTAATGCACTTGCCGAAAAAACACGACCCCCTTCTACTTTAAACTGATTGAGTGTGTCCAGTACTTTTTGAGTTTTTCGAACGATAATCGGTTCGACCAAAGCAGGCATCACTTTAAATGTAGGATTAAACTGTTCGGCATGAACCCGGTAACCATATTTAAGTTGAAATACATAGCGGCTCGGCTCACCCGACTTTATCCCTTCTGATGAGGCATTATAGATCAGATGTACATTCTCGGCCCGTTGAATTAACCGGTAAAAATAATAGGCATACATGGCATCCTGATGCTCAATACCCGGTAAGCCAAATCCTTGCCGTAAGTTCATTGGTATAAATGAATTGGCGGGCATGGCCGATGGTAAAGTACCCTCGTTAAGCGACAAAATCAACAGATTTTTAAAATCAACGGCACGTGTTTCGAGAATACCCATGAGTTGTAGTCCACCGAGAGGTTCACCCGAAAACGGAACTTTAAGCGATTCGAGATTGCGACGTACAATTTTATGCATCACCTGAAGTCCCGCTTCTATATCCTCACCTTTCAAAAGCAAATCGTTCAGTTTGTGCAACCTGTCGTAGATAGCCCATAAAAATTCTCGTTCGAGGGCTTCGTTTTCCGGAAGTTGATCCAAATTATCATCACTTCCTGAGCCAAGAACCAATTGTAAAACCGTGAGTAGCCAGGAAATTAAATTACCACCATTGCAAGCATGACCAAAGATGACACTAAAATTACCGGGTTCACTCAAAACTAAAGATGAGATAAAACTACGATTTTCAGCAATCGATTTATTTATAATAGACTCAATTTCTGTTGGTTGCAGTTTATATACAGTGGGATGCCGAAGTATCGAAAACACGTTTTTGTGGTAAAAAAACAGCACTTCGTTTTCGTACCGGATATGACGCTGGAGTTCGCACAAATTTTCGACCAAGGCATATGCAGCCGATGACTTTACCGGATACCCCATCGTAATATTAATTTGATTCACCTGTTCCGGAAGTCCGAACAACACAGGCATAAGCAGTGCTTCGTCGGCCAAAACCACTGCCGTTTCTATATCAGCATTTTCATATTTCGAAAGATAATGCGATGCCACACGTGTTTGCGCCATATCGGTTGCAGCGGCCGAAAGTGTAAATTGGGGCAATCGTTGCACCTTTTCGGGAGTGTACCAAGCACCAAAACCGGCCAAATTATCCTGCATGAACCGCCCCGCTTTGTTTTGTGAATCAAGAATAAAATCCGAACAATAGTCCCACACAAAAAGAGCCTTTCCGGTTTTACTCACCACCGAAAGCACTTCGCGTTCGGCACTCGTGAGGGCATTTAGTCCCGCAAAAATCACAATGTCACCATCGGTCAGGCCAGTGCCATTAAGTTTAATATTGTTCACGGCATCGCGGTATATCATTCCTTCGTAAGCAATGCCTTTGTCTGTCAGTTGCTTTGTAAATGCATCATATAACAGATAAATAGTGTGCCATGTATTTAAAAAATCTTTTCGTATGCCATCTGTTTCGGGTTCAAATCCGGCCCAAAACCGTTTGATTACGGCAATCTGCTCATCGGTAAGATAGTTAAACAAAGCATCAATTTCCTTTATCTCTAAAATATTGGCGTACAACATCTTTGCATCAACAAGGTATTTATCAACATCGTCGAAATCGCCAAGTAGTACTTCGCCCCAGTAATAAAACTCATCAAATGTTTCGGCTCGGTTCAATACCGATTGATTACACCGGTAAAGACAGAACAGTAATTCTAACGGCTCGGCCATTTTTAGCGACGAATAACTTGATATATAATCATTTATAGTCGTTATTCGGGGCGAAAAAAATGGTTTGTCGTTTAATTTCGATAGATAATACCGAAAAAACAAGCCAGCCCGTCGATTGGGAAAAACAAACTTTACATTTTCGAAATCAAAGCCAAATTGTGCAACCACTTTATCGGCCAATTCTTCAAGAAACGCTTTCATTAATAAGGTATAAATTGTTGGTAATTATGAAATCTTTCTACAATGTCATATACGTATTCATAGGGTTGACGGCCGCGACAATAGCCGTTTTTTACCACCGGATCCTGATAATACTCGGGACTGCTTTTCATTAAAAGCATTTCGTCCACATTCCCTTCCCACTGGTTGGGATCGCGACCATATTTTTCGGCCAATGCCATTGCATCGCGAACGTGGCCGTAACCCACATTATACGAGGCCAATGCCAGCATAATACGGTTGGCACTATCCAACGATTTAAAATACCCCAGCATGGTACCAAAATATCGAGTGCCCACTTCAATATTTCGTCTGGCATCAAACGGATCTTTGAGTCCCAGTTTTTCGGCCGTTTCGGGCATAATCTGCATGAGTCCGGCAGCACCGGTCCACGCCTGTGCATCCTTGTCGAATTTCGATTCGTGGGCCACAATAGCCGCAATAAGTCGCCAGTCCACATCAATTTTCTTTGCTGCCGCTTTAATAATGGCATCATA
>QKHT01000203.1 GCA_003249935.1 Bacteroidota bacterium
TTTTCAAAAATAGACTTCTGTATGAATCTGGTCGTAAGGAACACCTTGAAGTTTCAGAAGATCGAAAACGTCGAAAATCATATTGCTATTGCCGCAAAGGTAGTATTCTGCATTCACATCTACGGGATGCGCTTTAATATAATCCGTAACCCGGCCATGAAAGTCGCCAATGGGTTCACGCGAGGTGCACTGAATATAGCGTCCTTTTTCGTAAGCATCGCCATCGAACGATTCTTCGCCGAACTTAACGCCATGCAGAATTTTGTAATCGAGTGTGGCATGCGTTTTAACCAAACTGTGGAAAGGCGATATGCCGGTTCCCGATGCAATAAATACAAACTTCTTTGCCAACTTTGCGGCTTCGGGTGTGAAATAACCAAAAGGGCCTTCAACCTCCAATGCTTCGCCGGGTTTGCACTGTTTGAGCCGCTTCGAAACGTCGCCTTCCTCTACCTCTTTGATCAAAACTTCGAGGAACGGTTCAGCCTGACCGCTATAAATAGAATATTCGCGACGATGTAATGAACCTATGATCCCTAAAACTAAATATTGTCCGCTGATAAATTCGAACGAACCTTTTTCGAACCTCAATACAAAGGTGTTACGTGTTAAATGCCGTACGCTTATAACCGTGTGGATGGTTACGGTACTATTCGCCTTTTGTGCCATTGTGTATCACTTATTATTTAGATAACTTTTAAACAATACCAAGTACTTTTTGTTTAAAAGTTCAATCTTTGATAATTCGATAAAACAACGATAATGAGTTTAAAAAACGATACCATCCGTTTGCCTCGGTGGATGAAAGTTCCGATGCCCAAGGGCGAGAACTATTCGAAAGTACGCAATTTAATTCACGATCATCAGCTCAACACCATTTGTACCAGCGGTAACTGTCCCAACAAAGGCGAATGTTGGAATGCCGGTACGGCCACGTTCATGATTTTGGGCGAAAAATGTACCCGCAACTGCCGGTTTTGTTATGTGGAGGCCACCAAGCCCGATCCCATCGACTGGAACGAACCGGAACGTCTGGCCCAAACGATTGCGACACTCAAACTAAAGCATGCCGTAATTACGTCGGTGGCTCGCGACGATTTGCACGATGGTGGCGCAAGGTTTTGGGCTATTACCATTAAAAGTATCAAAAAAGTGAATCCCACGGTGACAATGGAGGTGCTTATTCCCGATTTCGATGGAAAAACCGAACTGCTCGATTATGTGATTAAGGCACGTCCCGAAGTTATTTCGCACAATATCGAAACGGTAGAGCGTATCTCCCCAAAAATACGCAGTAAAGCCACCTACCAGCGTAGTCTCCAAGTGCTTAAACATATTGCATCGCAAGGCATTGTGGCCAAATCGGGCATTATGCTTGGTGTGGGCGAAACCCGCGACGAAGTGTTGCAGGCTTTGCACGATTTGCGCTCTGTCGGCGTAAGTGTGGTCACCATCGGTCAGTATTTGCCGCCCGGCGAATTGCATACCCGCCTGATGGAATATGTAAAGCCCGAGGATTTTGCATTTTACAAGCAAGCCGGCCTCGAAATGGGTTTTGCTTATGTGGAAAGTGGGCCGTTGGTTCGTTCGTCGTACCACGCCGAACAACATATTCATGCACTAAAACGCGGATAATAATTTTTCTCTTTTAATTGATTAATAGCTTTTTCGACAAAACTATTTGTTGTTATTTGTGTTTATTCTAAATAACAAAGGTTTTGATGAAAAAGCTATTCTTATTTTTATTGCTATGGTTTTCTGTAACATTTGCGGCATTCTCGCAATGGGCACCTGTTACGGTTCAAACCACCGATAATCGGGATATATCCCTTATGGCACTTAAAGGCGAAAAGTTGACTATTGTAGATTTTTGGGCCACATGGTGCAAACCTTGCTTGGCCGGCATGAAATTGTTAAATGAGATTTATAGCGAA
>QKHT01000085.1 GCA_003249935.1 Bacteroidota bacterium
GAAAACCGGTTGGATATTGCCAGGGTATGCGAGGCGATTGGCGTTAAAGATATTGTAACCGTAGACCCCTACGAAATTGATAATCTTGAGAAAGCTATCCTGAATGCGGTTCATGCAAAAACCAATTCGGTAGTGATTGTTAAAAAACCATGCGTTACCAGATTTAAACTACCCAAGGATACACCGAGTTCCATCGATCAGGATTTGTGTGTAAAATGCCGGAAATGTATCAATATTGGATGTTTGGCCATTGAGAGTAAAAAATCGGCCGATGGGTCAGTTCAAATTGTAATCAACGAAGATCTCTGTACCGGTTGCAGACTCTGTTCAACGGTATGTAAAAAGGACGCTATAATACAATAAAAAATGAAGGACACAGGAAAAAATATCATCATTGCAGGTGTGGGTGGTCAAGGTATTCTACTATTCAGCAACCTTTTAAGTAAGTTTTATATGAAACTTGGTTACGAGTTGAAAATATCGGATGTGATAGGCCTTGGTCAACGTGGTGGAGGCGTGGAAAGCCATTTCAGATATTCGACCAACCCTGTTTTGTCTCCCTTCATTAAGGCAGGCGATGTGGATTACTTAATCTCTTTCGAACAGACCGAAACGTTGCGTTTTCTGCATTGTCTCAAAGAGGATGGCATCATCTTTACAAGTACGTACGAGTTAACCTCTACCAGCGTAAATACCGGTTTGCAAAAGGCCATGCCGGGTTCGAAAACCGAAATGATTCTGGCGGCTGACAGCACAAAATACATTATAAACCCCGATGAACACAAGAGTACGGAGTTTGATATCAGCAAAATGATGAACATTGTGATGTTGGGTTATTATGCCGAATTCAGAGGATATGCACACGACGACATGATTCAGGTTGTTCGTGAAAACGTACCTGCAAAGTTTGTTGAGGCCAATCTTAAAGCCTACCAAAAAGGCGTGTCGATTGCATGTGTCGAATTTGCATCAAAAGAGTCAAAAGTTTGTGTTTGTTGAACCGGGAAACGATAAAATGGAATTTCCAGAAGGTGTTGTTCTGCTCGATAGTTTGGGTGATGTAAAGCCTGAAAACACAAGTCCAATCCTTGTTTGCGGTTCACACTGCGGCGGCAATTTGGCACTCGCGAGACAAGTAAAGAACTGTCATTTCAAAGCAGTTTTCCTTAATAATGCCGGAATTGGAAAAAACAATGCCGGCATCAGAGGCCTTTTACATTATGAAGCTGAGGGTGTGATTGCCTGTGCCGTCGATCGTAACAGTGCCGAAATTGGCATTGCCTTCGATGCCTGGGAAGGCGGAATAATCAGTCACATCAATGATTTGGCCAAAACCGCCGGCATTGAAATCGGTGATTCGATACAAACGGCAGTTGCCAAAATTAGCCCCAAAATCAATAGTGCTTCAAAAAACGTGGATAGTGAGGTGTCCGTGTCTGAACCTGAAGGCAGGATTGAATTAAAAGTACAATCGCAAACGCAAATCACAGGGAAAAACATTACGGTAACTGACAGCATTACGTTTTTGAATGAACGCAATGCCGGTGATATTGTGGTGTGTGGATCGCATGGCATCATCTTAAAGCGGTGTTTTTTAACGATGCCGGAATTGGCAAAAACAATGCAGGCACAAAAAGTCTGGAAACATTGAGCGATGCGGGAATTCTGGCCTGTACGGTTGACTGCATGAGTGCTGAGATTTTTAATGGACAGGACGTACTCGATAATGGTATTATATCGGTATGTAATCAATTGGCAAAGGATTGCGGCATAAGTGAAAAAATGACGGTCGTCCGGGCCATACAGTGTATTTAGCAATAGATATTTGTTAAAATTGCGTGGTGAGTAGGAGGGTGTTCTGCTTACCTTTTTTTTGCAAATTGGATTGCCGGGCACCCATGCTTCCGCAACTTCAAATATAGTCCCTAATTATGGCCGGATTTCCCGGTGGTTCAACCTAAAAAATACAAAATTCGTTGTTTCATTTGGATAAGTGCTGATAATGAACGTAAAAATTCAGGACGTTACGGTTCAACTAAAAACTGTTAATCGATACAATGACCATATTTACCTGCCGCTAACCATGCGGTATGCCAACAAATAACCCAAAAGTTAAACGCCGTAAAATTGTATTCGGAATAAAATTTTTAAATTTGAACTCGCTCCGGTAAACATAGGATTGAATTTTTTGCCCGTGGTTGGCAAAAAGGGAGTACTTTGGTCAATAAACTTTGGTGCAAACCCATACTGTAAACAAATTTCGGGAAAACATACATGAAAGCCTGTTTTGCCGACATAAAATCTTATCATATTAGTCTGCTGCGTTCGGTAATATTCGGCTTCGGAAATACCCGGTAGAGGCCGGAAAGGATTTTAATGCTACCACCGAAATTCCACCTGCATTTTACAATTCAGGACTCTTTATTCCGGGAGAGCGATATAAAACACTGTGATTCAGCAAAAATGAAACTGCTCTTTGTGTCGAAGGCAAAAAGTGTAAGTAAATTGTTTTGTCCGGAGATTAGCCCGAAATAACCAAATTGTCGAAGGTCGTATCAGATTGCGACACATGTACACCCGATTGGCACAGGATTCGAACGGTAAAATTATAACCAAAAATAGTGTGGCTTTATTATTTTGCAGGTTTCCAAATACTGTTTTTTTCTTTTTTTATATTGTTTTGGCTGAACCACGCCATTCCGGTGGTTGGTTTACTTTATATTGTGCCATGCAGGGCATTGCCTTGAAATAGTGAAAAAAAGTGTAAATATTTAGTACTATGTTTTGCATAGTACTAAAATTATTTCATATCTTTGTATGGCTTAATTGCAAATATGGAATATGGAGGCAAAAATAGAAAACATACAATCGCAAATGCGTAAAGGTGTACTGGAATATTGTATTATGCTTATTGTAATGCAAAAGCCGGCATACGTTAACGATTTAATCGATTCGATGAAGGAAGCAAAACTTATTGTAGTTGAAGGTACTTTGTATCCCTTGCTCACCCGGCTCAAGAATGCCGGCTATTTAAACTACAACTGGATTGAATCTGTTCAGGGACCTCCGCGCAAATATTACGAAATTACCGATGCCGGGAGAGAATTGCTTGCCGGTATGGATGATGTTTATGGCCAAATACAACACTCGGTGAATTTTATAAGAAATAATATAAAATAAAAGATGAAATGAAAAAGACTCACTCTATTAGTATCGATGGCCTGTTTTTTCAGGTGGAAGATGATGCCTATGAACTACTCGACAATTATATTGGTCAGTTGCAGAACTATTTTAAATTACGGGCAGATGGTACCGAAATTCTAAAAGACATAGAGAGCCGAATTTCAGAGTTATTGAAAACCCGGCTTAATAAAACCCGCGAAGTTGTTTGTATGGATGATGTTAATGAGGTGATTGCCACCATGGGCCGTCCCGAAGATTTTATGGATCCGGATGATGCATCTGCGGTTCAACCCGATAAAAAATATGCATATACGTCGAAAAAGCTCTTTCGAAATGCTGACAATCGGGTATTGGGCGGTGTGTGTAGCGGCGTGGCGGCCTATTTGCATACGAAGCCATGGGTAATCCGGTTGCTGGCAGGGTTACTCATTGCCCCAACAAGTGGCGTAATGCTGGCTGCATATTTTTTAGCATGGATTATTGTACCACCAGCCGAAACGAAGGCTCAAAAGCTCGAAATGCAGGGTGAACCTGTGAATATTGACAGTTTGGGGAAAGAAACCGAAGGCACTCGCATGGCGGTTGAACCGAGGTTAAAAGTTCGGCGTGACCCTGTATTGTTGCGAATTTTAAAAGTTATGGTTAAGATTTTGGCTGTATTATTTGTTACCGTGTTTGCTTTACCTCTCATTGTTGCACTTTTTGCAATTGCAGTGGCATTATTTGCACTTATTGCGGGAGTATCTGTTTTGCCGGCCTTTTTTACCGATTTGTTTCCTGCTGAGTTTTTTATGGCCGGTTCGCCTTCTGCAACCGGTTTGTATATTATGGGCGGAACCTTGGTTGTGGTGATTATCTATTTCTTTACAAAAATGATGTACCACCATAAGGGTAAAACCGGCTGGTTTTTGTTGCTTGCATCGGTGGTTTTTTTATCGGGTTTGGTAATGACTGTTAAGCATGGGGCGTTGTACCTCAAGGATCATCCCGAGCGGTTCGGTCACCTTAAAGGGTTAGATCATTATGTGGATGCATCGGATTGGGATGTAAATAATTTTGAAGTGGCCTCGCAGGGGCATTATGCGATCCCCAAATCTATTACCATCGCGGTTCAATCCAATAAAAATGTACTTGTTGTAAATGATACAAGCTTTGTTTTTCCTCTCACTGTCGAGTTAATGCCTGTCGATTCGGGTACATTGGATGTGGGTTGGAATAGTTCATTCTTAGTAGAAAAACGGTTTAAAATGTCTGACTTGCCTCGCAACCCCGAAGTTAAGGGGAATTATGATGCCGCTACACATACGCTTAATATCCCGGAATTTTACAACTCGCCGTACAAAGCCCGAAATAAATACGATTGCAAGGTTATTTTAAAAGTACCGGTAAATACTACAATTACATTTAAAGGCAATACGGCCAATTTTGTGAATGTGGCATTTTCGGGTTTGAGCGATAGTGATATGACAGGTGAGGTTTTGAGCAATAAATCGTGGAAAATGCTCGCCGATGGCTTGCTTAAAATAGAGTAACAATCATGATTTATGGCACAAAAAAAGGCGAAATTGATTTTCAATTTCGCCTTTTTTGTCTCTGTATGGGTGCGATTTACATCGCAGCACTTTCGGTTACGGCTTCGCGGCTTACCTTTTTTACAAGCCCCTGAAGTACCGTCCCCGGACCAACTTCAACAAAATGGTTTGCGCCATCATTTACCATGTTTTGCGCTATTTGTGTCCATTTTACCGGCGAAGTAAGTTGAGCAATAAGGTTTGTGCGAATAGTTGCCGGGTCTGTCACCGGTAATGCATCAACATTTTGATAAACCGGACAGATTGGGGCATTAATTTCGGTGCTGTTAATGGCTTCTGCAAGTTCTACTTTGGCTGGTTCCATCAAAGGTGAGTGAAATGCTCCGCCCACTTTAAGAACCAATGCACGTTTTGCTCCTGCAGCGGTAAGCTTTTCGCATGCCTTGGTGATACCTGCTACCGAACCGGAGATTACCAATTGTCCGGGGCAGTTGTAATTTGCAGGAACCACAACCTCGTCAATTCCGGCACAAATTGTTTCTACAACATCATCGGCTAAACCCAATACGGCAGCCATGGTCGATGGTTCGGCTTCGCAAGCTTTTTGCATGGCCATTGCCCGTTTGCTTACCAGGGTTAAGCCATCTTCGAACGAGAGCGCACCCGCAGCCACCAATGCCGAAAATTCGCCAAGAGAATGACCTGCCACCATGTCGGGCTGGAATTTGTCGCCCAATACTTTGGCTAAAATTACCGAATGCAGGAATATGGCCGGCTGCGTAACTTTGGTTTGCTTTAAATCGTCTTCGGTTCCGGCAAACATCATGTCGGTTATACGAAAACCAAGAATTTCGTTTGCTTTTTCGAACATTTCGCGTGCGAGATCCGAATTGTCGTATAAATCTTTACCCATACCTACAAATTGGGCCCCTTGTCCCGGAAATACAAATGCTTTCATGCTTTAACCTATGTTTTTTAGTTTTTAAATTTTTATCCTTTGAGGGCGTGTACCCACTAATGATGTAATGGGCCGAACCACCTTTTTTGTATTAAAAAGTGCACAACAAACAACACTTTAAAACCACGCTGCAAAGATAGAAATTCTTTTTATTGCACAAATCACTAATTTTTATGCAATATTGAATCGAGTAGGGGATGTTTAAGTTGTTCGTATTTTGTGGCTTTGTATATATTAATGAGATATTCGTTCTCTTCGTCTGTAATTGTTTGACCCAGACGTATGGTAATGTCTTTGTCGTTTTTTCCTTTAATTTCTTTAATGGCTTCGGGTACGGCGGTCATCACATTTACACCAATCATTTCACCGGGGTTTATCATCCCTCTGTAACTTACTTCCTGGGCTTTTGTACCGATTACCATTTTTTTGTTCATCTCTGCATCCATTTTTGCGGGTGGGCGGCGGGCTTGTTGTTTGCCCATTTCGAAGTTGTGTGCCGCGCTGTTGTTGTATTTTTGTACTGTGGCTGCATCGGTAGTAACAATCACCGAAGTATTGGGGTATCGTGGTAAAACGAGAATTTCCGACAATAATATATCGGTTGGATGCATAAATACTGCGACCAGATTGTTGGTGCTTTTCAGCGAGTCTTTGGGGATATATATCACCGGTTTGTAGCCGATATGGCTGAATATCAGGGTGTCTTTGGTCGAAAGTTTTAACGAAAATCTGCCGCTATTGTCTGAACCAAGGGTTCGCCCTTGAAATAATACAACGGCACTATGGAGTGGTTCAATACTTGTGGCGTCGTAAATACGACCCGAAAACCACACCGAATCCGAAGGTGTTAACTGACCGAATGCAGCGTATGGCAGCACTAAAAAAAGTAATTTGTACAATGTTTTCATAACTGTATTTTTTTTAGTCGGACCGGAATTGTTTTTTATTCCAATGGATCTGTTACTTGGTTCACTCCAAGAATAAGTTCATCCAGCATTCGTTTGGGCACATGGTGAACCTCTTTTTTGTCTCGCCAGTATCTTACATCGCCATTAAAATCTTCAATTACCACATTTTCAACCGGCTTCCCAAGGGCCAATACGTATATCGGCACCAAATGTTGCGGCAGATTAAACAATCGTGTAATACCAATCTTATTGAAAGCTCCGATAATACAGCCACCCAACCCTTTTTCGGTGGCTCCTAACATAATGGTTTGCAAAGCGATGCCATCATCGCAATAGTGGTTTTGGTTCACCAAGTTGTCTTTTAACATAATAATATATGCCGAAGGCCGTTCTTCGGGCAGCGGGCCACGCCAGTATTGTAAATACCCTGCCCATGCCAAACTCGGGAATACCTGTTCACATACCAATGGTTCATTAATAAGTATATATCGCAACGGTTGTTCGTTACGGGCCGAAGGGCATAATCTGGCCAGTTCAATTAAATCGGTAAGTTCATTCGTCGTAATCTTGTATGTGTTGTCAAAACGACGGTAACTCCTGCTTTTTATAATCAGATCTTTTAGCATGTCTGTTTATCTTTTCATTGCAAGTTAGTAAATCGTAGCTTTTGTTGGGCCTTGTGAGGTCTTATTTTAACACTTTTAATGGTGCATTGTACAACAGTTTTGATATTTAGTACGGTTGAACCATCGGTACAGATATTTTTGTCACTATCTTGGCTTTCGAAATTATTAATGCTGCTCATTATGAAAATCGGATTCGAACAATTTACCGCTTTATTACTCTGCGGAACGCAATGGCTATCGGCTCAATGGATAGATATAGATTCTATTTGTGTTCACGATCCTCAAATTTTGGCTGATAAAGCCACTCAAACCTACTACCTGTATGGGCAGTATTCTCCTAACCGCGATTATTATCCGGTTGAACCACCTGCGCAGCATGCCGGGGTATTGGTTTATACAAGTAAAGATTTAAAACACTGGACGATTCCAAAGTTAGTATTTGAGGTACCCGAAGGATTTTGGGGCGACCCTCAGGATGCACCATGGGCTCCTGAGGTTCATTTATACAATGGAAAATACTATTTGTTTGTTACGTTTAACGACTGGTCGAAAACAATGGAAGAACGGCCCGAGCGACCACCAATTACCCAAAGAGCATCGCAAATATTGGTGAGCGATTCGCCAATGGGACCCTTTAAACCATTTTCAAACACATTTACAACGGCCAAAGGCGATATGACACTCGACGCTACTTTTTGGGAAGAGGACGGCATCCCTTATATCGTATATTGTCATGAGTGGATTCAGGTTGGTGCGGGGCTCATCGAGGCAGCACCATTAAAGTCCGATTTATCGGCACTTAACGGAAGCCCCTTCAAACTTATTTGCTCAAATGAGGTTTCGTGGCCAAAAGACACCATAAACTACAAAGGGAAAATGTACGATGGCATTGTTACCGATGGTCCTTATTTGTATCGGATGAAAAGTGGAAAATTAGCCATGCTTTGGAGTAGCTGGGGTAACAGGCAATATGCTCAAACTGTGGCTTATTCGCCTTCGGGAAAGTTATCGGGGCCATGGGTGCACGAACCGAAACCCATTATTGAAGACGACAGGGGGCACGGCATGGTTTTTACGTCGTTTGATGGAAAACTGCTCTTGTGCCTCCATCGGTATTTTCATCAACCAGCCACTCGGGTACAAATTTTTGAGATAAAAGATACCGGAAAAAGTCTTAAAGTCGGGAAACAACTTTATGGTGCCAGATAGTTTTGGTATAGTTATTTTCTGTTAATTTATAGGTGGTTGTAGTGTGCAATTATTAATAAATAAGTAATTTAAGCCCCTGAATAAAGGGAACTTAATAGAATTAATAATGAAAGCAATAAGCTTATTTATTGGATTGTTTTGTGTTACTGTTTTTGGGTTCAGTCAAAACATAACACGCTGGCGTGGTGTAAATGGAAACGGTATCTATAACGACCATAACCTGCTGAATAGCTGGCCTGAAAGTGGACCGGAGATTGTTTGGCATTTTGATGATTTGGGAATCGGTTTTTCGTCGCCGGCTTTTGATGGGAACAAAATTTATATTACCGGCATGAATGGTTCTAATGGCGTTTTGTATGTGCTTTCGTTAAAAGGCGAGTTGATTCTTAAAAAAGAATATGGCCCCGAATGGGAAACAAACTACAACGGCACCCGCAGCACCGTTACGGTTGCCGGCGATCGTTTATACATTTACTCCGGATTGGGTGTACTGTATTGTTTGGATGCAAATTCGGGGAATAAGATTTGGCAAAAGGATATGATGAGCGATTTTGATGGCAAAAATATTGAATGGGGTGTAACCGAATCGGTCGTGGTCGATGGCGAAATGGTATATTGTACGCCTGGTGGCTTAAAGAATAATGTAGTGGCCCTTAATCGATTGAATGGAAATCTGATTTGGAGTTGTGCGGCTGCGGGCAATCTTTCGGCCTATTGTACGCCTTTATTGGTTGAACACAACGCTCGGAAAATTCTGGTGACTATGACTGCTGCAAATATTGTTGGTATTGATGCCAAAACCGGTAAAATGCTTTGGAAATACGAACAAAAGAACAGGTGGTCGGTTCATGCCAATACCCCTGTATATTCCGATGGTAGTTTATACTGTGTGAGTGGTTACGGCTGTGGTGGCGTAAAGCTTAGATTGAACCAATCGGGCGATAGCGTTACAAAAGAGTGGTTTAATGCCACCCTCGATAACCGTTTTGGCGGTGTGGTTGTAATGAATGGTTATGCTTACGGTTCTGGTGATAAAAACCGCCAATGGCAATGTGTGGATTTTACAACCGGTATGCAAAAATACACGCTTACAACCATTGGACCGGGTGCAATTATTGCAGCCGACGGTAAGTTGTATGTTTATTCACAAACCGGCGAACTTGGAATGCTCAAACCCGAATCAACAGGATTTAATCAATTGGCTGTAACAAAAGTTATGCTTGGTAGCGGGCAACATTGGGCACATCCGGTAATTTTCGATGGCTTACTGTATGTACGCCACGGCAACAGCCTTATTGCTTACAAAATAAAATAATTGTCTTGAATCAACGATTTAGTGTAACGACACTGCTTATTGGTGGATTGGCACTGGGAGTTTTAGGGTGGTGGCTTTTTTATAATCCGGTAAGCACGCTGATGCCGAGTTTGCCGGGTGCCGATAAACGTGGTGTGGGCGATTCTGCATCTCAAAGTGTTAGTATAGGTGAATTTTTCGATCAGTTTGCCGAATCATCAACGTCTTTAACAGGAGTTTGGCCTCAATTTCGCGGGGAAGGTTCAACCAATATATTATTAGAATCCGTACCGTTGAAAACAGTACTGAATGACGGTAAATTGCCTGTTGTTTGGGAAAAAACGCTTGGCGAAGGCCATGCCGGTGCATCTGTTTACAAAGGTCGGGTGTATGTTATGGATTACGACGAAGCTTTGCGTGCCGATATGTTACACTGTTACGAACTACAAACGGGAAATGAATTGTGGCGACGATATTATAAGGTGGCAATAAAACGTAACCATGGGATGTCTCGTACAGTACCTGCTGTAAACGAACAAGCTGTAGTTACCATAGGGCCCATGTGTCAGGTTATGGCAACCGACCGGCTGACCGGCCGGCTGTTGTGGTCGCTCGATATGGTAAAGGCATATGGTTCCGAAGTACCGTTCTGGTACACCGGACAGTGTCCGCTAATATTTAACAATATGGTTATTCTGGCTCCTGCCGGATCCAAACTCCTTATTGCCAAAGATGTGGTTTCAGGCCAAACACTCTGGGAAAGCGAAAACCCGGGAGGCTTTAAAATGTCGCATGCCTCGGTAATGCCCTATGTTTTTGGCGGCAAAAACATGTTGGTGTATAGTGCTGTGGGTGGTGTTGCCGGGGTAGATGCCGAAAATGGCAAGGTGCTTTGGTACACCAATAAATGGAATCATTCGGTGGTGGCTCCATCGGCTGTTTGTTTGCCAAATGGAAGAATTTTTCTCACCGCTGGTTATGGTGCCGGAAGCATGATGCTTAGAATAAAGGAACTTAATGGGGTGTTTGGTACAGATATTGAGGATGAGTATTCGCCGGGTTCCGGATTGGCGTGTGAACAACAAACGCCCCTCTTTTTCGATGGCAAACTTATTGGTATTCAGCCCAAAGATGGCGGTTCGAACCGAAACCAACTGGTTTGTGTCGATCCTGAAAATCTGAAAAAGGTAGAGTGGAGTAGTGGTAAAAATTATCGTTTTGGACTTGGCCCTTTTATGATTGCCGATGGCAAAATATTCATTCTCGACGATGAAGCCAATTTAACAATTGCCAAAGCAACGATAAAGGGTTTTGAACCGATCACCACAGTTAAACTTTTTGAAGGTGCCGATGCATGGGCTCCTTTTGCCCTGGCCGATGGCTACCTGATTCTGAGAGATTCGAAAAAAATGGTGTGTTTGAACCTTAAAAAGCAGTCGTGATGAAACATAAACAAATTTTGATGACTGTTCTTGCCCTTACACTCAGTGCAACTGGCTTCATTTTAATGGATTTGTACGATAATCAACCCGAAAACAGACCCGATAATCCGTTCGAGCTTAAAACCGATTCGCTAAGATCGGTACCTGCATCGGAAATTGGTTATAAATTGGTTCGACAATTCCGGCTCGATAGCGGCGAAGTAAACGGAATAGCCTGTTTCGATAATTTACTGTGGATAGCAACAAATCGTGGTGTGGCAACACTCGACACTTCGGGGTTAAAAACCAACGTTTTAGTTTCTCAAATACCGGTTCAAACCATCACTATAAATGGAAATTGTGTTTTTACAGGAAGTAAAAACCATGTTTTGGTACTTGATAAAAAATCGCTTGTAATGATGTTCGAAAAATCTTTTTCTGACTCATCTTTAATTACTTCGTTAGCGTTTTGGGGTAATCGGTTTGTGGTGGCCGATGCAGGCAAACGATGCATTTACCTGCTATCTAAGGATGGCACCATCGAACAAACAATTGATGGTACAATCGGTCGTGAAGAAAAGCATGGCTTTGTAGTGCCCGGTCCGTATTTCGATGTGGCAGTTAATAGCGATAATGAATTGTGGGTGGTGAACCCGGGGGGTCACGCTTTCGAGAATTATAGTACCGATGGCGCGATGCGGTCGTTCTGGAGTCGGTCGGCTAAAGGTATTTATGGTTTTTTGGGATGTTGTAATCCCGCCCATTTTGCCTTTTTGCCTAATGGTTACTATGTAACAGCCGAAAAGGGGGTCGTGAGAATCAAGGTATTTAAAGCATCGGGCGAACCACATTGTTATGTCGATTCGCCCATGTCGTATATTCGTCATTTTCATGCACCCGAATTGGCTGTAGATGAACAAGGTAGTATCTATGCGCTGGATTTTGAACAAGGCTGCATCAATAAATATGTAGCAATAAAATGAGCGTTAAGGCAAGTTGATAGTCGGTTGAATCCGGCTTTTTTTTCTATTTTTACCACTTAAATTTTGGGTTATATGGTAAATACCGAACAACAGTTCGATAGTGTAGTGGCAATATGTCGTAGTGTTTTTTCGAAAAAGGCAAAAGATTACGGTTCGGCATGGCGAATTTTAAGGCCTGTTTCAATTACCGATCAGCTTTTTATTAAAGCAAATCGCATTCGTTCACTTGAGTTAAAAGGTGTGTCGAAAGTAGATGAAGGCATTGAAAACGAATTTGTGGCACTCTTAAATTATAGTGTTATGGGCATCATTCAACTCGAAAGAGGATTTGCAAGCGAAGCCGATTTGTCGGCCGATGAGGCTATTGCATTATACGACGAAAAGTGCAAGGTGGCTAAAAGTTTAATGATGAATAAAAACCACGATTACGATGAAGCATGGCGTAGTATGCGGGTGAGTTCATTTACTGATTTGATTCTTCAGAAGTTGTATCGTGTTAAGCAAATTGAGGATAATATGGGCAAAACCATTATCAGCGAGGGCATAGATGCCAATTATCTCGATATTTTTAACTACTCGGTGTTTGCGCTTATTAAACTCGAATTTGGCGATTAACAACAGCAGACTATGGAAAAAAAGAAGTCGTTGCGATACATTGTTAGCGGAATACGTATTTTTGTTGGCATTGTTTTTATGGTTTCAGGGTTTCTAAAAGCTGTGGACCCCTATGGTACAGCCATTAAACTTACCGAATATTTTACAGCCTTTGGAATGGATTTTCTTGAACCGGTTACCTTGTTTTTGTCTGTGGTTCTTATTTGTTGCGAGTTTCTATGTGGCTTTTTCTTAACAATGGGTTTGTGGTATAAAAAAATTGTGATTTGGATCATTACTGCACTCGTTGGATTTTTTACAATCCTTACCCTGTTTATTGCCTTAACCAATCCGGTTTCTGATTGTGGTTGCTTTGGCGATGCCATTAAACTTACAAATTGGCAAACTTTTTTCAAAAATATTGTGCTGGCAATATTCGTCGTGGTACTTGTTGTAACACGAAATGTTTATTCCGGTTTTTTTGCTCGTAAACAGAAAATACCTTTGGTGTTTCTGGCTGTCTTATTTATTGGCTATATCGTCTTCAATTCGGTCTATTACCTCCCACTCATCGATTTTAGACCATTTAAAATAGGTTCAGATATTAAAAAAGCCATGTCGATACCTGTTAATGCTCCTGCCGATGAATTTGAAACACAATTCTACTATAAAAAAAATGGTGAGACAAAAGTGTTTAACGAAAGTAATTATCCATGGCAGGATTCTACATGGCAGTTTGTCGAAATGAAGAGTGTGCTTACAAAACAGGGGTATGTTCCGGCTATTCACAATTTTGTGCTCGAAAAAGCGGGTGAAGGCGACATTGTTTCTATGGTTTTGTCTGAACCGGATCCCGTATTTTTGTGGGTAGCACCCGAGTATTCCGAGAATTTGAAGGGCATGGCACAAATCAAAAGGTTAAATGTGTATTGTGCCGAACATGGCCTTAAATTTTATTTTGTTACATCAAGTCCGGTTGCGGTGGTATCCAAAAGTCAATTATCCGATCTTGCCCCCATGCAGGTGTTGTATAGCGATAAAACAGCACTGAAAACGGCTTTAAGAGCTTCATCCGGTTTAATAATATTACAAAAAGGTGTGGTAATCGGTAAATACAATTGGCGCAATGTACCGTTGGATTTTGGTGAAAATGTCCTTTCTTACCAAATGATTGCCGAATCAAGGGAGAAATATCAGCTAAAATTGCTAATTTTGTCGCTGATTTTAGCAATTGGTATTTTAGCTATAAAAAACTGTTTTAAAGAGAAATAATTAATAATAAATAGAATTAAAAATGAGAAAAAAAATTGTTGCCGGCAACTGGAAAATGAATAAAACACTTCAGGAAGGGGTGGCTTTGGCCTCAGAACTCAACGATGCGTTGAAAGTTGAAACGGTTAAGTGCGATGTGGTAATTTGTGTTCCAGCAACGCATATTGTATCGGTCGTAAATTCGGTGAGTGCTGATAAAATTGGTGTTGGTGCTCAAAATTCTGCCGACAAGGTAAGCGGAGCATACACTGGCGAAATTTCTGCAGCAATGGTAAAATCTACCGGTGCCGGCTATGTAATTCTTGGGCATTCAGAACGCAGAGCTTATTATGGCGAAACAGATGCTATTCTGAAAACTAAAACTGATCTTGCGCTCGAAAATGGTCTAACGCCTATTTTCTGCATTGGCGAAGTATTGGAAGAAAGACAATCCGAAAAACATTTCGATGTGGTTAAAAGTCAAATTGTAAACGGTTTGTTCCACCTTTCGGCCGATGATTTTAAGAAAGTTGTACTTGCTTACGAACCGGTTTGGGCAATTGGTACCGGTGTAACTGCATCGAAAGAACAAGCACAGGAAATGCATGCATTTATTCGCACGGTCTTGGCTGAAAAATACGGTCAGGACGTGGCTCAGGAAATTTCAATTCTTTATGGCGGTAGCTGTAATCCGAAAAATGCTGCTGAATTATTCGCAAATCCCGATGTTGATGGCGGTTTAATTGGCGGTGCTGCATTAAAAGTTGAAGACTTTATGGCAATTATTAAGGCTTGGTAATTAAGCTGATACTATTAAAAAATGGCTGTTTCTACTTCTGAAACAGCCATTTTTTGTTTATATCTATTCGGGGGTAGTTTGTTGTAAAAAAAAAAATGACACTTATTTTGCGCTGAAATATAATTCATGTATTTTGAATGATTGTTTAAGGTAATTGATACGCCAATAGCATAATTTTATGGTTGAATATTAAACATTAAAGTATTATGCTTAAAAGACTACTACTAATTGCAGTTTTTGGCTTTACGGTTATGCTGAGCAATGCGCAGCTTTATCCAACGCCAATATTACATCTTAACGCAAACAATCCTTTGGATACTTTGCCTAATGACAGTGTATTAATTTCCGAAGTTTACCTTCCAATTTGGGGTACTTGGGGTTTCCTTGAAATTACCAACCACAGCTCGCGTGTAGTGCATTTGTCGCATTACTTTCTTCAGGGGCGTTATCCTTTTAGAACAGATCCCTTTATTGGTAATGATAATAAAGTAAATTTAAGAGGAGAATTGGCTCCCGGAAAGTGCTATATTGCCACATTTCCCGATCTTAATTATTCTCTTGATGCTTATGGTAAACCATCGTACGATAAATATTATACCGGTCCAAGAGATTTGAATGCCATTGCAGATACTGTTTATGCATTACAAGGTAGTATGAGATACCGGCAATTCTCTATGTACAATCGTTTTATTAACAATGCGAAAGGTGGAATTGTAGATTCTGTAATTGTGGATGTATTCAATACCCAGGCTAACGATGCGGCCAGCAACAAACCTGTTGCCGGCATTAGTACCGGAAATATTCCCGCAGCAACAATGTATTGGGTTCGAAAAACCAATGTGCGTAAAGGAACCTCAGTTTTGGGTCAGGCAAATGCAGTGGCCTACTGGGATAAAATTCGTGGTACTTCTACAATCGACTCAGAGTGGTTGCCTGTGCCAAATGATTACCTTACATATTATAACGCAAAAATCTTCACATCAGTAAAATCATTCGGAACCAGCACATTAAGCAATATTAAATCTGCTGGTCGTGTAACTGTGAATTTAGATGCAAAAACGATAAAATTTCCATACAACGTGTCGCGCGACAGTGTGTTTCGCGAGTTTAACTGCGGTCCGAACGTAACATGGCATTTTAAAATCGGACCGGATACGGCCAAATATTTTGTGCAGAATAATGATACCATCATATTCTATCTTTTTAGCGATGCACTCACCGAAGTGAAGTTTGTAGCTCAGGTTGATCCGGAACCTGCAAATTCTGTTGAAGTTTCGCCTTTGGTTTATTTTAATGCCAATCGTGCGGCCGTTAAGAAGTGGGTTGTTAGTCAGGGTAAGTTGCCAATGGATACTATTGGTAATGTTGGTTACGAGACACGGGTAGATACTTTGGTTAAATATTTAGTATTCCCGGCTGGAAGCAGCTACGAAATTATTCCGCCGGATGGTATTCAAAGCCCGGATTTAAAAAGAGGTTCGATCTTAAAAGTTATTTCGGCCGATAAAAAAAGCGAAAAACAATATCTTGTAGGTACAAATCCATATGTGCCAAATCACGATGCTTCGATTGCGAGGGTTATTTTCCCCGAACTCTATTTATGGGAAAATAGTTCGTATTTGCCTACCGATACGTTTATGACATTTAATTCAAAAAACACCTCTTACGTTATCTCGTTGCCAGCTGATATTACGGTATCTCCGGCTATTATTCCGGTTCCGACCAACAAAAATACGCGCTTCGAAATACAGCGTGCGAAAAACCTTAAAGGTAGCCTCGCAGACAGAACCATGAATATTCTGAGTATTGCCGAAGATGACACCACACGTTTAACCTATTCTATTACATTCAGGCTTGAACACGAAGCACCTCAATTAGACTACTCTCCGTTTGTATGCGATTTGGGTACTGATTGGGCGGTAACCAATAACTACATGACGCAATTGTTTAATCCAAGCGACGAACAGTTGGATATGACCGAGTATGTGTTGGTGAATATGAAAAAAGGAACATATGGTAGTCTGTCTGCAATGTCTGATTTGGCAAGCAACGATTGGATTAAATACGATAAATTTATTTTGCGTCCCGGATTTTTAGTTGTAAATAATTCAGAAGGAAAACCGGTATATTCGGACGATCTTTCGCAAACAAGCTTAATTGTAAGACCTAAAAGTTGCTTCTCCATTTGTAACTATCGTTGTTATCCAATGGAAGGAACCGGCTCTTCAAAGGAGTTGGCCGAACGGATCGACTTTTTAGTCTATCAAAACTTTAATGCGTCCGGTGTTTTTGGTAAACCTTATGATAAATGGGGCTTTGGGTGGACATATGGATTATTTGGAAGTTATACGCCAACATCATTTAATAATGGTGGTTCAATTGTATTGTTTAAAATCAAGAGCGACTCAGTGCGCGATGGTATTAAGGCAATGAACGACTTTGTAAACGATTATTCGGTAGTAGATGTTATTAATGGTGTTGGAAACGTTGGTGGCGAGTGGAAAATTTACGACAAAGTAAATGGTAAGGATATGGTTTATTTACCACCAAATGCTAACAAATGGAATATGTATCGCAAATCGAATGTTTACAAAGGTAATCCAAACGATTTAGCTTCCTTTGGTTTTGGTAATGATACTGCGGTTGTTCAGCCGGGCGAATGGAATATTTATGGTTATCCCGGTGCAAATATTAAATTGAGCGGCCTCGACTCGCCGAATGCCATGGCCGAAATGATGACAGTAAGCCGTACTCGTTTCAAAAATCATTCAATAAATATAACAGAGCATATTGCCTATATCCTTTCGGAAGTTTATGATATTTCCGGTGGTATCGAAGGCGAACAAACGATTATAGGTGTACCGGCAAATACAATGGTGAGTTCTTTTATGTCCAATTTAATATTGCTGGATCCAAAATTGACCGTAGAAGTAAAATCAAGTGGTGGTACCGTGAAAACTGCCGGCGAGGTAATTGCTGATGGCGATATTGTATACACCACTTCGGCCCGTGGCACTGATCATATTACGTACAAAGTCTCTTTTGCTCCGTTGAGTAGCGATGCATTGCTAACCAGTACCGTTTATACTATTGCCAAGACCGGTTCAACAGGTAAAATTTCGAATGTACCGTTTGGCATTACATTGGTCGATTTCATGAAGAATATTAAATCAAATGTATTGGCTCGTGTAACACCACTCGATGCTGTAAATAATATTATTCCTTCGTTGGCACTACCAACCGACACCACTAAAATAAAGAATGGTGAACGTGTAAATAAATTATTAGGTGCTGGCACAAAGGTTGAAGTTAAGGCTCAAAACGGCGACATTTGTCTGTATACCGTAGAATTTAGCAATGTGAGCACACCATTTGTGATATCGGATGTGTTTAGTGTAAATGAACCGGGAAAAACAATTGACAATGCCATTGTTACTTCCGTTTCTGCATTCCTTGCTAATTTAAAAACTGCGCCCGGGTTCAAAATAAAGGTTGTAAATAAACTCGACCAGGATCGCAAGGATGGTACTTTGCGTTACGATGATAAAGTTGTGGTTTATCAGGAAAGTAATATGGCCAATGCGTCGACCTATTATATTAATGTAATAAACGAAGACACGCACGATGCCATTGCTGTAAACAAGTCTGCCGCGTCTGCAATTGTTTATCCAAATCCAACTTCGGGTAACATACTTGTAAAAGCTAAGGGCCTGAATAAGGTTACCGTAAGTGATATCACCGGTCGCTTAATATTCTCTAAGCAGAGTTCGGCTAATGAGATGACGATTAAACTTCCTGCTGCGGGTGGTATTTATTTGGTTGGAATTCATGGCGAAAATGGTTCCGAAACAGTAAAAGTACTGAAGCAATAAGTAATAATTATTCAAAATTTAAAGAGGTTGCCCTTCAGGCAACCTCTTTTTTTTGTTTTATTTTCATGTGGAATTAGAAATTTTTGAATTAAAAAATAACTTTGTGATATGATTAATTTAAAGATTGATGGGATTGAAATTCTGGTTGCCGATAATACAAAATTGATAGATGCAGCCCAAATGGTTGGAGTCGAAATTCCTTCCATGTGTCATAACAATGCCTTGCCGCATTTTACATCATGTATGGTTTGTATGGTAAAGGACGCAGTTACCGGGCGGCTCATCCCATCATGTTCTTCCATTGCAGCCGAAGGACAACAGATAATTACTAAAGACATTGAGGTTGTTGCAGCAAGAAAAATGGCTTTGGAGTTGCTCTTAAGCGAGCATTATGGCGATTGTGAAGCACCCTGCACCACTGCATGTCCTGCACATATGGATATTCCGGGAATGAACCGTGCTTTGGCTGCCGGTAATGCAGATGGCGCGTTGGAAATCGTGCTTCAAAAGATCGCTTTGCCATCGATACTTGGCTTTATTTGCCCTGCCCCTTGCGAAGGTGTATGCCGTCGTAAACCCGTAGATCGCACAGTAAATATATGCGTATTAAAACGATTTGCTTCCGATAATGGTCTTGTAGATTTGAATAAATTTCGCACAAATAGGCTTGTTGGAAAACGTGTTGGTATTGTTGGTGCAGGTGTAGCCGGGTTGACTGCTGCATTTTATTTGTCGTTGAATGGTGCCGAAGTGCATGTTTTTGAAAAAAAAAGTATGCCTGGCGGTGAAATTACCGACACCGATTTTAATGGATTTTTACCCGAAAAAGCTGTTTTAAGGGATTTTAATAGAATTGTGGAGGCCGGTGCAGTTTTTCATTTTAATACACACATTACCTCAAAAGAAATTGGTTCGATCATTGAAACGTATGATGCAGTAATTATTGCAGTTGGTCGGTTTTGCGACGAAATGCGTGAATGGCCCGTAGCGGTTGATTCGGATGGATTTGTGGTCGCTTCAGATGATTATTTCTGTTCGGGCAATGTATTTGTGGTAGGGAGTTCTGTAAGGCCCACACGGCTGGCTATTCGTATTGCTGCGCAAGCATGGCAGGCTTTTCATTCTGTTTCAAAATTTTTATTGGCTGAACCGCATTCTCATCAGTCGGTTTGCTTCAATTCATCCTATGGAAAAACCGGCGCAGATCACGTGCTCTCCTGGAAAAAATCTGACATGGTTTCGAATCAAGTCGAATTTAAGACCGGATTTGTTGGTAACGAAGCTAAACAAGAGGCTTTACGCTGTTTGCACTGTGATTGCTATAAGCCAAACAATTGTAAATTACGCATATATGCATCAGAATACGGCGCGCGACAGGAAAAGCAAAGACCATTGTTGAAAAATAAACCACATCGGCAGTGTGACTCTGAAAATATAATCTTCGAACCTGTGAAGTGTATTAAATGTGGCATTTGCGTTAGGTTGGCCCGGAAATACGATGTTTTACCGGGGTTTACATTCTCGGGAAGAGGATTCGATAGTGTCATAACAATTCCATTTGGTGCTGATTTGAAAAGTGCTGTTGGCGATTATGGCAAAATGTTCGCCGAGGCATGCCCCACAGGGGCTATCTCATTTCTGTAATTGGTGAGTTTTAGCATACCTATTTTCTGATTTTATACAAAAAGAAAGGCCTGAAATTTTAATTTCAGGCCTTAACTTTTTATTTTGTGAATATATTATTTCACCGAAATTTTAATTTCTGCTCTGCGGCTTAAACTGTTGTGTTTTTTGCCATCAACCAAAGTTTCTGTCGAACCTTTAGAGCTTGTTGTTATCCTGCTTTCCGAAATTCCGTTTGCAATCAAAATTGCCTTAACAGCGTCAGCACGACGTTGGCCAAGTTTTGTATTATATTCGTCCGAACCAATTTTGTCTGCATGGCCGGTAATGTTTACTGTATAGTCTTTGTTTTCTTTCATAACATCAATTACAGCATACACCACAGTCAGGTATTCAGATTTAACAAACGATTGATCAATTTCGAAGAATACTGTAGTTAAACCATTCACAATCTGATCGGTAAGCGATTTTTGTGCGGTTAAGTCGGTAATAGCCTTACCCTGGAAATTAACAATTGATCCTCTTGGTGAATTTGGTTCAATATCTTTACTGTCAATTACGCCATCTCCATCCGAATCCGCCAGATTTTCGTCGGCCATTGTTTTAAGGGCTCTTCCCGAACCGTCAACAATGGTATTAGCGGGTGTACTATTGTCCTTATCAAAATAATCCGATACACCATCACCATCGCTATCTTTAGATAATTTGGCAATCATATCAGCATTCATATCGCTGTTACGTTTTGATTCAGACTCGTTAAACCAATAAGTTTTATCAACGCTTCCTAAACGGTATTTTGCGCCAAAACGAATTGACATTGCTGCATCATTTCCTTTTGAAGGCGTTCCGGAGTAATGCACTGCTACACCATCAAGATAATCTGAATTTACCATCGCATATTGAAGTTCGCCAAATGCATCCCATTTTTCGTTAAGCTTAAGATCTAAACCACCACCCAAAACTGTTGTAAACTCTACGTGGCCATCATAACCAAAAAGTCCTTTGCCGGTTCCGCTTGAGTACTTTGCACCGGTGTCAAAATTGCCATCCATTGCATCTTTTATCGTACTTATTTTGTTTGAGTAGATATTATAAGCTTTACCACTTGCATCTTTCATGTCAAAACGTGTTTCCGATGCAAACAAACCAAGACCGCCCAAAACATATCCATTAACTTTTTTTACTAACGACGATTGTTTGAACTCCATTATTGGAAAGTTATAAATGGCTAAAAGGTCGCTGTTAGAGCCCTGCAGACGATAGCTTGCACGTAAGTTTGTGCCGGGTTTTTTGTTGAACCCTGATAGTTGACCCGAAGGTGCAGTGGCCGCTTTCGATCCATACAGGCCTGCATTTAAATCTGCAAGTTGAGATGTGGAAAGTTGAGAAGCATGAATGCCATTATATTGGTAGTAACTGGATTGAAAGCGAACAGACCAACGTGGCGAGAGTGATTTCTCTGCAAGAATCCCTACCTCGTATCCCGGGAAAAGACGCCAGTTGTCAATAATATTTGTGAGCGGATCGGCAATGTCACCCATGATATATGCAGGTCCTGCAAATGCACCAATCGCCCAGCTATTATTCGGCAGAGGGTTCAATATACTCTTTTCTTTGTTTTCAGTTTGGCCAATAGCTGTAGCAGCAACTAAGCTCAAAGTGACGAATGTGGTTAATAACTTTTTCATGAAAATACAATTTTAGTTAATATTAATTTTTACGATACTTTATAGCTATTTGTTAAAATAAATTTGGTGTAAATTTAAACAAAAATCTTTAGATACAAAATAGTTTTATTGAAATTATAACAGGTGTGGTTTTCAAATGTTTAACCGGAAATTATTTTTTTGTGTTATATTGCATTTATTTCTTTTAGTGGTAAGTTAAGTTGTTCTGTATCTGTATTGTATTGAATAATGAACTTCTTCTTTAAAATATGTTTTGTGTCGTCAATGATGTAAATATTCTAATTTTAATCTTTGATAATCATCGTAATAAAACAAAGGCAGTCCATAATTTGACTGCCTTTATCTCCTAATCAAGTTTGAGTACTGCTAAAAATGCTTTTTGTGGCACTTCAACATTCCCTATTTGCTTCATCTTTTTCTTTCCTTTTTTCTGTTTTTCCAAAAGTTTTCGCTTACGCGATATATCACCTCCATAACATTTGGCTGTTACATCTTTACGAAGTGCTTTTATTGTTTCACGGGCAATAATTTTGGACCCGATGGCTGCCTGAATGGCAATATCGAATTGTTGTCTGGGAATAAGTTCCTTTAGTTTTTCACACATTTTTCGACCCAAATTATAGGCGTTGTCTGCGTGCAAAAGCGTCGAAAGTGCGTCAACCGGTTCACCATTAAGTAAAATATCGAGTTTTGCCAATTTTGCCTCCCTGAAACCATTCATGTAATAGTCGAATGAGGCATATCCTTTCGAAATGCTCTTTAGTTTATCATAAAAGTCGAACACAATTTCACCCAATGGCATGTCGAATTGTAACTCCACGCGTGTTGGGGTAATATACTCCTGTTTACGAAGTTCGCCCCGTTTGCTCAAACATAATGTCATTACCGAACCAAAATAGTCGCTACGAGTAATAATCGTTCCTTTAATAAACGGCTCTTCGATGTAATCGATATACGTTATGTCCGGGAGTTCACTGGGTGTATAAACATCCAATATTTCGCCTTTTTTTGTATGAACCCTGTATTCTACGTTGGGAACAGTGGTAATGACATCCATGTCGAATTCGCGGTCCAATCGTTCCTGAATAATTTCCATATGTAATAATCCAAGAAAGCCACAACGGAAACCAAACCCGAGTGCAGCCGACGATTCCGGTACGAATGTTAATGAAGCATCGTTCAATTGTAGTTTTTCAATTGAAGATCTTAAATCTTCAAAATCTTCATTTACAATAGGATATACGCCGGCAAATACCATTGGTTTTACTTCTTCGAACCCTTCTATGGCTTTTTCGCACGATGGTTTTACGTGAGTAAGTGTGTCGCCAACTTTAACTTCAGATGACGTTTTGATTCCCGAAATAATGTAGCCAACATTGCCAGCCGATAGGGTATCGCGTTCCTGCATGTTCATTTTGAGAATGCCTATTTCGTCGGCAATATACTCTTTACCGGTATTAAAGAATTTGACTTTGTCGCCTTTGCAGATGGTTCCGTTTACAACTTTAAAATAGGCAATAATACCCCTAAAAGAGTTGAATACAGAATCGAAAACAAGACATTGAAGTGGTGCTTCGGGATTACCGGTTGGTGCCGGAACCCTGTTAATTACAGCTTCCAGAATAGCTTCAATCCCTTCGCCGGTTTTTCCACTTGCACGAATAATATCTTCTCTGGAAATGCCAAATATATCTACAATCTGGTCTTCTATCTCTTCGGGGTTGGCATTTGGCATATCTATTTTGTTTACAACCGGTATAATTTCAAGATTATTATCGATTGCAAGATAAAGATTGCTTATGGTTTGAGCCTGAATACCCTGGGTTGCGTCGACTAAAAGCAAAGCACCTTCACATGCAGCAATCGATCGGCTTACCTCGTACGAGAAATCCACATGTCCGGGAGTATCAATAAGGTTCAGGAAATATTTTTCTCCCTTGTGGATGTATTCCATTTGAATGGCATGACTTTTAATTGTGATGCCCCGTTCACGTTCAAGATCCATATTATCGAGAACCTGCGCCTGAAGATCTTTGCCGAATACGGTCTGTGTTGTTTCGAGTAAACGGTCGGCCAAAGTGCTTTTACCGTGATCGATATGGGCTATAATACAAAAATTGCGAATGTTATTCATTTAAACCTTTTAATTTCAGGATGCAAAGATAGAAAAATCAGTCTGTTTTCTTTTGCGATTATTTATTCGTTACTTATTTAAGTTTGGCTCTGAAGGCAAGATATTCACTTTCATACAATTTGCCACCTCCTGGTGCGTATTTATTGGCGAGTTCAATTATTTTTGCGCTGCGTGCTTCATCAGATGGATGCGTACTTAGAAACGGAATGGGCTGATTGCCGCCCGACATGGCACTCATAATTCCAAAGAAAGAAGCCAAAGCTCTTGGATCCATATCGGTTCCCTTACTCATGTATTTTACACCAAATTCGTCGGCTTCGTATTCGTCCTGCCGGCTAAATGCCAAATCGCCCAGCCCAAGTGCCAAATCGCTGGCCATTTTATACATTGCTGCCGGATTTTCGCCGAGAATAATTGAGGCTAAAGTCGACAATCCTAATTTTTTAGTCATTTGCGTGGTACTGTGTCTTAAAGCCGCATGAGCCATTTCGTGTGCAATAACCCCTGTTAGCTGGGCTTTGTTTTCCATTTTTTTCATTATGCCTGTGTACACGAAGATGTAGCCTCCGGGTGTGCAAAATGCATTCATGATGGTGTCTTGTAGTATGAATACACGCCACGGAAATACATCGGCATGCCCTACCTCACCACTCGAAAGTAGCTGATCTCTAATATCATAGATAAATTTGTATGCTTCTTTATTTGTTGCACTGTCTAAAATGTTAAATTCAGCCGGATTTGATTTTACCCCATCCAAAAACTGTTGCCCCATTGCTAAGTCATCATTTAAACTAAATACGTTCAGCCAGCTTTCGCCATCGTTGCTACTGCACGATGTTAGTATGGCTGCAAAGGCAATCATCATTGCTAAAAAATGCTTTCTCATGTTATTTTATTTTTTTTAAAAATTTGATGTAAAATGGTAAATCATTGTATCTTATGTTGTAATATTGCGTTTTATTACTTCCGAAACCCGTATAAAATCTGGCCACACCGGCATCATTGGATCCGTCAAAATCCAATATGGTATCCGAACCTGAAAATTTTGCAATAACCTTGTCAACAAGCGAAAACATCATATTGTTTTCTTTTGCAATATCGTTGATGCCGGAAAACAAGAACGTAATCGTGTTTTTAGATTTCAGGAAAAAGGCCCCGCCACAAAATTTGTTGTCGGCACTATATCCCGAAACAACAAATCCCTTATCATGTTCCAGACAATAATGCATCAATGCATTGAGCCGTACGTAATCGTCATTTTTGATATTTTTATATTGTTTCCCTCTGTTTTTTCGGAACAAATCGATAATTGTAAAAGGGTTACCATTAAATGTGATATTAACCCCATTATGCTCGGCCTTTCGAATGTTTCGCCTTGTGTTGTCGCGATATTGCTCTCTGAGGTGCTCATAGCTGTCATAAAGTGGCAATTCATAATTGGCACTTAATTCAAATGTAACTTCATTGAGGTTTGGAAATATATCGAATGCTTTAAAATTAAATTCCCATAGTTTAAATTCCGGGGGAATATGCAAAAAAAATTCCCGAATAATATTGGTTGTTACCGGCCATGATGAAAATATACGAAAGTGCTGACAGAAGGGCGGTTGGTAGAGATAGAACTGACCATATTTTTGTCCCGGTACCAATGGAAACACGTACTCGTAATTATTTTTTACGAGCCCATGCCAATCCGGGGCAAGATGGTCTAAAAACCAAGTGTAACCATAAAGCGATTCGTACGGCGAGTTTTCGACGCAACGATTCCAAAGTTCCCTGTCAATTTCATTATTTTCTAAAAACCTCATCATTTCCGGTTGCAAAAGTAATGATGTTTTCGAGAACTTTAACCCATTGGGCCGAACCTGTTAATGCAGTGAACGATGAATTGTGCCATAAGAGTGTAAATGTGCCACCGTAATGCTTTACCAAATTAACAATAGAGGCTACTCTTTGAGTGGCTTCGGCTTGAGATAGTTTCATGTACGAAAATAGTGTGCCATCCATAACCGTAAGTGGTGTTATGCGGAGTGAAGTCGTTTTTTCGGCTTTAAGATCGTAGAAAAAGAAATCGTGACATGTGCCTGCCCTGAACCCGATTGTATCGGCATAGCCCATCGAAAAATCGTGGGTAAAGCCACATTTAATCAGGTTTCGATAGGTATCGGGAAAACGTAAAAAAAGATAGTGTTGCCTCGAAATTTGCACATTTTCGTTTGTAATCGACATAAACCGCTGTTTTTCTGTGTCGAGCAATTCCGGTTCTTTGTTAGAGGCCATCGAAGGGTGTAACCCAATCGCTGCATTCGAAGAGAGTTCGGCAATTAAAGATTTCATTAATTGATGGTTCCACCGAATACTTTTGTCATACGGCCCGTGATTGCCCAGATGCATAAAAAAAATGGGCTTTTCGCTGTTGTTTCGGTTCAACCATAAAAGCTTTGAATAGGTATTATATGGGTCGTCTTCTTTTTTTATTAATGCTTTAACAAAGCCGGTAAGGGTTGTCTTTTTGATTATCAGTGATTTTATGCCAAAAACCAAAGCCCGGACCAAACCTTTTCCCCTATATGCGTATGCAATATCTACATCGCAGGTGAGTAAAAATTTATAGTTGTTTTGTAATGAAATGTTTGCGCCCTTTTGGTTTATTATTTCTGCAAGCCGGGCTATCCAAATATCAATAATCGGCTTTTCGATTGAACTAATGGAATGTAATACCGACGACTGGCTGGTAAACCGGCCATGCTCGTCGTGAGAAAATGGCAAATACTCCTCGTATCTGGACAGCAGGTAGAAAATAGCCGATAACATATCGAAAGGAATTTCGCACGCTCTATCCGTTTCGAAAAAATAGGGTGTTGAATCGGTTTGTCCGGGTCTTAAATTCTGAACCTTGATGTCTGATTCGAGCAGTAAACCCACTGGTATTATTTGGGTTGAACCAACAATTGGCCATTTCGAATAATTAATGATGGGTTCGTTTGCAGGTATTTGACTGCGGGTTGTAACTATTTGAAATGAGCTTTGCATGCGACTTTCCAAAAAGCCGGCGACATATAGTAATCTGTTACTAATTTGCTCTGTAAATAGTATCATGGGTTCAAAAATAAACAAATAGCACGGTAAATTGAAATTAGTATGCTTAAAAGTCAATAGTTTTGTATAGTTCACTACTTTTGTATCAATCAAAGCATTAAACAATGACAAGACAAGCAATTTTTCCGGGGAGTTTCGATCCGTTTACAGTTGGTCACGAATCAATTGTTCGCCGGGCACTGGCTATGTTCGACGAAATTACCATTGCCATTGGCTACAACAGCAATAAACAAACCATGTTTTCGTTGGAAAACCGTAAAAAATTGGTGGCCGATATTTTTAGTGACGAACCACGCATTAAAATTGCCAATTACAGCGGTTTGACTGTCGATTTTGCGAAATCCATAGGTGTTGGTTTCATTCTCAGAGGGTTGCGCACATCGGCCGATTTTGAGTTCGAACGGGCCATTGCGCAGATAAACAAGCAAATGACCGGTATCGATACCGTATGCCCGAACATACACCTATTAATTCCACCATTGTACGCGATATTATACGTCATGGCGGCGATGTGTCGATCTTTATGTCCAAAGGAATTACACTCTCTAAATATCTCTGAAAATGGCTCAAATGGGGCTTCAGGGGTTCAGCCAAAAATAGAAATTTACATATTACACATAACCTTATTTGATTAATGAAACAGCTAAGATTTTTATTAATTGTAGTTTTATTTGCTTTTATGGCATGGTCGTGTCATACCGATAAAAAGATACAAACACCTGAAAGTAATAGTTTTATATCAGGTTTTACGCAAGGCATGGTGATGTCGCGTGGTGAAATCGTAGTGGTGTTTTCGGGTCCGGTAAAGGACGCTGTGGCAGGTAAATCGGTTTCGCCCGAGGTGTTAATGGTTGAACCGTCGGCCAGCGGTAAGCGCTATTGGCGCGATGACCGTACGTTGGTTTTTAAACCCGATAACGGCTTAAAACGGGGTTCAAGATATACGATTACAGTTTTTGTGGACCAATTGTTTTCTAAAGTACCCAAACCTCAACGGCAACTCAGTTTCGATGTGGTTTGTATGCCACAGGATTTTACAATTAAAGTGGGCGATATAACCATAGAAAAGGATGAAAATGGTATGGCGACTTATGCTGCCGATGTCACCCTTGAGTTTGCAGATACTGAATGGCCCGAAAATATCGAAAAAATTATCAGCGGCTTGCCACGCGATTTAAGCGTGAAATGGATTCACAATGCCAGTACAAAAACGTCTGTTTGCAAAATATTGAATATCAAACGAAAAGATTCGGAATATACCATAAAAGTGCCGTTCGATGGCAGTGTGGCAGGCGTTTCGCGTAGTGGAAAAGAGCAGATTGTGGTGCCGTCGCTCAAAGATTTTAAGGTTGTTTCGGCAAGTTACCAGCGTAAACCCACGGAGCATGTACGTGTCACTTTTTCCGATTTTTTGAGCACCACGCAGGATTTGCGCGGGTTGGTTGCGTTGCAGGACAACGCCGATGCACGCATTGATGTGCACGACAACAGTGTTTGGATTTTTCCTAACCGCAAGTTAAGTGGCGATTTACGCCTTGTGTTGGCTAAAAGCATAAAAAACAGCGAAGGTTACACATTAAAGGATGGCGACTTTTCGGCCACTATTCCGTGTGGCGATCTTAAACCCGATATGCGGTTTATTGGTAAAAGTGTAATAGTTCCCAAAACGGCCGAGGGACTCATTGTGCCTTTCGAAGCTGTAAATCTTAAAGCGGTTGATTTATACATTATTAAAATATACGAAAAAAATATTCCATACCTTTTGCACGATTATTCATTGGCCGGTTCACCCTACGAAATTGCCAAACTTGGGAAGTTGGTGGTAAAAAAGCGGATTGACCTCGAAGCAGAAACGCATAAGGACCAAGGCGAATACCATGCTTATTCGTTCGATTTGGCCGGACTTATTTCGCCTGAACCGGGTGCGTTGTATCAGCTCGAATTGCGGATGAAAAAGTCGTATTCGGCCTATCCGGGTGTATCGTTTGTTGAAGATGAAAACGAAACATTAGATGAACGCGAAGCGAAAGTATTTGATGTGGGTGGTTACTGGCCAATTTACGATTACGACGATAACTATAGCTGGCGCGATCGCGAAGATCCTTCAAAACCAAGCTATTACAGCAATCGTTCGGTTACGCGCAATGTGTTGGCTTCGGATATTGGCCTTGTGGCAAAGGCTGGCGAAAACGGCGAATGGTGGATTTCGGCTCAGAGTATTTTGTCGGCTAAACCGCTCGACAATACGGGAATAAAAATTTACGATGTGCAAAATATGCCCATTACTGCCGGGTTTACCAATACCAACGGATGTGTATCGCTAACGGTTAAGCAGAAACCGTATCTGGTAGTGGCCGAAAAAGGCCTCGAACGCGGTTATTTAAAGGTAGATGATGGCTCGGCACTGTCGGTGTCGCAGTTCGATGTGCAGGGTGACAAAGTTCAAAAGGGACTCAAAGGCTTTTTATATGGCGATCGTGGCGTTTGGCGGCCGGGCGATTCGATTTTTGTGTCGTTTATCCTCGACGATTCGCAAAACCCTTTGCCGGCCGATCAGCCAGTCGAATTTACACTGTACGATCCGTTGGGTAAACAAATGCATCGCGAAATTGCAAAAACGCATGTCAACCACTTTTACGCTTTCCGTTATCGCAGTGCCGACAACGCCTTTACCGGCCGATGGCGATTGCAGGCCCGCGTGGGTGGTGCCATATTTACCATGCCGGTTCGTATCGAAACCATCAAGCCCAACAGATTAAAAATTAACGTAACGCCACCAAGTCGTGTACTTCGTACATGGGAGGTTCAGCCACCGGTAAAATTCGAAGTGAAGTGGCTTTTGGGAACCGTGGGTAAAAACCTTAAAGTAAATGCCGATGTGGTTTTGGTCAACGATTCCAAATATTTTAAAAAATTTCCGGGTTATGTTTTTACCGATCCATCTAAAACTGTTTCGTCGAAAACGATGACTATGCTCAACAAAAACACCGACGATAACGGGATGGTCGAAATGCCATTCATATTGCCCAATTCGGGTGTTTTTCCGGGAATGTTGAAAGCCATTGTGAATACCAAAGCATTTGAATCGGGTGGAGATTTTAGTATCAATCAATCGGTTTTGCCGCTTTCTCCATTTCGCGAATATATTGGCATTCAGGTGCCCGGGGCTCGTGGTGATTATGGTTATATCGAAACGGGCAAAAAGCAGGAATTTAACCTGATGATTGCCGGCGATAACGGCGAAAAAATAAATACTTCGAATCAGACTGCTACGGTCTCGGTATACAAAGTCGACTGGCGATGGTGGTGGGATGCCCGAAAAGAGAATTTTGCCGATTACTTTGGGGCCAACAGTTATATAAAGGTGTTTTCTCAGTCGATTCCGATGGTTAATGGTGCCGGTCGTTTCGAAATGAATGTGGCGAATAAAGATTGGGGACGTTATTTCGTTCAGGTTTCGCTTGGAAATGGTCATACTACCGGGGCCATTGTTATTTTCGATTGGCCCGATGGCGATAGAGCCAATTTGCCCGGTGGTGCCACGCGACTCGATTTTAGTGCCGATAAAGCACAATACAAGCCCGGCGAAAAAATAAAGCTCAACTTTCAGGGTTCAACAGGTGGCCGCGCATTAGTTTCCGTAGAGAATGGGGCAAAACAAGTGGCTCATTATTGGGTCGATACCCAAGTTGGCGACAATATCTTCGAGTTTGCAGCGACCAAAGAGATGTGCCCCAATGCGTACATTCATATCACGTTACTCAAACCCTGGAAAAGTGCTGCACTCGATATGCCGGTGCGCATGTATGGTGTCATTCCTGTTGAAGTTGAAGATGCCGAAACGGTACTTAATCCCCGGGTGTCGGTGCCGTTGAAGGTTCAGCCGGGACAAAATATGAACATTGTCGTAAGCGAAAACAATGGCAAGCCAATGACATTCACTTTAGCCGTGGTCGACGAAGGATTGCTCGACATCACAAACTTTAAAACACCCGATGTTCATGGTGCTTTTTATGCCCGCGAAGGGTTGGGCGTAAAAACATGGGATATTTACGATTATGTGGCTGGAGCCTATGGTGGTCGCGTGGAAAAAATGTTCGCTATTGGTGGCGATAATAGTATAATGAACCGCGATGGACGTAAGCAAAACCGTTTTATTCCTGTGGTAAAATATTTTGGACCGTATGCCATAAAAAGCGGCGAAAAAAAGCAACTCAGCTTTGTAATGCCCGAATATGCCGGTTCAGTAAAAACAATGGTAGTGGCCGCATCGGGTAAGGCATACGGGAGTACCGATGCCGTGACTTTGGTTCAGAACCCTTTAATGATATTAGGCACTTTGCCCCGTGTAGCCGGTCCGGGCGAAGTTATCTCGGTGCCGGTAACGGCTTTTGCAATGGAAAGTGGCGTGAAATCGGCCACGTTAAAACTTTCGGTGACCGGCAATGCGACGATTCCCGATGGCAACGAGCAAACTGTAAAATTTAGCGGGGTGGGCGAACAGGATTGTAGTTTTAATATCAAACTTGGTAATGAACCCGGCATGGTGCAGATTACGGTTGAAGCTCAGGGGAGCGGTTATCGTTCGGTATGGACCACGCCATTTGAAATAAGGTTGCCCAACGTGCCGGTTACCAAGGTTAAAACGGTTTTGGTTGAACCGGGTAAAAGTATGGAGCAAAAGTTGTATTGGGCCGGAATACCTGCCACGCGTAAGGTTCAATTAGAGGTGTCTTCGGTTCCGCCACTAAACATTGCGCACCGTGTCGACGAGCTCATTCGTTATCCGTATGGCTGTTGCGAGCAAACTGTGTCGTCGGTGTTTCCGCAATTGTACTTGTCGCAGTTAATTCTACTGAGTAATGATGAAAAGCAGCGCATTCAACAAACCATTACGTATACCATCGAAAGGTTAAAATCGTACCAAACAGCCGACGGCGGTTTTGCCTATTGGCCGGGCTCCGGTACGGCCGATTTGTGGTGTACATCGTATGTTGGGCATTTTATGGCCGAAGCTGCCAATAAAGGCTATCCCGTTCCCGGCGATATGAAATACCGGTGGCGCGATTTTCAGTCGAAACAGGTTAATGGCTGGCGGCGTGGAACCGTAGCTCCCGAATCGGACGATATGATTCAGGCTTACCGGCTTTACGCATTGGCGCGTAACGACAATAGTGAGTTGCCTGCGATGAATTACATGCGGGGTTTGTCGGGCTTGAGTCTGAGGGTAAAACGGATGCTGGCCTCTGCGTATATGGCCTCGGGCCATAAAGATGTGGCGAAAACATTAATTAACGCAAATACCGCAGTGATAGAGCCGATTAATACGGATGACAAAACCTTTTCGAGCACTTTGCGCGAACGTGCCGTTTTGCTCGATGTGCTTATTTCTTTGGGGTATAAAACCCAAGCCATGCAGATTATGAACACCATTTCGCAAACACTTAACTCCAACGAATGGCTCAATACACAGGAAACCGCCTGGGGGTTAATGGCGGCTTCGAAGTATTTTGCTGCCGGTTTCCAAACATCGGCAAGCCTGGCTTATAAATACAGTGTCAATGGCGGTGGCGAAATTCCGGTTTTACAAAACAATGTGTTCGGAAGCATCGATTTAAATAACAAAGCCGTAAGTTCCCTGAAATTCACCAATACATCCGGTATTCCGGTTTTTGTAAATGTTGTTTCGAGCGAGGTGCTCAATACCAATAGCCCTTCGGTTAATTCGCCATATGTGACCATCGATGTGTTGTATTTCGATAAAAACAACCAGTCGATAGATATAACAAAACTCCGCCAAGGCACCGATTTTAAGTCGATTGTCAGAGTTTATTGCAAATCAGATTGCCCGCAACCGTTGCGCAATATGGCACTTACACGCTTAGTGCCGTCGGGTTGGGAGATTGTTAATTCGCGTTTGTATGCCGAAGATGCAGGAACGGTGGTGCAATCGTCGGATTATACCGATGTACGCGACGATCGCATTTCCAACTTTTTCGATCTTCGCCCCGGCGAGTCGCGCAGTTTCGAAGCCCTATTCAACGCCACGTATACCGGCCGGTTCTTTATGCCCGACATCGTGGTGGAATCGATGTATAACAACAAAATTACAGCCCGAAAAAGTGGTGGATGGATAGAAGTAATAAAATAAAGTGGATAAGAAGCGGTATGATAGCCGCTTCTTTTTTACTGCTTTTTTTGGTCGCAGTGCCACTGCCACGGTTTAAACAACCCTTGAGTAGGGTGGTGTTGGCATCGGATGGTACACTGCTATCGGCCCGTATTGCCCCCGACGGTCAGTGGCGTTTTGCGCCGGCCGACAGTATACCTTACAAGTTTGTTACTGCGCTGAAAACCTTTGAGGACCGTTGGTTTAATTTTCATCCGGGCGTGAACCCGATAGCTGTTGGACGGGCATTGTGGCTGAACGCAAAGCACCGGAAAGTGGTGTCGGGCGGAAGTACCCTTACCATGCAGGTGGCCAGAATGTCGCGCGGCAATGGTTCGCGTTCGGTTCAGGCAAAAATACTCGAAACGGCCATGGCCATTAAAACCGAAATGGTCTGGTCGAAAAAGCGCATTCTTAAAACCTACTGTGCCAATGCCCCTTTTGGCGGCAATGTGGTGGGACTCGAAGCTGCATCGTGGCGCTATTTTGGTAAATCGCCATTTTTTCTGTCGTGGGCCGAAAGTGCATTACTGGCTGTTTTGCCCAATGCCCCGGCACTCATCTATCCCGGTTCGGCCGATAAACAACTGATGGCCAAACGAAACCGTTTATTGAAAAAACTCTTCGAACAGGGCAAAATCGACAAAACAGAATATAGCCTGGCTACTACCGAGCCGTTGCCCGGAAAACCGTATCCGTTGCCCGATGCGGCATCACATCTCGCAGCATCGGCATTGCTCCACGAGCAATCCGGTCGGTTCAACGCAACACTAAATGCAGCAATGCAATGGCGTGTTTCGGCTGCATTGTTAAACCATTATCGAACAATTCTGGAGCCGTTGGGGGTAAGCAACGGCGGCTGCCTGGTACTCGAAACGGCTACCGGACGCGTGCTGGCTTATGCCGGCAATGTGGCCGGAACTAAGGATGAACCGTGGGTGGATGTGATTCAGGGGCGGCGAAGTACCGGCAGTATTTTAAAACCGCTGTTGTATTGCGCTGCGCTCGAAAAGGGCGAACTATTGCCCGATGAGATGCTCCCCGACATTCCGCTCATGTTATCGGGGTTCAACCCAAGAAATTTTACCAACGATTTCGATGGAGCAGTGCCGGCTTCGGAGGCTTTGTCGCGCTCATTAAATATTCCGTGGGTGTTCGAACTGCGCGAATTTGGCGTGAGCCGGTTTCAAACGGTGCTTGCCGATTGCGGTATTACCACGCTCGACCGGCCCGGCGACGATTACGGCCTGAGCCTTATTCTCGGTGGCGGCGAGGTAACGTTGTGGGAAATGGCCGGCGTTTACAGTTCGATGGGACGTGTGTTATTGGCTGAACCGGGGGCGAAGGTTTGGCACGAACCGGTGGTGGGGCTGAACCAAAAGCTGCAAGGTACAGCCGGGCCGAAATGGAGTAAAGGAGCGGTTTGGTGCGTTTTCGAAGCCATGACTTCGCTCAACCGACCCGATCCGCAATTTGGCTGGCGCTATTTTTCTTCGTCGCGCAAGGTGGCATGGAAAACCGGCACCAGCTTTGGGTTTCGTGATGCATGGGCCATTGGTGTTACGCCCGATTATACTGTGGCGGTTTGGGTTGGAAATGCCGATGGAGAGGGTAGGGCCGGCCTTACAGGTACCATGGCCGCTGCACCATTAATGTTCGATGTTTTGGGGCAATTGCCCGTTCATAATGGTTGGTTTACAAAACCAATCGACGATATGATCGTTCAGCGGGTTTGTGCTATTTCGGGCAAAAAGGCCGGCGAATATTGCGATTCGGTGGTTGAAGTATGGACCCCTCGCAATGGAAATCGTGCCAATGTTTGCCCATGGCACCATTTGGTTCATCTCGATAAATTACAACAAATGCAGGTGAACGCCAACTGCTTCAGTGTCGACGAAATGAAGCATCAAAAGTGGTTCACCCTGCCACCTGTAATGGAATGGTTTTACCGACCTAAACACCCCGAATACAAAATTTTACCACCCTTTGCAAAGGGGTGCATGCCCGATAATAACGCAAATCTGGCGTTTATTTACCCAACCAACGGATCGCGCATATACATTCCCACACTGGCCGATGGTTCGCGCGAACAGGTAGTCGTAGATATTGTAACGGGGCAAAATGTAAAAACTGTATTTTGGTATCTTGACGATACGTTTATTGGAAAAACCGAAACCATGCATCAAATAACCATTTCGCCGGTTAAGGGCTTGCATACCTTAACCATTAATGATCAGGACGGAAATACACAGGCCGTTTGGTTTGAGATGTTGTAAATGGTTGCATTTTTCGCCGAATTATCAACATTTTGTCGTTTGCACGCATAACTAACGGTTTTTTGGCTATTTTTAAACCCGAATACATAAGTTTTCGCAATGGAAAATTTCGACCCGTTAGAGAATGTTTATAACAGACTGCATGATTTGGAGTTAGAAAATGCCAGACTTCAAAAAGAACTCGAAGAAATTCGGAACGACGATGAATTAAAGTACAAGGGTTCGTCGGCCATTCGTTATTTCCAATCGTTTCCCGAAGGCATTTTTGTGTCGAACACCATTTATGGTGTACCTACCGAAATACTTGAAGTCAATGACACCTTTCTATTGCTTCTCGGGGCTAAACGGCGCAATGTACTGGCAGCCGATCCGCTCGATTTTTTAGCCAAAGGCGAGAAAAAGAAGATGCTCGAAATGGCCGAAATACTGCTCGAACGTAAAAAGATTGTTACAAAAATAAAGTTTGCAAATATAACGGGTGAACCCATTCTTACCGAAACGACGTTTACAGTGCTTGACAATAGTGTGAATCCGCAAATAATTTGTCAGGTGGTACAGCTATCCGACAAGCAGAAACAAAACAAATTGTTTTTTGAAACCGACGATTATCTTAAAAAAGTAACCGAAGGTACAAATGAGGTGATATTCAGACTTAGGGTTTTACCACGTACCATTTTCGAATACATATCGCCTGCTGCACCAAAAGTCACCGGTTTCCCGCAACAATCGTTTTACAGCGAGCCGGGTACATTCCTTAATAATTTGCATCCAAACGATTATGAAGAGTTACGAAAATACCTCAACAACTACAAAAGTACCATAAAACCTCTCAATGTCAGGTTTCTGCGCAAAGATAACAAGGTCATATGGCTCGAAATATACCTGACACAAAGCGGTGATGCAGCCAATAACGATGTGGTGTTCGATGGTATTTTGCACGACATTACCTATCGAAGACAAATGGAACGCCGCGTTGAACGCAAACTAAAAATAGAAAATACATTAGCCGAAATATCTACAAAGCTTATTAGTGAACCGTTTAGTAACGAAACACTCTCGCCCTTATTAAGTGAACTCGGTAAAGACGATGCGCTTGATCTGGTGAGCCTCATTGTACGGCAACCCAATGGTAAAGAAGAAAAAATTGAATGGTTCAATCCTCAGTGCGAACTAATACCGGGTAATTCGATCTTACTTACATCGCCGCAATTGTCTGTATGTCGTAAAAGCCTGCTCGAAGACGATTTGCTGTATATTTCCAATTTGGAAACAGCCGCATTGCCCGAAGAAGAGTACAAATATCTGCATGGATATGGTGTAAAAAGTATTTTGGGCGCACCGGTTAAAATAGATGGTAAAAGTATTGGTTATTTGGCAATATTCTCACTTCAGAAGTTTCATGAATGGGATCGGGTTGAAATACATCTGATTACAATGCTTTCAAACATTATTTCTGCAAATATCCAAAAAGAGACGGCACAAGCAGAAAATGCAAAACTAATCCATGCACTTAAAATCAGCGAGGCAAAAAATGAAGCCATTCTTTCTGTTTTGCCCGACTATTTTTTTGTTATCGACCGCGATTTAAACATTCGGCAAATACATGTACCGGCCGAAAACGAATGGCAAACCATTAACCATACGCTTAATGGCAAACCATTAAGCTATTTATTCGACGAAATTGAATTTGTAAAAATTGAGACTGCTTTTGCCAGTCTTACCGAAGATTTGCCTCGTATCAAATTTCAGGGATGGTATCCCTTCGAAGGACACCAGATTTTTATCGAAGTCTTACTTCAACGACTCGACCGCTTCAACTTCCTGTGTATAGTTCGCGACCATACCCAGGATAAAATGGCCGAAAAGCGCATAGAAGAGAGCGAAAAACAGTTCCGGAGTTTGTTCGGTTCAATGTCCGAAGGTTTGTTGTTTTTACACTATCATGCCGCCGACGATCAGTTTTTAATCGACGAAATAAATCCTGCTTTCGAAGATATTGCCGGGGTAAAAAGTGCCGATATGTTGTCGAAACCATTCTCCGAAGTGTTTCCGGATAAGGGTAAAATGGTTCGGCCTCTATTAAAAAGGGTAATGATTACCGGAATCCCCGAAGGCGCAAAATTTAATTTTGCCAACGAAAATGTATGGTGGCAAATTACGGCATTCTCGACTCAGGCCAATGCCATGGCTATTTTTGTGCAGGATATTACACGGCAAATGCTGGCCGAAAAAGCCCTTCGCGAAAATGAAACCAAACTGATGACAGCACAACAGTTGGCCAAACTCGGCACATGGGAACACTTTTTCGAGAGCGACACCATTCGCGTATCGGCTAACCTTGGCATTTATTTTAATAAAACCATCGATGCGCCGGTCATTTTTACCCTTCAGGAGTTTTTAAATCTTGTGGTTGAACCGGACCGCGACCGGGTGGAAACGTGCTATCGCGATGCAGTGGCAAAGGGCGAACCTTTTACCTGCATTTACCGGATTCAGCTCTCAGATATGAAAATTTATACCGTTGAGGCTTTTGCGGTTGTAACCTACGACCTTAAAAACAATCCCATGAGTGCTTTTGGTACCATTCAGGATATTACCAATCGCCTCCATTCCGAATCGCCTTTGGTATAACACCATTAGGATGAAATATTCGTATTTATTGAGTTGGCATCAAGTGTAAAGACAGATGAATAGACAGGTACGATAACGATAAAATTGAAATAAGAATGGATTAGCTCTTTGATAGGTCAGTGCAAACTTGAAGGAATTTATTTTGTTTTTTTCTCCCTCCCGCAAAAAGACAAAGAAACCCCAACCCACATTGCACACATTGGCAAAGCCCCCCCCATAAACCAACGCTGCAACCGAAGCTTTGCCAAAGAGTGCAATTTTGCCGACCCACCACTGCATGTTGAAAACTTTATCGTAAAATTGATTGATTAGTAACTGGATTTTTATAAATTTGACAAAAATAGTCAACGGCAATTATGTCAACAGAAACAATCGGCGAAAAGCTAAGACAATTAAGGGAAGAAAATAA
>QKHT01000027.1 GCA_003249935.1 Bacteroidota bacterium
CCATTTTTTCAGTTTTAACCATTGCCGTAATCCGTAAATCTGGCAGGGCGTACCGACCACCAAATATTTTTCATCCTTTTTAAATTGGGCGAAGGCTTCTGGTGTATAACTTTGCAAATACTTGGACGATCTGAATTTTTCGGCCTCTTGCCCGGTTTGTGCTATCTGGTGCTTGCAGATATCCTTTTCGGCATCGAAAATAACCCCGCAAGCTTTGTACCCATCTTGCAAAGCTGCTTTGATTAGTTCGTGCCCAACGCCTCCGGAAGATGACGCTAACCGGGTTTCTTCGTCTTTACTCCAAGCACCATAAATGTCTTTATCCTGAAAATAATTAACAAAGGGCTCCGGCGTTTCCAAGTATTGATAACATACTTTTTTGCAAAGGGCACAGGCAGCACATTTGTTTTCGTCCACAAAAGGCCGATAAAATCCATCCCCGTTATGCTTTATTATAATGCAATTGGCTGGACAAGCAATGACACAAACACCGCAACTGCTACAAGGATTTTGCCCTTTATCCAATATATTGTTCATGTATTTGCTTGGTTTTGAATATTCGATTTCGATAGTTCAACACAATCTGCTTTATCATTTTACGCTCTCCGGCATCGGTTCCGATAGCATAAATACTAGTCAAGAATATAATACTTGATAATGCGCTAATAAAAATAAGTCGGACAAAACCTTCTCCTAAAAAGCCAAAACACATAATCAAAAAAAGCAACGTTATACCAAGCGGCAGCATGATTTTGAAGACAACTTGCTTTAAATATTCCCGAATGGAGAGATTGGCAATTCTTTTCAATAAATATACCCGGATACTACATGCTATCAGCTCAATACATATGGCTGAAACAAGTACACTATATGCAGGCATTCCATATTTAAGCAGTCCCCAGGCAATTGGTAAATTCAACAACAACAATCCGCCAACAACCGATTGATACACTTTAATTCGTCCTGTTGCTTGAATCGCCGTTTGTAAACCAATCGTTAAAAGATTGGCCAAAGATGCAATTAACACCAATCGACAAAACACAATAGTATATTCGGGAACATTCTTCAGCCAAAGTTTCAGGATATAGGGCATCTCAATAATCAAGGGTATGGCAAATAAGGCCAATAGAAAAAACCCGTATTTACTGGCTTTCATGGATAGCATCAACATGCGTTCCCGATCGCCACTGCCTTCGCTCTTCATAATTTGGGGGCGCAGTGCTTTGAGCATGTTTTCGGAGAAAGAATACAACTGACTGTTCACCTGGTTAGCAACACCATAAGCTGCATTAACAATAGGGCCAAAGAAGATATTTAAGATAATCGCCAATCCCTGGCTACGTCCTAAACCACACAACGCGCCAAACATGTTCCACCCCGCAAAGGAGAACATCTCTTTAAAAAGGGAATAATCAACCAGATTACTTTTCTGCAATTTACATTCCTGGTATCTCCGGTAGCAAAATATGCTCTTAACAACTCGGCTTAAGATAGTTAAGGCGGCCATTAATAATCCATAAAGGATCAGCTTGTCGAAGCCTGTGTAAATTAGCCAAATGGCTATTCCTAATTTCAGAAACGTTTCAACAATTCCGGTAATGGCATCAAACAGTAAGTCTTCGTGTGCATTAATTGCCGAGTCGTATGGTACAGCATTGATGGTAAAAAAGGTACTTACGACCATAAAATGGTAAACTGTTTTTGCAACCGGGATACGTTCGGCGGGTATATTTAAAAAGCCATCAAATAAAAATAATCCTGCAACTTCGAGAATAACAACAATAAACAAACCGATCAGTAGATGCAAAATTACACTCGATTGAAATATCGCTCTAAGTTTATTGCGATCACCCGCCCTCAAATAATAGGACAGATATCGCTGCGTGGACGCAGTCATGGCGCCATTTAAAATTGACAGCAT
>QKHT01000243.1 GCA_003249935.1 Bacteroidota bacterium
GAGCAAGGATATAGCTAATTTAATGGGTATTTCCAACGAAAGTGTGCATACACTTCGCTATCGGTTACGTAAAAAGATGAATCTCGAGCGCAATGACAATCTTTATGAACACTTGGCAAAGTTTTAATTTGCCGGGAGTAAAAAGGCCGGAATGGATGATTCCGGCCTTTTTTATGGTAAAGGATACAACTTCTTATTTAAACTTTATCTTAAAAGCATAGGCGTCTTCTGTTTTAGATGCACCGGTTGTTTTAATTTCCAAGCCTATTTCAGTTTGCTTCCATTCTATTTTCCCTTTTCCATTAACCAATTGCACCGATTTAATGGCTCGTTTTTCGTATAGATTATTCTTTGCCAGCGACTTCACAATAAAACACCCTTCTTTTGCATAACCTAAAGAAATGGCGTACAAGTATTTACCATGTGTTGTAAACCTGAAATCCTCAGCCCCCAATGCTTTGTTATTCTTTTCAGAATGATTTCCAGAGCTAACTTTAGTCGGTCCTTCACCAAAGATCTTCCATGGCCGGGTACTAAATATGGCTTCACTATTTGGATTGAGCCATGCGCCCATTTGGCTTAGAATGGCTTTTGCCTCATCGGAGATAGTCCCATCTGCTTTCGGGCCGATATTCAACAACAAACAGCCGTTTTTACTCACAATATCAATTAATTCGCCTAACAAATACGAAGCAGGTTTATATTTTTCCGTAGTGGTATAACCCCACGAAATTTCGCCGATGGATGTATCCGTTTGCCAAGGAAACACAGACGCACTATCCATTCGTCCACGCTCGATATCGAGTACAATTAAGTCCTGTGGAAACGAGGGATAATGCATATTCTTATCCTGAAAAACCACGCCTTTATCCCATTCTATCCCTTTATTATAATAGTATGCCAAAATCTTTTTGTGCAATGGAACGAAATCGGCTTTATCCAATCCATAGTCGAACCATAGTAAATCGGGTTTATACTGATCGATAATATCTGTAGTACGGTTCCACCATAAATCTAAAAACTGTTGTGTAAGTGTACCGTCGGAATTCACAGGTAAGCCATACAAATCGGCATATTGCGGATCGGCAGTATCCCATTTGGAATTTGTTTTGGCATAATAATACGGGTTATAAGCAAAATGCGATGAAACACCGAATTTAAGCCCTTGCTTTCTGGTTGCTTCGGCCAAAGCACCAACCAAATCTTTGTGAGGACCGGTTTTAACCGCATTCCATCGTGTAAAATGGGAATTGTACATGGCATAACCGTCGTGATGTTCGCCAACCGGTACGACATATTTTGCGCCAGCCGATTTAAACAATGTAACCCACTCGTCGGCATTAAACTTTTCTGCTTTAAACATGGGAAAAAAGTCTTTATATCCAAACTTTTCGGCTCCACCATAATGTTCGATATGATAGGTATAGGGGTACATTCCACCTTTTTGCCACTTTGGATTGTACATACCCAAAGGATATTTTTCGCTACTGTAAGCAGGTACGGCATATGGCCCCCAATGTAGAAATATACCAAATTTTGCATCTAAAAACCATTCGGGTATTTTGTAGCCACTACGAATGGATTCCCAATCGGCACAATATTGTTTTACCCCTTCAGGCTTACCCGATTTGGTACCGGCAAAGAGCCCTGTGATTAGCCCAAATAAAAACAGAGACAGAATGAAGCCCTTTGTGATTTGTAGCTTCGATAATAAAATGTTCATGAATATAACGTTTTTGAATAACATAAATTAAAAATTGAAATTACCGCAATGCACTCAAACGAAATTAATACAAGCAGCCGACTTCATGAAGGGGTAAATCATCGTATTCAGGGTCTTTTCAAAATCTAAGCTTCGAACCCCTGACAATAGGGATATACAATAACTATATTACTAGCAAAAATAATTTTGACTTACGCCTTAGCATGAAATGTAAGTTCAGTCGTTTGGCTCAACCATTCGAGACGTAGGATTCAACAGTCGTAAATACCCAATCCATATCCTTACTGCTTTTACCACAAAAACAGAATAAGTTTGGGAATGAAGTGATCAATATACTCAAAAAAGGAATATCGGCTTAGTGCCGTCATTTTAATAAAATGATTTTTTATGGGAAATTTATTATACTTAATCGCGGTAATCTTGGTCATCGCTTGGGCCATTGGATTTATCGGATTTAGTTTAGGCAATCTCATACATGTAATTTTGGTTATTGCAATCATAAGTATTCTGTTAGGCCTGATACGTGGCAGATCTTAACAAATGTACTCAACTTCGAATTGTTATGGCCATAAAGCAAATATATTCTGCAACGCTATTGTTTGTTTTTATTTAAAAAGAAAAGTATACCGCAATTGACTTTGCGGGCTACTTTTCTGTTTTCATACATCCTGATTTGTCGCAGAATAAATAGCAGAAGAAGCTGTTTTGAAGATGATTTTCAAAGATGTACCTGGGAAATGGTTGTAATAATTGCTTTTTGATGATTCCTTTAGTTCGTTGTACTTTAATAACACTTTGATTTATTAATTACGAATTAGTGCAAATATATAAACCCAACTGTATATGGGCCTGTTGTCGAACATCGAATGATTTAGTGTTTAATTAAGACCATAGAAAGTAAATTGCTAAAGGCTTACAATTAATAGTTCGTTAAACTTTTATAATACATTGTAATTGGGAACATTACATAATAAGGTGAATATTTGTAGACAACTGTATATGAACCTCTTAAATTTTGTCGAACGTCGAAAATCTAACGATCTATTGTACAATATGATCATACATTTTATTAACGTAAACAATATCAGACACATACAGTATTATTCGACAGTATTTTGCTTACACTCTATTTTTTTAATATCATCTTCATTTTCATCTTTAATTCCCATTATAAATACCAATAAATAACTGTATTATAATAGTTTAATGTTATTTGAAAATCCTGTAAAAAAAGCCCGTTTGCGAAAATTGTTAAACACAAACAATCGAATATCCACTATGAAAATTTATGTAATTCGCCGACAAAAGACCACTTCTAGTACACTTAATCTTTATTCCTAAATCACTATTTTCTTCGTAAAAGAGGATTCATTGCTACTGATTTGAACAAGATGAATGCCCTGCTTAAACAATTCGATACTAATTTTTAGTTCACTGTTTTTAGTAGTCGTATTATATACCAACTGTCCATTATTGTTGTAAATGCGTATAAAAGATCCAACCTTTGCTCCTTTAATTACGACTTCTTTCGTTGCAGGGTTTAGAAAAATGCAAATGTCGTTCATCGCAGCAGGCACATGACCTATTCCGGTGTTTACATCGCATTTAAACTTACTTTGAGTTGAGGTCTTATCATAAACGCTTCCACAAATATTGATTGTTGCGGTTGTATTGGTATTCCAGGTAGTATAAAATTTGCTCACAGAAATATCGGCATTTGTTATGGTGATACTGTAATTTCCACCCGCCATAAAATTTACCAAACTTGCATTCGGATTGTTAACTTTAATGCCATCGATAACGATTGTTTTATTATAAGTTCCTTCACGTGCACTAATAACGGCCCGACCTTCAGCACCCCGACCACTTGTGCCGGTAATGGTAATATTTTTAAAAGTACCTTTGGCTCCACTACCATAGTTGCCCCAACCAAATTGTATTGGTACGCAATTATCAATCATCGCAATTTCGGAGTTTTCTACGGTTATACTACCATACACTTTAATATTATCGTCGCCGGTACTCAGATAGCAGTCCTTTACAAGCCCTCCGCCCCAGGTAACGATGCCATCGCTATTATTCTGAGAACCTCCGCGGGTATCGAGGATTATACAATTTAGTATGGTCATAAATCCGCCGCCACGATGGGTAAACGCATAGCCTTTAGGGTTTAACGAAGTAAGGTTTTGTATGGTAATATCGCCCGATGTTGCTCGAATAGCCGATACAGCATCGGCATTACCTCCATTTTGCGTTTTCGCATAAGAGGTGGTATTGGTTCCAAATATTTTTGAGGTTTTTTTATCCTTTCCTCCAATGGTAATTTTCGATGAGGTGTCGAATCGTCCGGTCACCGTTACGTTCGAATCGATCACTATTGTTTTTACATCATTAGGAACTGCCCACGCGTTGTGCGTTTTCCCCGGAATATTTATAGTACCGGTAGATGAGAAGGTGAGCGTGCCAGTAACGGCATTCCAGTCGGTAGCGCCTGAGTAATTGTCGCGCAAATCCTGAACGGTTTGTCCAAAAACCACCGGCCCGACCAAGGCGAACAGTATTTGAAAAATTCTACGATAATGCATCATTGAAAGGGGTTGTTGCTTCATAATATTAATTCTATTTAATTGTTATACCAAATACAAAACAATCCAAAGTCATTCCGGTACAATGCCGATGAATAGAAATGTTCAGGCCAATAGAGTAAGCGAAGATTGGACTGTTACATTTCTTCAATCGGTATTAAACAGTGGTGTATAACTACATTATTGCTTAACAAATTTTCTACGGATAGCGCAGGTCTGCAACCGGTATGCTATTCAAAGAGAATTTCTTTTCTTTTACAGTATCAACGCCGGCCACAGACCAACACATTTGGAGTGGAATGTGCAGCGTTTAAGGAGGAAGCATTTTATAGTAAACCCACAAAACGCGCCCACTTTATTTCTAACCGCTTTATTGTATTGAAATTCTGATAGAAGTAAAGAATTTTGGTCGATGACTAAGATTATTCCTTAATTACTTTTACAACGGAATTACCTGCTTTTACAAAGTACAATCCAGTACTCAGCTTCTCCACATCAAGTTTGTAACCGGTTGGCGACCCGGAAACGTTTACCTTCAATTCTTTTCCCGAAAGATCGAACAGACGCGGTTCACCCAAAAACGTTTCGATAAATACAATGCTTTGCACCGGATTGGGGAATACCTTAATTAAATTACCCGTAGCTGTATTTTCCTTAACAGAAGTAGAGGCATCAATCACAAACTCGTCTAAATTGAACCCAAAAGCTTCCGAAATCCAAGTGAATACATGATCGCCTTCGGGTAACGTGAATTCGAAATTGACCGGAACCGACGAAATAACTTTATTGGTATTAGGCAGGTTGATTAAACAACTTGTGGCCTTTCCGATTTTGAACCAAACTTTGCCGGTAACGCCACTATTGGTAGAGTATTTAACCGAACTCAAACGGTACGAACCGCCACCCGCCGGCACCGTAACGGTATATTCGGCCCACTCGCCACTGTTTATTCCTCCAATAATTGTATTTCCGGTTCCATCATCGTCATATTCGATATCAGAATCTAATCTAAATCCATGTTCTGTGCTCCATGTTGGCCGTATTTCATTTGTAGCACCACCGTAACCATAATCATAGTAAGCAACGCCATTATCGCCACTATCTACATTTTCGGCAAGGATGGTTGTGGGTAGTGTCATAGAAATATAGGCTGCCTGACCCGCTTCGGCTCCATTTCCGCCGGTAATCGTCGGTACGTTTGTACAAGGCGGGCAAATTGAAGTCGTGAAATTCACAGTACTGTTTTTGTCCGATTTATTTCCGCAGGCATCAAAGGCAAGAATATTGATACTGTATTGTTTTTCGCAAATTAAACCGCTAATGGTGGCCGTTGTTGTAGCTGATGTTGATTTTAATGTACCGTCGACATAGATTTCATATCCGGTTACGGCCACATCATCGGTCGATGCGCCCCAGCTTAAATCAACAGAGTTATAGGTAACATTGCCCGCTAATATTGTTCCCGGTATCGTTGGTGCGGTTTTGTCGGTACAATCCAAACAATTTTTGAATGTTACCGAACTATTTGTACTTCCTCTTAAATCGATACTCGTTTTTTGGGGACAGATCCCATCAATTACGATATGAGCATTTGATAAACCCGAAGACTTTTTACCAATAGTGTAAAAAGGAGATGGTTGTTTACCCGGATTTACGGTATACTCAAAAGTGCCTTCAAACTTTAAAGTAAGCGTTTCGACACCCGAAGCATTTTTACCTGCCCAACTCACTATTCCATGGTTATAGTCAGTGTTATCAGAATTATCAATGACTTTGCAATTTCTGATAACACATACATGCCCATCGGGCACTGAGGCTCCCCAGGCAGTCATAAACGGCCCTCCGTTATGATTGTGTACAATGGTTGTGTTTTCAACCAATTTACATTCTACCGTGTATAAAGCATCATCAAAAACATCGATATAACAATCTCTTACAATGGTTTTACCAATACCGCCATGAATACCATCTGTTGTAGCGGTTTCGGCACCTGCAATAATATCGCAACGTTCTACGGTTACATTACCAAACCCACCATGAATATGGAATTTCATAGGCTTGGTAACCTTCAGGTCGTGGACGTATAGATCCGGCGATCCATCGCAACGTATTGCCGAATAGGATCTTCCACTAATCCCATCATCTGTTGGACGCGAACCATCGCCCTGAATAATGGATGTTTTTCTGTTTTTCCCCAATATTTCGATGGGTTTACTTCGGTTTCCCATATAAAAACTACCGGTAATGGTTACGTTTTCGTCAATTACAATTTTGTTCCACGAATCGGGAACCGGGAATTTTTTTCCAATGGTGGTATCGGCGGTGTAGGTGGCTACGCCATTTTCTACTACAAGTTTTTGCGCACTTACACTCATACCGAATGCAAATGCAACGAGAATAAAGAACAATTTTGGGTTTTTCATCTGTATTAAATAATATTAAAAATTAGGATCAATTTAATCTCTCAATCTTTAATTCATACACGTTTATGAATTGAGCAAAAAAAATTCATGATCCTTACCTAATAATTGAATATCGTATTGGTCAAACAAATATAATATATAAAAATTTACGAACAATTATTTTAAACGATAATCCATCTCTTTTTGAATATTGTATTCAAATATATATCGATTAACAAAAAAAACATTCTTTTTTCGTTAGTACGAATCGAAATAATTTAGATAAACAAAATTAGTTTTCCTTGTTATGCCCTGATATTTCGACATAAAACATATTAACTTACATCACATCGAAAACAACACCACCAAAACGATTAAAATAACGAACGTAATTCCCCACCACAAAAGCACATGATTGAACCATCGTGTGCCAAGATATTCGGTCATCTTTTTGTTTTTCGAGCTAAACGTTAGTTCGGCAACTAAATTTGCGTTATTCCCCATTGGATGATTTAGTAGCAAAATGGCTAAAACCAACATAGTGAAGGCCCATATCAGCAAACCTTGGTTGGCATAAGGCACAAAAAAATGTCCTAAGTTACTTGCTGTTTGCTTAAACACCTCAAGTTCGAGGTATTTAAGCAGGCCGCCCAAGGCAAATCCGGCCATAACACTTTTCATTGCATCGTTGCCATTTAC
>QKHT01000242.1 GCA_003249935.1 Bacteroidota bacterium
CCACTGAGCGGATAGTTGCAGGTATTGGTTACATCCGGGCCACCGTTATCGTCGGTAAATACGATGATGGTGTTTTCTTCGAGCCCCAGTTCTTTTAATTTTGATAAAATGGTTCCACATGCACGATCGAGTGCGAATGTCATGGCTGCCAGTGTCCTTCTGTTTCCTTTAAGGTTGAAACCCCAACTATCAACTTTATCCAAATCGTCCTTGGTGGCTTGCAGCGGAGAATGCACTGCATTGAATGAAACATACATAAAGAACGGCTCTTTTTGGTGTTGTACCATAAAATCACAAGCTTTATCCGCAATATCGTCGGTTAAGTATTTCTTAGGTTCTTCGTAGTTTCTAAAGCCTTTTTCCAACCGGTTTTCGGGTCTTTCTTCTGCTTCTTTTTCGGTTAAAGGCCAAAATGATCTGGCGCCTCCCCTAAATCCATAAAACTCATCGAATCCTCTTTTCAAAGGATGGTACCGGTCAACGTTTCCCATGTGCCACTTACCGAGAATGATGGATTTATAACCCAGCGGATTCATGTAATCGGCAATGGTTTTCAGGTGAAGTGGCAGACCCATTTCATCGTCAATGAGTTTCGACGATTCGCTCATGTAACCGGGAACATTATTTTCCTCGAACCCAAATCGTTGCGGATACATGCCTGTTAACAATCCGGCGCGTGAAGGGCCACAAACAGAAGCTGTTGTATACGCTTGTCGAAAAATAATTCCTTCAGAGGCAAGTTTATCCAGATTTGGTGTTTTGAATGTTTTTGTTCCATGAAATCCAAAATCGTGATACCCGGCATCATCAGCAAGCAGAAAAATTATATTTGGTTTCTGCTTACTCTGAGCGTTCAATGTAAAAGAGGCAGCCAAGCCGAACAGCAGTATAAATGTGTTTTTTTGTAACATCGCTAATTATTTTTTGTTTTTGTTTTCTTCCTTGATTCGAATCAATTGCTTTTTGCTTAATCCCTGACGATAATAAACATCGGGTGCATGGATCACACGGTGTTGTTTCATTTCCGGGTCATTGAGGTCGCGGCTTAGATCGCAATCGAAGCGAACCATAACCGAGTGATAGGTGCGCGCATCCTGATTGAAGTTGATAAAATGTGCAAGACCCCATGTAATCCCACGACCGTCTTTCGTATCGGTAAACGCATCGGGGACATACGGAGCGCCAGCCCATGGCATCATTTCAGTGATCGAAGCAATTTTGAAGTTGACCCAGTCTTCGGCATACTGAATGGTGTTGTGTTCGGGACCATCTTTATAGACCAATGCTGCAACCCCCTTTTTATATGGGAAAAGTGTTGTTTCGTGGCCCGACGTGATCACCGGATTTAGCGGACATTTGGTAAAAGGCCCCAGTGGATTATCCGCTGTTGCCAATCCCGCCATACGCACCTTATCAGGAGCCTCTCCAAAATCAGATTTATAGTAGATATAAATTTTCCTGTCGTGCACCAACGGATAAGGATCGTGGATAGAATACTGATCCCATTCTCCTTTTGCACCATTGGCAATAACTACTTTATTGTACGGCGTCCACGGGCCATCAGGCGAATCGGCCCATGAAACAGCTACAGGGCAGTCATCTCCGCGCTTGCCACTGGCTTCCATGAAACCCTGATAATAGAGGTAAAATTTTCCTTTCCACTCTAAAATATCAGCCGTAGTAACAGAACGCCACCCAACCAATGGTTTTTCCGGACGCTTAATGGCTACACCTTGCTCTTGCCAGGTAAAACCATCATCGGATGTTGCATACCATACTTCAGACAAGTCCCAGTCTGATGACGGAATCTCATCGGTACATTTTTCGGCGCCCATCGGTGGCGTTGGTGTTTGCCGGTGCGTGTACCAAACGTAATATTTGCCGTTATAACGAATAATTTTTGAAGGGTCACGGCGAGAAACGGTTCCATCGTGTCCGTGATAATCAAAACCTTTCAGTTCTGAGTATTTAAACTGACTGAAAAGCTCGTTATACTGCGGTTCGGCTGATTCATAAGCGGTGTAAATTCGCTCCATGGCGGCGCTCATTGGCCGATTTGGTTTTTCTTTCGGTAAAATAAACGGGAAGCCGGTTTGAGTTGCTTTTTGGTTTATGTGGCAACTTACTACTGTAATTAACAATACAGCAATAGCGATTAAATTTTTCATTATACTGATGTTTTCTTTTTTATTTCTTACGATGTGTAATTCGCGGTGTGGATGTCTTCACCGTGTTTGTTCCATGTATTTTCCCTTTGATTAATTTCCGGTTCAATTATTGATCTCAATTGAGATGGATGTTTACTGATTAGTTTGCCGGTTAATCAAAATTTACGATGCGCAATGAAGTTGGAATTCGCTAATCCCAATCATCCATGCGTTTACAAAAATATTTAGATATGGTGGTATATTCAAATACATTATTCCAATTGTCCTATACTATATTTGTACAATTGTTATATTTGAGGTCAGGATCAGGTAAATAAAATGAATATTCAACAAAAAAAGCCGGTAAAATCGTTTGACCAAAGTATTTTGGTTAAAAATGATGTGCTGAATAGTTTCTACGCACCACATCACTATCATGAGGATTACGAAATTATTTACATCAAAAAAAGTCAGGGCATAAAAATAATTGGTAATTGTGTCGGCAATTACCAAACCGGCGAAGTGGTAATACTTGGGCCCAGGGTGCCACATTATCATGAATTAGGTTTTATGGCTGAACCGGATGAGTTCCCGATTGAAACCATTGCGGTGCTGTTCCCCGAATCTATATTCACTGTTAATAATCAGTTCCCTGAGTTTAATCAAACCCGAATGCTCCTCGAATCGTTGAAGTTTGGCATCGAATTGGTCGGTTCAACCAGAGAAAAAATAAAAAAGATATTGGAGACGATGACATTAGTGCCATCATTTCATAATTTTGTTTCGTTGTTCAGAATTTTGGAGGAAATTAAGGACAATGCCAACGATTGCGTGCAATTGTCGACAATTACGTTTGATAACATGCGTTTGTATGATGAAAAAACAAAACATGTTTTAAATTACATTTCCGAGCATTTTCAGGAAAAAATTTCGGTTGGGATGGTGGCTGAGGTGGCAGGCATGAGTCTGTCGGGGTTTTGTGTGTTTTTTAAATCGCAAACCAGTTATACTTTTTCCAACTACCTTAATATGTTGCGGGTAAGTAAAGCATGTGAACTATTGGCGACAACAAAACTTAGCATTACGGATGTGGCTTTTGAAGTTGGCTATGATAATCTTGCTTATTTCAACCGGAAATTTAAAGAGTTTAGAAATTGTACTCCTAAAAGTTTCAGATCCGACCTAACCCAAAAATTACCATAGCGCATTTTTACCTCAAGTTTGCTATTTGTGTTTCAATTGTATTTCGTTTAAAAAAGCATGTATTTATACCGAACGGCGCTTCTGTACGCTCTCCAGAATGGAGCGATCCATTCTGTTTATCATATCATCAATTTTTTGGATGATAGCCACTTTTTGTTCGGGTAATTTCGCATCGAAGCTTACCGGGTTCAGACTGTGAATGCCCATGTAGAATGTTTCCACTTCAACCAGTTCAATCAGTTTCTTCTGTTCTTCGAGAACCTCAGCCTCGGTAGCCGGTTCGAAAATTCCTTTTTCAACATCCAGTGCCAGTTCAGTCTCGCCGAAAGCACCTAAAGTTGTCGGAACAATGCCCAAAGGCTTAACCGTGTTGATGATTTTTGCTGTGGCAACTGCATTTTCGATACCCTTGCCTTTGCCGGCAGCTCCAAACATGAATCCAAAATAGAAACGAATTCCGGATTTATTCAGACGTTCCAGTTGTTCGTAGGAATCCTCCAGCGTAAATCCTTTTTTGTGGTAATCGAGTGTTGCCGCATGGCCGGTTTCAGCACCAATCCACAGCTCGTCGATACCAAGTTTCTTTAGCTCTGCCAGTTCTTCGTCGGTTTTACCTTTGATGTTATTGATGGAAGCGTACATGGTAATTACCGATACTTTGGGCAAATACTTGTGAACCAACTCTGCAATTGGTTTCAGTCGTTTGGCTGAAAGTACAAAGGCATCGCCATTCACCAGGAAGATACGGCGTGTGTTTGGATACCGCATCTGTGCTTCCTGCAGATCTTCTTCTACTTGCTCAATACGCTCGGTCGAGAATTTCACTTCGCGATACATGGAGCAAAACGTACATTTATTGTGTGCACAACCTACTGTTACCTGAAGCAACAAGGTGTTTGCTTCGTATGGCGGTCTGTATATCGGTCCGGTATATTTCATCCGCGAATAATTTGTTTTTAATTGCCGGATAGAACTTGCATGATCAGTTCTCATCCATGTTTTGTTAACGAATCATGCTCGTTTCATGTTAATTCAATAAGTTTTCGGTAAATGTGATTAGCTCGCTAACAGCTGCCTTGTTGTAGGCCTGAGGATGAGCATTCGAAAAGCCACCCGAATCGTTATCGAAATATTTCCCGGTAATACCAGCAAAGTTTTGACTTACTGCCAAATCATAAATTATATCAGCACCTTTTTCAGCCGGAGACCAATGATGTCCGAATGCCTCTTTTACCATTTTTGTGTTTAGCAACGACCCCGGGTTGAGTGCAATTACCGAAATGTTTGGTTGTTTTTCTGCCATGTAAAAGCTCCACATGGTTAGCGCAAGTTTACTCTGAGCATAGGCTGCCTGTACCGGAATATTTACGACTCCGTTGATTGCACGGATCGATACATCTGATTGCGCCGCTGAACTGAGGTTAATTACCCGACTGCCTGCCATATTCGACAGCAGTGGCAAAAGTTCCTGTGTAAGTAAGTAGGGAGAAAGGTAGTTCACTACATATCTCATTTCGAAACCTTCGTTGTTTTTTGACAGGGAGCTGTTATAGATGCCGGCATTGTTTACCAAAACGTCCAGTGTTTCAACCCTGCTTTTTACTTCAGCAGCCATCTTTTTAACTGCTGATAAATCTGAAAAATCAGCAACGAAGCCAAAAATATTTTCGTTTTTCGAAAAGGATTTGATTTTAGCAATGGTTGAATTCAGTTTTGCCTGATCCCTGCCATGCAGAAGAATTTGGTGACCATCGCAGGCTAGTTTCAGTGCTGCCAGATTGCCAATTCCATCAGTGCTGCCGGTAATTAAAATATTCTTCATTCCCGAAAATTATAGAATAGTAAAGATTTCAGCTTCTGGTAAACGTGATTTTGGCGTTTTTTCCGGAGTATTGAAATCGCTTTCAGTGCGGTACCCCAATGAGATTACAGCAACAGCTGTAAATCCATTCTCGCGTAAATTAAATTCCTGATCAATAAGTTTCATATCCACACCTTCCATTGGCAGTGCGTCAATGCCAATTGCTGCAACGCCAAGTAACATGTTTCCCATGTTCATGTACACCTGTTTTTCCATCCAGTGCTGCAAATCTTTGTAATCGTAGCGGTGCATATTGGCAAAAATGTTACGGGCACCAAATACCATTTGTTTGATTTCGTCATTCGGATAGCGACCGTCTTTATCTTCGGTTTCCAACAAATGCAACATATAATCGTTGTCGGCATCGGTTCTGGCACAGAAAACGATCACATGCGATGCATCCATGATTTTTTTCTCGTTGAATTGATAAAAACCCTGAGCTCCCTTTGCAACTCTGGCTTTTCCTTCTTTCGTATCGGCAATAATAAAGTGCCATGGCTGAATGTTGGTGCTCGAAGGACTCATGCGTAAAAGCATTTTAACCTGTTCAAAATCCTCTGAAGATATTTTTCTGGTAGGATCAAACTCTTTGGTTGAATATCTCTGATGTAAAATTTCTTTAATTTTCATTGTAAATAATTGTATGTGAGGTTTGAATGATCAATTTATTGGCAAATAAAACAAGCATGGTTTTACATGTTGTTTTGCCGCCAGGAAATACTGTTAAGCCAGATCGTCTTTTGCTTCGATCAGGTAGTGATTGCTCACCGAACCCGCAGTACGTGCTTTTAAATGAGGCACATATTCAGGATCGTTCATGAAACTTACAGCAGCTTCTTTTGATGGCCATTCAATCACAATGCGCAATGCAGCATCTTTTTTCTCGCCTTCGATTTGCTCGTGACTGGCTGTTCTTGCAACATATTTGCCACCATATTTTGCCACTATTCTGTTAGCTGGTTCCAAATAAGCCGGAATCCATGTGTCTGTAGTTGGAGTTACATCCAAAACTGAAAAATAAGCCATAACTTCTATTTTTTATTTGATTACGATGCAAAGATAGGTCGGGCAAATGAATGGCGAATTGTATTAAAATTGGAAATAATTGTATGATTATAAGTTCATATTTTCTGAATTAGGCATAAATGGACAAATATCAGCTCGATGTTTTATTAAAATATGTATTTTTGCACCATATTGGCTAATATAAATACAATGAAAACACAATCGATTGATAAATTATTGGAAATACACATTGAAGAAATGGATCTGTGGGTACGAAGACCATACAAGAATAATTTTTTCGAAATTGTATATGTCGAAAAGGGTAGTGGTTATCAGTGTATTAATCAGCACGAATTCGAATTCAGGGAAGGAAATATCTTTTTCCTGCCACCGCTCGATTGTCACTCCTTCAGGCTGACAAGTCCATCGCGGTTTTACTTTATTCGATTTACCGATCATTATTTTCTGAATTCTGAAAATCTGACGAATTACGAGGTTTGGTTCGATAAAATTGCCTACGTGATCGCGAATTACAATAAGGTTCCGGGTGACATCATTTCGTCGGAACGCGAAAGGCAATACATCGTGAGCAATATCAAATTCATTTATCAGGAATATTTGGCCAACGATAGTTATTCTGTTTCGATTATAACAGGCGTTATTGCTTCGATCCTGAATATTCTGGCGCGAAGCATTGAAAAGAAATATGTGGATAAAGCCAACGAGTCGGATAACCGTTTTGGCGAAATTGTGCGGTATATCAATACACACATTCTTGATAATGAAAAACTGCGTTTGACGAATCTTTCCGAAAAATTTGGCATTGCGCCGAGCTATTTTTCAGAATACTTTAAGAAGCAGGCTGGTATAAGTCTGGCTGATTATATCCTGAAGTCGAAGCTGAAAATAGTAGAAACCAAGATTCTGCATACCGAATTAAGCCTGAAGGAAATTGCATTTCAGATGAATTTTACCGATAGCAGCCATCTGGCAAAATCGTTTAAAAAAGTGTACGGTATGACTGCAAAGGAGTTTAAAACGAACAACCACTGTTGCGCATAATTCTTTTGTTTCAAACTATATTTTTACGGGTGTTTTGTTCCGGTTTTATAATTGGTCTGGTTGTGTGACCTGATTCTTTATTTTAGTTAGCTGAAGTTTTTTTTTCTTCTTCCATTCTTTGCTATATACAGTTTGTATTCCTTACGACACGTTTAAAATCCATTGTAAACAGAGCTGTTGTACATTAAAATGTGGCGTTTTTAAAAAGCAATGGGGTTTACTTAAACAAATTCAGACAATTCAACGTAATATTTCTTCGTGTGTTTACACCTTTTATCCTTTTGATTTGTATTTATACATTGTTTTTTTTGCGTTAGACTAAACAAAATATGCATTTGCGATAAAATTTGTAAAAAACAGTGAATTAGGTATTTAAAGTATTCGAATTATAAACTGTATATTGATTGGTGAAAACAAATTTCGTGTTGTATAGTTTTTATATGTTTCAGAATTAATCGTCATTCCCTGAATCCTATACTTTTGATCAAATCATAGGCTGCATATAGCGTGCATGGTAGTTCTAATAGTATCTTATTATTAAATCGCTGCTTTGCTGTTTACCACCTAAGGTATTCGGAAATTATTTGAAATACGTGACCATCTGTTGGGTATTTTGTTCCGGATGTTCTTTTTCTAATTATAATCAATTGTTTGTTCTGAATGAGTGAAGAAAAACAATCGGTATTCAATTTTTATCTTTTATGAATAAAACTAACGTCATTTTCCCAGCGTTAATTGCTGGTTCGTTTTGTATAAGTTCTGTTGCCGAAAAAACGCAAAAACCAAATGTGGTTATTCTGTTTGCAGATGATATCAGCGCAAGAGAATTCCCGATTTATGGTTCATCGGTTTGGAGTAGCCCGCAATCTAATAATACCTCCGATTTGCGATTTCGTGCAAAAACACCGGTTATCGATAATTTTGCCCAACGAGGTTGTTGGGTTCTGAATACCTGGGCTGCTACTGTTTGTAATCCGAGTCGTGCCATGATGATGAGTGGACGTTATGCCTATCAAACCAAATGGTGGAACAATAAGGATAAAGGTTACGGCCCCGATGAAGATGGCAAAATTGATACCTGGCCTGTGTATATGAGTTCGCCTTTAACATTGGGAACCGTGGCTCAAAAATCGGGTTATGGAACCTATTGGGCAGGTAAAACGCAAATGGCTGGTAGTTATGCAAAACATGGTTTCGATGAAGGGTGCTTTACGCCCGGTGGCGATCTCAATGATAATGATAATCCATTCACTGATTTTAAGCTCGAGTATAAAAATATTGGAGGTAAACGGGTTATGGTAAATTCCGATACCGACCAGCCTTGTAATACCTATTTACAGCACGGTTGGTATTGGTATCCGCATGTGAAATTAATGAATGACCCTTCTGCTCCGAATCAAATCGTATGGTGGCCAAATACACCTGAATCAAAGAAAAAATTCGGGCTTGGAACTTTTGGCCCCGATGTTGAACTTCAGTTTGTGTTTAATTTTATGGAGCGAAAGCACAGCGAAGGGAAGCCTTTCTTTGTTTATCATACCACTCATTTAGGGCACGATGCTTTTAATTGGTTGAACCCTCAGGCAAAATCGAAATGGCCTGCTACACCTATCGTTAAATGGGATGGAGAAAAATATACACGAACCGAACCATTTATTACTATGGAGCCAATGAACAAAGAGAAATTATTGTTGAGCTTCAAAAACCAGATGGCTCAATCATTACAAATAAGACTGTTACTATTGAACGTGGAGTTGGGTCAACGTCTGTTAATATTGCTTTAGCATCAACTCTTGCTGTTAATGAAGGGTATAAATTTAAAGCTTCAATTCGCCCGGTTGGCGGAACTTCATCTGATAACTTATTCGGAACAGAAGCCGTTTTTAAAGTTATTGAAGGAGAAGTATCCCCAACGGAAGATGCTATAAGCTTTATTGAAGTTCCATCTGCAATATCGACTGAGGATCTTTCAGTGCCGATAAAAGTGAGATATTCAGCAACTACAAATAGAGATATAAATATTGAGGTTAAAGATGCTGTATACATTACCAACTCATTAGTAACGGTTCCGCCCGGTACCGGAGAAAAAACAATTCTAATAACATTCGCTTCTAAACTAGCGGTAAAAGATGGTTATAAATTTATATTGTCAATACGTCCTGTTGGTGGCAATTGGCAAACCGCCATTACAAAAAAGGAAGTAAGTTTTAATGTAACATCCTCTGGTACTGCTACTTTAACGGAATCAAACATCAAAAATGAGGTAAAAATATATCCAAACCCTTTTAAAAACATGGTGCATTACACGAACAACGGGCTTATTGATTCGGTGCAAGTTTATAACGTTATGGGGCAACTGTTATTATCACAAGCTTCTGAAAATGGATTGAATACTATAATGCTCGAAGATTGCAGCCATGGATTGTATATGGTAAAATTTAGCTATATGGATAAAGGTCAGCAAGTGTTAAGGATTGTAAAACAATAGTTGTTAGTTTGCTTTTGTATAATGAATAAAGAGCTACTCGACTAACGGGTGGCTCTTTTTTATTTTAGTGACTATGCTCTCATTTTTTTATTTACAATTACTAGATAAGGTCTGCTGAAAAAATTGTCATCTTCATGGAATTAAATTATTTGTGCCGATATTTATTGAAATAAGTGCAAGGAAATATGAGAAAGCCATTTAAAAAGCGTGCACCAACACCTAAATACGTAAGTCCAATTCAGCTTACGTAAGAATGTTTTAATCGCCATTTGAGCAGCAGCTCAACCCGTTGAGCCGGTGGGTCGTGTTATCAAAGCTTATACCTTGGGACGAGATTTGTAGCCTTTACCTGAAGAATGTTGGGCTTAGCCCGACAGGCCGCCCACCATTGAGTCCAAGGCTTATCCTGGGGTCATTGATCATCAAGCACCTTTGCAACCTGGATGACCGGGAGACTGTTGAACAGATTTCGGAGAACATTTATATGCAGTACTTTCTGGGCTATTCTAGTTTCAGCAGCGAACCGCCATTTGATGCTTCGCTGTTTGTCGACTTCCGTAAACGGTAGGGCATGGAGAATCTGAATGCAATTAACGAGAGGATCGTTTGGCTAAAAACCAGATTGGAGTCGAAAGAAGAGGATACCAAACCTCCGTCTGAGGAAGGAACCAATTCAGGAGAACCTGAAAAAAAGGGGAGGGTGATCTACGATGCCACAGCCTGTCCTCAGGATATTGCTTAACCAACCGATCTGGATCTGTTATCCGACGCGAGGGAAAAGACCGAGCAATTGATCGATGTGCTTTATGCCCCGGGCTTACATCCAAACAAGCCCCGTACGTACAGGCACGTAGCCCGCAAGTGCTACCTTCAAACGGCACAGAAGAAGAACAAATCCCGTAAGGAAATCCGGAAATCGGTAGGCAGCCAGTTGCGTTTTGTCAAACGCAACCTGAACTCGATAAACCGACTGCTCGATGCGTACCCTCATATTCCGTTGAATCCCAAAGAATACAAATACCTTCTGGTGGGGAACACGCTTTATTGCCAGCAGAAACAAATGTACGATGCAAAAACGCACAGCATCGAAGACCGTATCGTGAGCATCCATCAACCTCATGTTCGCCCAATTGTACGAGGAAAGAGCCAGGCAAAAGTGGAGTTTGGTGCCAAGATCCATGTTTCGGTTATCGATGGCATCTCCTTCCTGGACGAACTAAGCTGGGATGCCTTCAACGAAGGGAGTCACATGATGGACTATGTTGAGAACTACCGGAAGCGGTTCGGTTGTTACCCCAAAGAACTTTTGGCCGACCAGATCTACTGCACGCGCTCCAACCGTGCAGCGTTGAAAGAGAAAGGGATAAAGCTTCTGGCCAAGCCACTTGGAAGGCCATCGGCAGTGCAAGTTCACGTAAGACCGGGGGAGCGCAATCCGATCGAAGGCAAGTTTGGCCAGGCCAAAACTAGATATGGGTTAAACCGGATCAAGGCCAGGCTTAAAGACACCAGCGAGACATGGATTGCCTGCATCTTTTTTGTGCTCAAACTGGTCAAGTTGGCCGGGGCGGCACTCCCGTGCCAAATCCTCAAGGTGGTGCTGAGTTTTTCAGCAAGAGGGCTGTCCGATAGGATAAGGCAAAATGTGGATCATACAAAAAATAAGGTGCTGCCTATCCTTGAAATTTTGCAGCCAAATCCATTCAAACTAAAAATCATTACCCGAGTTTTTCAGCAGACCCTATGTAGCATAATATTAATTGTTTATCAACTAAATATATAATCTGAGTGCTGGTAATATGTATGAAAAATTCCAAAAAAAACCTTGTGTTTCCACCTTTTTTTGTTTTTTGTTCGATGCGTCGAAATGAATGGGGCGTGCTCCACTCCAGGATTTTGTCTGTTTGGTGTAATGTTCAATCTGCTTTTTTTGGTTGAACCTCATGCGCAGTCGGCGTAAGTAATTTAAAGTCCCGGGGCGTTGCAAACCCGACACATTTGGCATCAACGGTACAAATGCGCAGGCTTTGGTTCAATCCCTAACCACCAAAAAGAATGCACCTGTTTTTTGTCGTACGGCTGGTTTGTGTTGTTGCAAAATTATATCAATAGCTTAGAAGTAGTGCAAAAATGGCATTCCCCATCACATTTTGCATGGTTTTTTTCTTTTTTGCCCCTTATTTTAATTTATGTTCATGTTTTGTTTAGTGCATCCGTCTGTTTTACTCATTTTTAGCCCTGTTTTA
>QKHT01000249.1 GCA_003249935.1 Bacteroidota bacterium
CGCTGATTGAACAGAAGAACCATATATTTGGTGAGTTATGGTCGGGATTCGGACTCGATTCGCTTTTTGGGAGTTGGGAATATATTGAATCGGCTTTGTTCGGTTATGCAGCCGGAATGGTGGTTGAGAGTTTTTCTCAATTTCATCTTCAGGAAGGTTCAAGGGTTTTGGCTCATTTTCATGAGTGGATGACAGGTGCCGGGGTTTTGTACCTTAAACACAGAGTCCCTTATGCATTTACCGTTTTTACCACCCATTCTACCGTAACAGGCCGGTCTGTTGCCGGAAACCATTTGCCACTGTACGATCAACTGCATAACTACAATGGCGACCACATGGCTAAAGAATTGGGGGTGGTTGCAAAACATTCGTTGGAACAAAAATCGGCAATGGCCGCCGATTGTTTTACCACGGTAAGCGAAATTACGGCCATCGAAAGTAAAGCGATCATTGGCAAAAACCCCGATATCGTAACACCCAATGGTTTTGAAACAAGCTTTGTACCACAAGGCATCGAATTTTCGGAAAAACGTTCGATAGCCAGAGCAAAACTCAAAGAAGTGGCCGAAGCGGTAATGGGTTACCAACTTACCAACGACACACTTTATATTGCTTCGAGCGGCAGATACGAGTTCAGAAACAAAGGCATCGACGTATTTATCGATGCGCTTCACAAACTTAACGATAACGGTTCAGCCAAACACCCGATAGTTGCTTTTATAATGATCCCAGGAAACAGCTTTGGGCCACGTAAAGATATTCTTACCGATAACAAAGGTGAAATTTTTAACGATGACTTTAGCAACCGATTCCTTACACATGGTCTCCACGAGCTTCATTACGACCCGATTCTTAACACTTTAAAGTCGTGCAGTCTCGACAATGGTACCGAAGATAGTGTAAAACTCATTTTTGTACCTGCCTACCTCAACGGCAACGATGGCATTTTTAACATGAGTTACTACGATTTGCTTATAGGTATGGACCTCACTGTGTTTCCTTCTTATTACGAACCGTGGGGATACACGCCAATGGAAAGTGTGGCTTTTGGGGTGCCAACCATTACCACAACGCTTGCAGGATTTGGCCAATGGGTTTTCGACAAGGCCGGACATGTGGATCAGGGCATTACCGTACTCTATCGCAACGACAATAATGCGGGCGATGTTTCGGATAAGATAGCCGCCGAATTGGCCCTTTTTACCCAACTGAGCCCCGAGCAACGCGAAAATGCAGCCTCAAAAGCATTTGACATTGCTTCATCGGTATTGTGGGATAATTTGTATTCATATTATATCGAAGCATACAAAATCGCATTGCGTTATAGTAAAGAGAGATTTTTTAAAAAAGAACCAACGATTAAAACAAATAGAGAGATGATAGCATTAAACAACAAAAGCAACACACCGACATGGAAAGAACTGAAAGTTATGTCGAACCTGCCCGAAGAGCTAAAAGGACTTGGTGAAATAGCGCACAATATATGGTATGTGTGGAATTATGAAGCCGGCGAATTGTTTGGCTATATGAACCCGCCTTTGTGGAATAAATACATGAACAATGCCGTTCGCGTGCTGGAACAAACACCCTACGAACGGTTTACCGAGCTCATGGCCGATCATGTATTTATGTCGAACTTTAAGAAAGTATATGCCGATTTTAAAGCTTATATGGCGGTTGAACCACGTAAAGACACCCCATCGGTGAGTTACTTCAGCATGGAATACGGCCTAACCGACAGCATTAAGGTGTATTCGGGGGGCTTGGGTATTTTAGCCGGCGACTATCTTAAAGAAGCCTCGGATGTAAACGTAAACATGACAGCGGTTGGCTTACTGTACCGCTATGGCTACTTCACTCAGGTTTTGTCGGTGCATGGCGACCAACAGGCTACGTATGAACCACAGAACTACTCATTGTTGCCTTTGGAGCAAGTGAAGGATGCCGAAGGCAATGCCTTAAAATTTGTTTTGCCATTTCCGGGCCGTGATTTGCATGTGGCCGTTTGGAAAATTGCAGTTGGGCGCATCAATCTGGTTTTGCTCGATACCGATATTGAAGAAAATGCAGATTACGACCGTTCTATCACCTATCAGTTGTATGGCGGCGATTGGGAAAACCGCTTAAAACAAGAAGTACTCTTAGGTATTGGCGGTATTCAGGCGTTGCGATTGATGGGCATTAAAACCGAAATGTACCATTGCAACGAAGGCCATGCCGCATTTATCAATGTGGCCCGTTTAGATGAATATATTAATGATGGCGGCATGAGTTTCGACGAAGCATTCGAAATGGTAAGAGCCTCGTCGTTGTTTACCACGCATACTCCCGTACCTGCCGGGCACGATAGTTTCGAAGAAAATATGCTTCGGGCCTATATGCGTCATGTGCCCGAACGTTTGCATATCGACTGGAACGAATTTATGGGGCTGGGTCGCGAAGAACCTGGCAACGGTGGCGAAAAATTCTCGATGAGCAACTTTGCTGCACGTACTTCGCAAAACATGAATGGCGTAAGCCGTTTGCATGGAGCGGTAAGTCGCGATATGTTCCAACACCTCTGGAAAGGATTTTTCCCCGAAGAACTACATATCGACTACGTAACCAATGGGGTTCATTACGGAACCTGGACGGCCACAGAATGGCGTAAACTTTACGAATCGAACTTTGGTGAAGGATTTTTAGACGATATGTCGAACACCAAATATTGGGAAAAGATATACGAATTGCCCGATAAACTCATTTGGGAAACGAAACGTAAACTGAAAGAAAAACTGATGGTTTACATCCGCGAACGGTTTGAAGCCGACTGGCTCAAACTTCAGGGCGATCCGTCGCGTATTGTGGAAATCCTCGACCTTATCAATCCCAAAGTACTTACCATTGGGTTTGCCCGACGTTTTGCCACCTACAAACGTGCGCATTTGTTGTTCAACGATCTTGAGCGTCTCGATCGTATTGTAAATAATCCGAATCGTCCCGTTCAGTTCTTGTTTGCAGGTAAAGCGCACCCTGCCGATGGCGGTGGACAAGGACTTATTAAAAGAGTTGTTGAGGTATCGCGCATGCCGCAATTTTTGGGTAAAATCATCTTCCTCGAAAACTACGATATGCGTTTAGCCCGTCGTTTGGTATCGGGTGTGGATATTTGGCTCAACAATCCAACCCGTCCGCTCGAAGCCTCGGGTACAAGTGGTATGAAGGCCGAACTGAACGGCACACTCAATCTGAGTGTACTCGACGGATGGTGGTGTGAAGGTTATATCGAAGGTGCAGGTTGGGCACTGAGCGAAAAACGGACGTTCGACAATCAGGATAGTCAGGATGAACTCGATGCAGCTACAATTTATAGTTTGCTCGAACACCAGATCACTCCGGCATATTATCATCAGACCGAAGAAGGCTTCTCGCCGGATTGGGTTCAGTTAATGAAAAAATCGATTGCAGGTATTGCGCCGTTGTTTACCACCAAACGAATGATAGACGACTATATCGCTAAATTTTATGCGCCACAAGCTGCAAGAGTGGCAAAGCTAAGCGCAAAAGGATACGAAAAAGCCGTAAAAATTGCAGAATGGAAGCAAAAAATGGCTTCCGAATGGGATAAAATTCAGGTTTTGTCGGTTGTGGATCCATCAACTGCCCATAGCGGCCTGCTTACCGGTATGACCTATCATGTTGGTTTAACACTCGATTTGGGTCAGCTTTCGGCCAATGATGTATCGGTCGAATTGGTGCAAATTAGTACCAGCGAGGATAATTCGAATACCATTCACAAAATTGTGGCATTAACGGCATCCAAAACCGAAGGGTCTGTGGTTACCTTCTCGGCCGAAAAAACGTATTCTGATCCGGGTACATTTAAATTCGCCATGCGTATGGTTCCAAATCATCCCGATTTACCACACCGTCAGGATTTGGCGTATATCCGCTGGATTTAACGGCCATTTGAACACAACAATACAGGGCTGCCGTTTTCGGTGGCCCTTTTTATTTTGATTAAACCGGATGGGATCGAGATGGCTTTCCGCTCGTTCCCCGCCGTCGCAATCATGGGCGAAACCATCTCGTGATCATCCGCTGTAAGGCCGATGCAATTGCGGCAGACACGTATTCAAACAAATCATGGTTGATTACAAGGATTCGACTTTCTTAATTATTATCCTAAAGCGGTAATTTGCCTCTCTTTTTTTATATTTTTGTTTTTATAAATTAATATGAACCCCGGTTTATGCCCGGGACTCGAATAAAGGGCCCATGAGTTTCGAAGGATACTATGTGTGTATTGTATTGCTGATGATGATCATTGCATTGGCGCGCGAAATGTTGCGACCGGGAATTGTGATGTTTACAGCACTAACATTAATGATGATACCCGGTATTATCAATCATAATGAGGCACTTGCCGGGTTTTCAAACAAGGGGATGCTTACCATTGCTTTGCTTTTTATTATTAGTGAAAGCATTCGGCAAACCGGGGCCATAGACTACCTTGCAAAAATTATTCTTCCGAAAAGGAAAGAACCCATACCAAGGCTTTTGTACAAAACGATGTTACCAATTGCAGGTATTTCAGCATTTTTCAACAATACACCCATTGTGGTTATTTTTGCCCCAATGATAAAAAAATGGGCCGGGACGATGGAGCTTCCGGCTTCAAAATTTTTAATCCCATTGTCGTATGCCACCATTTTGGGCGGAATCTGTACCCTTATTGGTACATCTACCAACCTTGTGGTAGATGGTATGATGATCGATCACGGAATGAAAGGAATTGGTATGTTTGAACTCGCCTACATTGGCATACCATTGGTTATCGTAGGTTTTGGTTATATGGCTGTATTTGGAAACCTTTTACTTCCCGGAAAAAAAATATCCAAAACTTATGGTGTGGGAAAGTTCCGCGAGTACTATTTCGATGTGGTGGTTCAACCCAATAGTGCAATCGACGGTATTGTAATTGTGCGCCGACGCCATGAATTGCTTAAAGATTTTGTCGTATCGGCCATACTCCGCAATGGAAAATACATGAAGGCTTCGAAGGGCGAATATACTATCGAAGGTGGCGACAGGCTTATTCTCGCTGGTGCTTCGGCCGACTTTCTCGAGTTACTGAAGATTAAAGGATTACAATTGGTATGCCTTAAGGATGCCCCGAAAACATTCAGAAGTCAGAATCTTAAACAGATTGAAGCCGTTATATCGCCACGATTTCCGGGTATTGGTTCAACCATTGCAGCATTTAATTTTATGTCGCATTTTAATGCCATTGTGATGGCTGTACACCGTAATGGCGAACGAATTTCTGAAAACCTCAACAACCTTACGCTCAAAGAAGGCGATAACCTGATACTTATTAGTACCGACGATTTTTTGATTAACTGGGGCAACGATCGTATTTTTTATACCACAAGTTATCTTGGCGATATTACCAAGCCTGAAAAAAAGCATAAAATGTGGTTTTCTATTATAATATTGCTTTGTATGGCAGCTGCAACAGCCATTTTTAACGAAAAGGTGATTTTTGATAAAATAAAGCTCGATATGTTCTTCTTTGCCGCAGTGGCTGTTGTAATCATCCTTTGGTTTAAAGTATTGCCGGCAAAAGAGTATACCAAATCAATTAGCTGGGATATTCTTATTACCATTGCTTGTTCGTTTGGCGTAAGTAAAGCTTTGGCTAATTCGGGTGCCGCCGATGTGATTGCACAATCCACCATCGACTTGTTCAGGCGTTTTGGCCCGTATGGTGCGTTGGCCGGCATCTATCTGTTAACCAACATTTTTACCGAAGTAATTACCAACAATGCCGCAGCAGCACTCGCTTTTCCAATTGCAATATCCGCAGCAAATCAGATGGGCATCGATCCCAAACCGTTTTTTATTGCCATTTGTGTTGCGGCTTCAGCCAGTTTTTCAACACCCATAGGATACCAAACCAACCTGATTGTACAGGGGATGGGTAACTACCGTTTTACCGACTATACCAAGATTGGATTACCTTTAAATATTATTTGTTTTGTACTTTCGTTAATTTTAATTCCTATTTTCTTCCATTTTTAATATCTTCGTACAGTTTTAGAAAAACTTGAATATGAATGAGATTAAGATAGCAGTTGTCGGCCTTGGATATGTAGGCCTCCCTTTGGCCGTAGAATTTGGCTTCAAGTATCCAACAGTAGGTTTTGATATTAATAAACAACGTGTAACCGAACTTCAGGGTGGCGAGGATCATACACTCGAAGTATCGCCCGAACACCTTAAAAGTAGCCCGCTAATTAGTTATGCTTACAATTTAGAGGCAATCAGCGATTGTAATTACTATATCGTTACCGTTCCCACACCAATCGACAATAATAAGCGCCCCGATCTTACACCATTGCAAAAAGCCTCCGAAACCATTGGTAAAGTGCTTAAAAAGGGCGATATTGTTATTTACGAATCCACAGTATATCCCGGGGCAACCGAAGAGGATTGTGTGCCGGTTCTCGAAAAAGTTTCGGGACTTAAATATAATGTTGATTTTTTCTGTGGTTATTCGCCCGAACGTATCAATCCGGGCGATAAGGAGCATACCGTAACAAAAATAAAAAAAGTTACCTCTGGTTCAACCCCCCAAATAGCCGACAAAGTAGATGCGCTTTATCGGTCAATTATTGTGGCCGGAACACATAAAGCCTCCTCGATTAAAGTGGCCGAAGCATCCAAGGTTATCGAAAATGCACAACGCGACCTCAATATTTCGTTTGTGAACGAATTGGCACTCATCTTCGACCTGATGGATATCGACACCAGCGAAGTGATTGAAGCTGCCGGCACAAAATGGAACTTCCTTAAATACAAACCTGGCCTTGTTGGTGGTCATTGTATTAGTGTAGATCCTTATTATCTGGCATTTAAAGCAGAATCGCTTGGGTACTACCCCGAAGTGATTCGCTCGGGTCGAAGGGTAAATGACAATATGAGCCACTTCGTAGCCAACAAGGTAATGAAGCTGATGATCAAAAAAGAACACCGGATTGCCAATACCAACGTACTGGTGCTCGGTATTACTTTCAAAGAAAATTGCCCCGATGTGCGCAACACCAAAGTGGTGGACATTATTCACGAACTCAACGATTTTGGTACAACCACATGGACTTTCGACCCCTGGGCTAATAAAGACGAGGTAAAACACGAATATGGTGTGGATATTTTTAACGACATTAAAGAAATTCCGGTAAAAAAATTCGATGCCATCATATTGGCTGTTGCTCACAACGAATTTCTTGCTTTAGACTATGATGCTATTCGCCGTCACGATTCGGTGATCTACGACATCAAAGGCATTCTGCCCAAAGAGATGGTCGA
>QKHT01000026.1 GCA_003249935.1 Bacteroidota bacterium
CACGGGATTGAAACCGGTTGTAATCATTAACGAATCGTCCGACTCGTAACCGGTGGCAGGAGCCTCAGTCACTTTATCGAAATTAGTTTCATAGGCACATAGTGCACCGCCCAAACCCGGGCCCGACTCACCGCCGTTTGTTTTGATATTATATCTATAGAATGCAATATCCCACTCTTCGGTAACAGGACCATTCGTAACGGCTACAACCTTGTCTTTTTCAAACGAAAAATATACGGTTGTAGAATCAGATGTGGCATTTATAAACGTGTAATCCGATTTTTCGTCGGAATTATCGCACGACACCATGGCTGTAATAGCCGCTACTGCTAAAAAATAATTTACAATTTTCATATTTACTCTTTGATTTTTAATTTATAATTTAATTTAATAAAATACGTTCGTCCGGGACTGTAGGTCGATTGATTATAGAAATCGGTATAGTTAAGCAGGTTATCGACCCCACCCGACAAGGTAAGATTCGATTTATTGAGTGTAAGTGCCGTGCGGTACATTTGGTACGCCGGACTTTTTATGGTTTTGAGATTATTGAACGACAGTTTGTTGGTTTGGCTGTATGCCCTACCCGACAACAGCCAGCTAAAGTCGGATTTACATGCTTTGAACTTCACATTTACATTTAACCGTGCCGACCAGGGATAGAGTCCCATCAGGGTGGTGTTGTTCTGCTCCAGATCCTTGCCATCGACCAACGTTACATCGCCCCATATATCGGCTCGGGTACCCATGGCGGTTCTACCCGACACAACCATGGTACGCACATTGGCCCGGCTCACATTCTGGTAGATGTAACTATTGTCTACCGGTTGCTCCAGAATCATGTCGCGCACACGGTTTTCCGACACATTGATGCCAAGGCTGTGTGGCCCCGCGTGATACTCGGCCGACAACGACCCAAAAACCGAAGTTTCGGCCCTGAGGTTGGGATTGCCCACAATGTAAAACCAACCAAAATGGTCGAACTTAAAATAGAGCTCCTTAAACGTTGGCGGCCTGAACCCCCGAGCGATATTGGCCCGAAAATCGAAATGCGGCAGTTTATACAGCAGCGACATATCGGGGGTGAACCGGCTTCCAAACATATTATTATAAGAATATCTGAGCGAGGTGGTGGCAAAAAAACGCGACTTTACCTTGAGGTCGTGCTGCACGAAAAGGGCCGAAGAGTGATTGTGGGCCCACTTTTGCGAGGTTCGATCCGAAAAGGCTTCGTCGTAAAAATATTCGCCCCCAACCAACAAATCGGAACCGGTGCAAAAATTATATTTCGATACGTTGCGCACGTTTACAATATTGTTCTGATAATACAATTTACTGTTGTGCGTATCGGAATAGTATTCGTAACCACGGTACTGGTCGGCATTTACGGTAAACTTGTTGGTAAAGGCTTCGTTTTGGTAGTTGAGTGCCGCCAGCATGTTGCCATCGGCAAAGGCGTATTGTATGTGCTGAACCGAGCGGTCGGCCCGATATCTGAAATAGCCCGATACCGAAGCCTCGCCATCCCAATGTCCTCCCGGATTCCAGAAAATGCGCTGATTGAGCGAGGCGGTTTGCATAGGCGACTGCTCTACATTCAGCACTTTTTTATGCAGGCTATCGAACACTTCGTACCCGTTTGTTCCAAAATATTCGGCCGAGGTACTTCCGCGCCATTTCGCCCCCAAAGGATAAAACAGATTGACTCCCGAGGTTACCGTGCCATAACTTCCGTATTGCACATGCACATCGGCTGTATGTCCACCGGTTTGTTTGCGCGTTACAATATTAATGACCCCGGCTACGGCATTCGATCCAAACAAGGCTCCATCGGCACCTTCGCTCACCTCTATGCGTTCAATGTTTTCGGGCGAAAGGCGGTAATAGTCTACATTGCC
>QKHT01000062.1 GCA_003249935.1 Bacteroidota bacterium
TATACACGTTTACTTTTGTTGGTATTAATGGTCTCTTTTGCCTGTGTTATAAGCTAATTTTCTTTACTTCATGTACGCCATTATTGTTAATGTCGATAAGGTAAATGCCTTGTGGCAGAGCCGAACAATCTACTATACCGTTGGCATTTTTTACCTGTTTTACCATCTGACCCATCGCATTGAATACTGTGACGTTGTGCGGTGCATTCGTCATTATTTTAAGTATTCTGGTTGATGGATTGAAATACAATTTTGCGTTTTCGCCTGCTGCTAATTGTTTTGCACTAAGTGGCGATGTGTATTCGTAAGCGCCCATGTCGAAGGCTGCACCCACCGGACGCATTACGCCGGCAATGTCGGGACTGCAAGTTGCTATAGCTACGCCGGCATTAATGGCAGTAGACGTGTCGGAAAGTGCCCAGTTGAGGTTGGCTGCATCTTTGAACGAACCTGCATTTATGTCGGTAATACATCCGCCACTGTTGGTGTACACGTTGTTGGCATTGTTGGATGCCGATGGTTCAAAACCGCAATTCAAAACCGTTGGTGCCGTGGCGCCTGCGGTGCCTTGTGCAAAATAGTAGGGGTTATTGCTGCATTCGAATGCAATACAGTTGGTAAACAGACTGGTTGCCGCTGTTTTAAGAATCAATGCCGCGCCGGTAACATATTCGCTGGTGGTGGCATCCCATTTTTTGTTGGCGGCAAAAGTACAGTTATTAAATACGCAGCCGTTGGTGGTGCTGGTGCTGACTACACTTATAACGTTTTTACCTTGATTGGCGGTAACCACCATGTTGTTTGCGGTAAATTCCACCGCTGCTTTAATGGCCGAACCTTCGTTGGCATCGGGCACTATATTACCTTGTATGAGGGTGTTGTTGATTATTGCTGCCGAAGTGGTGGCCAGATTGATGCCTGCCCCAATGCCAGTGCCGCTACCTGCATTTTTCAGAATTTTGCAATTGTTTAAAATAATGCTGCCTTTGGTTACGTTAATGCCGGCACCATTTACGCCGGTATTTTCCTCTATGGTACAGTTTGTTATTTCGTATACGTTTAAGTCTGCAATCGATTGGTTAAAATTCAAGCCACCGCCTGTTTTTCCCGAGCTGTTTTTCGAAATTATACAGTCCGTAATCTTGATGTTTGTTGTAAGCTTGGCTGTTTGGTAAGCGTATAATCCGGCGCCGCCCTGGTCGGTGGTGCTGGTTGTTTTGTTGTTGGTAATAATACAGTTGCTTGCAATTTGGCCTTCGCCAACACCTGCCAGAAAATAGAGGCCACCGGCATTTTTAATGGCTAAGTTGTTATCGATAGTACATCCGCTCACTTCGGTGCCTGCTTGCGAAATTACGCCTCCACCACTTCCGGCAGTTTTGTTTTCGCTAATAAATGAATTGCTGAGTTTGCCTCCCGTAAAAACAAATACGCCACCGGCCGATGAGTTTGGCGTCGTGGTTTCGCAGTTGATAACTTTGCAGTTTTGCATGATGGTGTTCGAACCGACAACAGCTCCGGCTGCGGTAACTACCGTACCCGTCGATTTGCCTTTGGTAATAGTTATTCCATCTATCAGCGTGCCGGATGTCGTTGATTTTGCAGCGCCCAAAATCAGTACCGCATTGTTACCATCCAACACGGTTTCGTTGGTAAAATCCCATGCCGAAGTGCCTTTGGCACGTTGCGATGCTGCTGTTTCGGTTCCGGCAAAACCACCTATGAGTTTTTCGCCGCCCTTTATTTTTACTGTATCTGTTACCGTGTAGGTTCCTTTAATAACCCAAACTTCGTCGCCGGCAACAATGGCTGCATTGTTATACCAACCGTTAAACGACTGGGTCAATACGGTAAGGTCTACAATTTCTTCGCCTGCTGTGGCACTGCGCCATGTGG
>QKHT01000126.1 GCA_003249935.1 Bacteroidota bacterium
TTTGCCGAAATGGATGGCTGGAATGCCGAAAGTGATGCGGCCATGCTGTTAAGTGGTTTGGGCATCCGGGAGCATTTACACACGCGTTTGATGGCCGACGTGAGCGGTAACGAAAAAGTACGTGTACTATTAGCTCAGGCCCTATTTGGAAAGCCGGACAACCTGTTGCTCGATGAACCAACCAACGACCTCGACCTCGATACAGTTGGCTGGCTCGAAAACTATCTCTCTAATTACGAAAACACCGTTTTGGTTATATCGCACGACCGCCACTTTCTCGATGCCATTTGCACCCACACTGTCGATATCGACTTTAGCCGCGTGGAGATGTTTGCCGGAAACTACAGTTACTGGTACGAAAGCAGCCAATTAGCACTCCGTCAGCAACAAAACCAAAATAAAAAGGCCGAGGAAAAGAAAAAAGAGCTTCTCGAATTTATTGCCCGATTTAGTGCCAATGTTGCAAAAAGCAAGCAAACAACAAGTCGAAAAAAGATGCTCGAAAAACTTAATATCGAAGAAATTAAGCCATCGAGCCGCAAATACCCGGGTATAATTTTCACACCCGAACGAGAACAAGGGGCACGCATTTTGGAAGTTACGGATTTAACCGCTTCGATAGAAGGCGAAATACTCTTCAAAAACGCATCGTTCAATATTGAGCGCGACGAAAAAGTAGTGTTCCTTTCACGCGATCCTCGCGCAATGACAGCATTTTTTGAGATCATAAACGATAAGATACAACCGGATAGAGGTTCGTTCGACTGGGGTGTAACCATTACAACAGCCTACCTCCCACTCGACAATGCATCGTTTTTCGAATCACCTAAAAAACTGATCGACTGGTTAGCCGATTTTTCCGACGATTCGTCGGAAATTTACCTTCGTGGGTTCCTCGGAAAAATGCTCTTCTCCGGCGAAGAGGTGCAAAAAAAATCGAATGTACTCTCGGGAGGCGAAAAAATGCGTTGCATGATTGCAAGAATGATGCTTCGCAATGCCAATGTATTGATTTTGGATACGCCAACAAACCACCTCGATCTCGAAAGCATTCAGGCATTTAACAACTCGCTCAAACGATTCCCCGGTGTAATTCTAATGTCGTCGCACGACCACGAGTTTATTCAAACCGTTTGTAATCGCATCATTGAGTTTACGCCTAATGGGATAATCGATAAAAAGATGGACTACGACGACTACATTACCGACGAAAATATTCTTGCATTGCGAGACAAGCTGTATGCAAAATAAATAATAAACAGACACAACAATACCCTGTAAACACATCATTTACAGGGTATTTTGTTTATAACTGAACCAGATTGCCCGTTTGAATTAAGCGGTATTACCACTTACCAATTGCGTTACACAATTGTAACACAAATGGATTTTCGGTTCGCTTGTTATTTCGATTGGTTTTAAATACTTTTGTTTCCGGTAATGAACAAAAGCATAAAAATACATGTCAATTTTAAATTCGTTAATTTCATTAGTTAATCTGCGCCGATTAAGCCACATCGAAGAATTTAAATTTAACCCTGTTGAGGTTCAGACCAAACAACTTAAGAAACTGATTAGCAAAGCCGAAGAAACCGTATTTGGAAAAAAGTACAGTTTCGATAAAATTGACACAATTTCCGATTTTCAATCGCAAATACCATTACATTATTACGACGATATTAAGCCATGGATTGCCCGTATGATTGCCGGAGAACCCGACATTCTGTGGCCCGAAAATGTAGAGTGGTTTGCCAAATCGTCGGGGACCACAAGCGACAAAAGCAAATTCCTGCCCGTGAGTTACGAATCGCTCGAAGATTGCCACTTTCGGGCAGCACGCGATGTTTTTGTTTTTTACACCGAAAACTACCCCGACTCCAAAATATATGG
>QKHT01000020.1 GCA_003249935.1 Bacteroidota bacterium
TAGAATTGGTCGTCAAAGCCCGATTCCCGTGCAATGTCGGCAATCGAAAGCTTCGAGTTGTCAAGAAGCCTGCAGGAATGCTGAATTTTCAACTGAATGAAATAATCGATAGGGGAATGCCCGGTACGCGACAAAAATAGCCTTGAGAAATGTGACATGGAAAGTCTCACAACGCTGGCCAGTTCCTCCAATTTGAATTTCTTGTTTATATTCTCGAGCATGAAGTTAATACTTTGGCTCACAGGATCCTTTGCAATCTGGGTTTTTAGGATACGGTATTGTTGCAAGTGGGTGAAAGACGATAGCAGGCGAGGAAGGCACAAGTTAATGTATTCAAGTGTTTCAATGCTGAACCCACGATCAATATTGATAAAAATTTCTTCAAAAAGCTCAATCCGGTCTTTTGTACGTGATGTTTGGGAGCGTTCTACCAATATGGCTTGCAAAACAGGTTTTGCAATTTCCCCGGCCTTTTTTCCTGCAAAATGCACCCAGTAAATTGACCAGGGGGATTGTGTCTCTGCATAATAAGCATGGGGCGTATTGGGGGGAATAATAAGAAAGTGGTCCTCGGGCAGTTGGATCAGCCTGTTTGGCGTCTTTATAGTTCCGTTGCCATGTACGTTGTATATCAGAATGGTCTGATCGACCCCGGTTTTTCTTTCTTTGAAATGATAGGATGCCTGTGGGTAATAGCCAATGTCGGTTATGTAGAGGTCCGATATTAAAGGGTTGTCCTTCACAATGCTTAAAATGCGCTCGGGAAAAACATAGCTCCTTTGTCCGGGAAAACCATCTTGTTTTTTCATTTTATAAATGTGTGTATTTGTTCATGTGTGATATGGTTTGTTCTTGAGCATAAAAATATAAAATAACTCATTATTAGTGTGTAATCATCTGTTGAAAAAATGAGTAAGGTGTTTTTTTGAAAACATATTTGTGGTAAGATCGTCTATTTTTTAGGAAAATCATACATTTTGAATAACTATGCAAAGTGCTACTTTTGATAAAACTAAATTGATAACACTAAACTAAAATCTTTTGAACGTGGATAAACTAAAATTTAATAATCGGTTTATATTTGGGATCACCCTTGTTTCGGCACTTGGCGGCCTTTTGTTTGGTTACGACTGGGTGGTTATTGGCGGTGCCAAACGTTTTTACGAGGTATTCTTTGGAATAAGGGAAATGCCCGTGTTGCAAGGGTGGGTAATGAGCAGTGCATTGGTTGGTTGCCTTGTGGGTGCCATGTTTGCCGGCACTTTGTCGGATAAAATTGGGCGTAAGAAACCGTTAATTTTTGCTGCTGCGCTTTTCACGGTATCTGCTATTGGAACCGGTGCTGCCAACGGGATAACAACTTTTATTGTTTACCGGATTATTGGTGGCATTGGTATAGGTATGGCTTCGGTGCTTTCGCCCATTTACATTGCTGAGATTTCGCCAGCTAAAATGCGTGGGCGTTTCGTGGCAATTAACCAGCTGACCATTGTAATCGGTATTTTGCTGGCCCAGATTATTAACCTGCTTATTGCACAAAAAGTGCCTGAAGGCTTTGGCGATGCAGAAATCCTGCAAACATGGAATGCGCAAATGGGATGGCGCTGGATGTTTTGGGCCGAAACTTTTTTCGCCGGTTTGTTCTTCGCTTTGGCTTTCTTGATTCCTGAAAGCCCACGCTGGCTTGTTAAAGCAGGGTTTGACGATAAAGCCCGGTCTATATTGGGACGAATAGGTGGTATTGATTACAGCCAGTTAAGTTTTAAATCGATTAAAACCACGTTGGCCGATGAAACAGCTAAAGTCGATTTTAAGGACTTAAAAACGCCCAAAATTAAGAAGATAATACTAATTGGTGTGGTGTTGGCCATCCTTCAG
>QKHT01000308.1 GCA_003249935.1 Bacteroidota bacterium
CAATTCTCTTTATAGAAGCCATCAAAAACGGGAGTATCAAAGCTGCTGTTTTTGCCGACCTGATAGATACTGACAACGATTGGGAGAAAAACAAATTCTCCATCGATATTTTTGGCGGTTTCCGTTTTGGTGATGACGATGGTTTTGGAAATGATCCCTACAGATGCGAATTTATTCCCAAAAAACCGTTACATATCTCTGCTTTTGCCGAAGGTACCAAAGATAAAATCCCTGTTTTAGAGAATATCTCTTTTTGCAACCATGTAAAGGAATATTTTCAGCCACTCGAACACCTAAGTTGCCGGACCTTCATTAGGGGCGATCGAACACCCCGTGAGTTTCTAAAAAAAGGCTATCTTAAAGTTAAGGCCTCCGATAACAAAACCGAAATCTATTGCCGAATGGTATTGCCGAATGGCTTCCGGCGAATACCTTACCGAATTGATGGAATTGTTTGATTGTGCTCAATGCAACAACGGAGAACGAAGATTTGCCCATTCCACAGCATCGGCCAAGACCGATTTTCCACCAATATTGCTTTTAACCAAAGCCGAAGAAAAAGAATATTGGATATTGAAATCCTTTATTAAAGAAAATGTTTTGCCATTTTTAAATATCGATGATAAAGCTATTTATTCAACCTGTTGCGTAAAATGCGTAGATAATAATGATGAAATAACCAGCTATCCCCAATTAAAAGAGCGGTTTTTCAATTGCCACCCCAAACTCGAAATGGAGTGCGAATACCTAAAACCACTTCTGCTAATTGGTATAGGAAACGAAGTCTTTAACTTGCTGCAATCGGTTTATGCATTCAGCAATTCGCCATACAATAATGGAAGTTTTTATGAATTAATAATCAACAAAACCAACTTCCCATTCCTTGCTATTGATGAAAATATCAACGGGTTCACCGAGAATCAAAAAGCGTTACTTCAACTCAAAATAAAGGATATATTGGCAACATATCGAGAAATACGTATTGAACCAAGAATTTACCAACACAAATAGATAAAGGTCTGAATGCATCAGTATTTAGTTATTGGAGTATAAAGTAGATTGTAATTATCTGTTTACACAATCCTATTTACACTCTCAAATCAACTAACCGTTTCCGGTTGCTTTTTGTTTCGGTTGAACCAACTGCGAGCTATTCGATGGTTGAACTGCGATGCCAGCAAACAGCAAAAAACAAAATCGGGGTCGAAACATAAACTCGCGTTCATTTTTTGTAGGCTCGCGTTCATTTTGCCCCAGACATCGTATGTTTCGACCCAGACATCGTATGTTTCGACCCCGCTCACGTTCATTTTTACCCCGACATCGTATGGAAAAGTAACGTGAAATAAGGCTATGCTGTTTTGTGCTGTGTCATTGCCATAAATTGTTTTGTTTTGAACCCCGGATACGATACGCTTGTGGTTCAGCCTGAAAAAAACAATGCCGGGATAGATTGCAAATGAATCTGTCCCGGCACGATGGTTGTGTTTAAAATTTCGGTATTTATCTGCGAAATTTATTTAGTTTTTAATGAACCGCTTGGTATAAGGCACACCATTTATGGTGGTTTTTACAAAGTAAGTACCACACGCCAATGTGTTTACCGGCACTTGGAGGTTCTGTTTGTTGGATGCGTTAGGCATGTTAAGTACCTGCTTTCCGTCAATCGAAAATAGTTGTACCGGACCGCACGACCGGGGTTCAACATTAAACGTTATGTGAAGTAAATTTTGTGAAGGATTGGGGTAGAGCGAAATTTTTTCGATTTCGGGCACCATGGTCTTAGGTGTGGCACTATAAAGTTCTGTCCAACCGCGGGTCATGCCTTTGGTGTAACCAACCGCCCAGCCGCTGCCTTTAAGCGCGCACCAGTAAACCCCTTCGAAGAATGGGTCGGGCTTAAAGTCTACAATGTCGTTGGGTTGACCGAGGTTGCGGTTTACTTTTGTCCAACCGGCACCACCATTATACGAAATATATGCGCCGGGATTGAGCGGTGTGGCGCTTTTAACTTCGTGCGTGCCTCCTACCGAAACGGTAATGAGGTTGGGATTTAAAGGCGATGTTTCGGTTTGATAAATAAACGGCATCTCGAATATTTTTTCCCAAGTGGTGCCTTCGTCTTTGCTTCGCCATACGCCGCCATCGGCAAAAGTGCCTTCGTAACGGCCGCAAGAGATATACATATAGCGGTTGTTACGGTCCAAAAATACATTGTTGACCGATTTTATGGCCGAAGGGATGGTCATTTTAGTCCAGTTGTCGCCTTGGTTAACCGATTTGTAGAGACCACCATCTAATACCGCACTGCCATTTACCGAACGGGTATAATTGAGTGCGGCATACAAGGTGGTTGGTGTGGCCGGATCCATGATAATACGGTGTACGCTGCTGTTGGCCGGGAATCCGTTGTTGACAATGGCCCACGTTTTACCTGCGTCTTTGCTACGGTATACGCCAAAATCGGTAAATGCTGCCGGAACACTGGTGTTGCTGACTTCGGAAGGGGCGTTTTGTGGCATTACAAAATAGATGTTTTGCGAATTGCTGTAATCGACCATCAGCGAATATTGAAACATCATATCGCTCGACAGGTTGCCCGTATAGTTTACCGGTTTCGAAACGTTGGCCCATGTTTTACCTCCATCGGTTGATCGGCGCAAATAGCCCTGATGATCCTGACGGAACATCAGGATGTAAATGATGTTTGGATTTTTCGGATCAACGGCTACCGAGGCGATAGATGTCGCACCGGAGCTGTTCACCTGACCTTCAATTTGTTTTACGGGAATGGCCATATTGTCGGCATATCCACCAAGGGGTTCGGTTTGCCAGAGACCGTGTTCGCCGCTGCAAAACAGGTAACGTTTGGCAATGCCGGTTTCCAACAGCATAAAACGGCCGGGGAGATTACTTCCGCCGCGCCCAACCCAGGTTTTACTACCGGGAGCTGTTTCGTTATCGTCAACCTGAAGCCATGTTTTACCATGGTCGTTGGATCGCAGCACTTGCTGATCGATGCAAATAAACACATCGCCCTTGCTGTTTAGTTCTAAGAAGCGGTTACCGGCAGTTTCGAACCCGGATGCCATATCATCCTGCAGATGGGCAAAAGTTGTGTTCATACCCAAATCGTTGGGCTGGCGGGTTAACCAATAAGCATTATCGGTTTTACCGGTCCAGTATTTACCGGTTCTGGCGGTAGAAATCCATGTATTACCACCATCGTTGGTTTTCCATACATCGCCAATACCAAAGCTCTTATCATGTTTTACATTATAGGTTACATAAAGTTCGTTTTTGTTAAGCGGGTTCACCCTTAAACGGTTAAAAACGGGGTACACCGAAGCAGGATAGGTGGGGTATAATGTTTTAGCTTCGGATTTAGTCTTTCCCAGCCAAAAGCCCACGGCATTGTAGTAATAGTCGCGAGTAGTGTAAGCCGTAACTTTAGTTAAGTCAAAAGCAAGATTCCCGGAAACCGATGTCCATGTAACGCCATGGTCTGTGCTTTTATAAACACCGCCTTTGCTGGTTATTGTTGTACCACTTGGTTCATACACAGTTTGTTCTACCATGTACAAAATAAATTCGTTATCGGCTTTGTTGTAATAACTTGTCATGTCGCGCGGCAAATTGTTGGGTAAGCCCGTGCCACTCAGAGCCCATGTTTCGCCCTGGTTGGTGCTGCGGTAAATGCCCGAGTTTGTGGCGGCAATTATGATTTTCGAGTCGGTGGGGTCCACAATAATTCGGCCCACGTCGAGGGTGGAGGGTAATCCGCTGGTTTTTTTTGTCCATGTTTTACCTCCATCGGTGCTTTTAGTGATGTAACCATACTGGGCATAAGCGTAGGTTACGCCCAAAGTGTTTGCGGCACTGCGCCAGTTGGCTTTTACATTCCAAAAATCGCCGGCCCCAATGTACCAGTTTTGGTCGTTGCTTGGGTCTACGGTCATTTCGGAACAGCGGCCGCCAAGCTCCAATATTTTGGTCCAGTTATGACCACGGTCGGTGGTTTTGTATAAATACCCTCTTACGTCGATGGCATGCCCAAAATCGGGATTTTGCGACGAAAAATTGATAGACTGTATGCGGCGCATATCCCAACCGGTTCCGTCGCAATCTTTAATGGTTTGCCACGATTTTCCGCCATCCCAAGAGCCATAGCTGTTGTACATATCGGGCGACATAAACATAACGCTATCGTTGGTGGGATGGCACCAGAACGCTTCGCAGTAGCCCGACATGCCCGGTCCAAATTGGGTCCATTGTATCGTGTCGCTCGATACCACCCGCTGCGATTGCAGTTTTTGAAAGTAGGCGGTATTGAGCTGTGCGTTTGCAACCATGGTTACAAATACAAGCATTGATGAAACGATTTTTCTCATTTTTATGAGCCTATTTAATTGTTTTTAGCTGATCGTAATATTTCTTATTCCACGCAATTGGCGGGGTCATATCTTTAAACCATACAGCAAATGCTTTGGTGAGTTCTTTTACTATCTCGGGATGTTGTGCCGCCACATCGTGTGTTTCGGTAGTATCGGTGTCGAGATTGTACAACATCGGAGCACCGAATTCCATCATTTGCACCAATTTCCATGGACCGGTACGGACAGCCCATGCCGGTGGTGCATCGTCCTGCGGATAAGTGATCGGTGCAGCATCTTTTTCCTGTGCCACGTGCGAACCGGCCCAGTAGAGATATTTGTGAATGACTTGTTTCTCTTTTTTGCCGAATACGGGCAGAATATTTGCGCCATCTAAGGTAACCGTTGCGGGTACTTTAATATTGGCTGCGGCTAAGCTGGTGGTGAGAATATCGAGCGACGAAACCATTTCGTGACGTTCCTTTCCTGCGGGAATCTTACCGGGCCAGCGCATCATAAACTGCACATGGTAGCCGCCTTCCCATTGTTCGCGTTTAAAACCGCGCCATGGATCGTTGCTGCCTTTCCACCAGCTTGGTAAACCGCCATTGTCGCTCAAAAAGAATAAGAGGGTGTTCTCCTCTAATCCTTTATCCTTTAAATAATCCAGTATGCGACCAATGCCATCGTCCAATGCATTAACCATGGCTGCTTGTACTCTGATGCCCTGTGGCAAATCGGCGTGTTTGTCGATATATTCCTGCGGGGCCTGATTGGGGCCGTGTACTGCATTATAAGCCAGATACAAAAAAAATGGCTTCTCTTTGGCACCGCTTATAAAGTCAATGGCTTCGTCGGTAAACTGAAATGTGGTGTATTTGTGCTTTGTGACTTTCGTTCGGCCATCGTACATAATGGGCGAGTTGAAATAGTCGGTTTGTGCACTGTTAAAACCGTAATATTTGTCGAACCCGCGGTCGAGTGGATGTTGTCCCGGATCTTTTACGCCCACATGCCATTTACCAATGGCAGCAGTTGTATAACCGGCATCTTTAAAGTATCGCGCCATCATGGTTTCGCTGCCGGGCACGCCCGGGCCGCGTTGGTTGTCGTTGTTGGCATACACGCCAAAACGTTGCTGGTAGCGGCCGGTAAGCAACCCCGATCGCGAGGGGGCACAAACCGAAGCGGTAACATATGCATCGGTAAACCGTGCACCTTCGGTGGCAATGCGGTTAATATTTGGTGTAGCTACCCGATTGGGGTCGCCGCCAAAAACACCGGTGGTGGCATAGCCCAAATCGTCGGCCACTATAACCAATATGTTTGGTTGCTTAGCTTCTTTTGCTTGTACAGTAACTGCCGCCAGCGAAAGCAGTGTCCAAAAGCCCTTGAAATGATGTGTTGTTTGCATGTGTTATTTTGTATAATAATCCCAGAAATCGAATTCAGTACCGTTGTTCTCTTTTGTATCGTGTAGTTCAACTGCTTTTTCCTTCATCTCCTTTTGCATTGTAGCAACGGTGGCTTTATAGTCGGGCAAAAAGGCCAGATTGGTGGTTTCCCACGGATCATTTTTAATATTAAAAAGGAGCGTAACTCTGGACCCTGCAAATTCGGGTTCGTTCTTATTGTCGGTACGATTTTTAGCTCGTACAAATTCAATGAGTTTATAGTCGCCTTTGCGATATGCTCTTTGAAATTGTTTGTAAGCATGGTAGGTATAGTCGCGCACTTGGGTGGTTTTGCCTTGCATTACCGGAGCCAGACTGCGCCCTGTTACCGAAGCCGGAATTGGCACGTTGGCCAGGTCGCAAGCGGTTGGGTAGATATCGAGAATATAGCTTAGTGCATCGTAACGCTTGTCTTTTTCTTTTACCAGATTACCCGATATCACCAATGGCACATGCAATCCGTCTTCGTCGTAAACGCTTTGTTTGCCCATTAATCCGTGACATCCCACGCCCAAACCGCTATCGGCCGAAAAGATGATAATGGTGTTTTCGTATTTGCCGGTCCGTTTTAGTTCGGCGATTACTTCGCCTATTTTACTATCGAGGTGAGTTATAATAGCGTAATAATCGGCCAACTGTTGCTGAACCACTTGTGGTGTGCGCGGCCATGGTGCCAGGGCTTCGTCGCGAAGCGTCATGTCGCCGTTATCGAACGGGTGTTGTGCCATATACGATGGTGGTAATTGTATGGATGCCGGCGGATACATATCGCGAAACTTTTGCGGGGCTTGCCGTGGGTCGTGTGGCGCATGAAAAGCCACATACATATAAAATGGTTTTTTGTCCTTATAGTTATGCAAATAGTTTATGGCACTTTCTGCAAAGATATCGGTGCTGTGCGGTCCGGTTTCCTCGGTTCCTGTGGGACCTCTTTCGTCGGTTGGTAATATGGCCCGCCGTTCTGTTTTTCCGGCCGCATTGTAAGTAAGCAGGTAGGCATCCTCTTTCGCAAAGGTGCCCGAAGGGTCGTAATCCCATATCGGCATGCGAAAATGGTCGGTAAGGTATGCACCTAACCCCATTATGGTTGAACCGCATTTAAACGATCGTGCCAATGATTTGGTGTCCTGGTGCCATTTTCCGGTTATAAACGTATTGTATCCGCCGTTCTTAAAGGCCTCACCTAAGGTGGTATGCGATTCGGGGATATCATGACCTATGCCGTTAAGTTCCCATAACTGACGGCCGGTATTGAGCATGGCACGGCTTGGCATACAGGTGGCACCCGAAAATGCGCCCATCAGGTACGTGTTTGTAAACGCTACGCCGTCGTGCACCAAGGCATCGATATTGGGCGTTTTCACCATTTGGTTGCCTAAAGCGTGTACGCCGGTATAGCGCATATCATCGGCAAAAATAAAAAGCACGTTAGGTTGTACTTTCTTCTTCGTGGCAGCCATTGTACCGCTGACAAATGAAAGTGCGGCCAGGGCCGCAATGGTGGTTCTTTTTGAAATATTCATTTCGCTATTCTTTAATTATTTCTTTTCGTTCGTCTGGTACACCGGTGTTGAATTTCAGACCTTTTGTTTCTAATTTTTCGATATGGCGGCTATACATGCCGTAAGCAGGGAGTATCCCGAATTTAGTAAATTCCGGGTAAGCGCGATCCATCTCTTCGGGTGTAATGGTTGCATGGGCTTTGGT
>QKHT01000233.1 GCA_003249935.1 Bacteroidota bacterium
GTTTCCGGAGCTACTTATTCGGCTCTTCGATTTCAACTTGCTGCTGTTAAGGCACTTAATTCGCCCAAACGATAGTAGTTCTTATTTTTTGTTGAACCGGCTTATGTTTACCATCTTTTCCGGCTGAACCAGATGGTTTTCGATAAGGTTGGCCATTTCCGAGGCCCGGAACGGCCCGGTAAGCACGCCCTTCGAACCCAATCCGTTAAATATACCAATTTGCATCGTTTGGTCGCTAAAGCCCAATACGGGATGCCTGTCGCGTAAACTTGGTCGTAACGCTGCACGGGTTTCAATTGTATTAAATGGTCCGTTAACTAACCCTATCGCTGCTTGCTCCAGCTCGCTTTTGGCTTCGGCCGTTGGCGTTGAGGTTAAATCCGTAATGGAGTAGGTGGCCCCAATCCACGCTTTATGCTTATCGACCGGTAGTAAAAATCGGTCGCCGTATATCAGTTTGTTGGCTTCAATATGCTCATTTTCAATCTTAATCATCTCTCCTTTTGTAAATGCCCAAGGCAAATGGTTAAACCAAGGGTTGTTTGTTACATTGCAACCTTCGCAAAAAATGATTTGGTTCGCTTCAATGTCTTTGTAAGTCAGGGCGTTCGTATGCCTTTTAATCAAATCGTATTCGAATTTTTCGCTCTTGTACACTGCCCGAAATGTAGGGCATCCAGATAGGCGGTACCACTAAGTGTAATTGTTGTTTCTTGTTTTGTATGAACCATTTGCTGAATGTATGGTGAAGGAGCTGCGGCGTACCAACGGGTCCATTTTTCGGATTCTGCGGGCGTTATTTTCACATTACCTTCAACAGGATGAAAAAACGTGGTACGGCATATATTCTGTATGAACCCGAATGCCTCTTCCATTTTTTTGTACTGAACCGCCACGTTGGGCTTTTCGGATGGTTTACGGATAATAATCGGATTAACAATGCCTGCCGCATTGGGTGTGGACTGCAATGGTTCGTCGCTGTCGAAAACCACAATGGATTGGCCGCGCCTGATGAGTTCGAACGCCAAAAGTGTGCCCGCAAGCCCTTGTCCTACAATGATGGTATCGTACTTTGTTTTGGTTGTTATTGCGGACATAAATTATTGTTGTAAATTTGCACTATTTTAAAGCAAACTAAATAAGTATAGTAATATGCTATATAACAAATACAGTAAGGAAGAGTTGATAAAACAGTTAAATTCCGAAACTTTTAATCGCCGGACGCTATCTTTTTACCGCTATGTGATTATTGAAAACATACAGGAATTCCGCGATAGTTTTTATCAGGCTTTATCGGCATTGCAATGCAACGGACGCATCTATATTGCCCGCGAAGGCATCAATGCACAAATGAATGTGCCCGAACATGCTGTGTCCGAACTGTTAGCATTATTGGATTCGTATACCGAACTGCAAAATATGCCTATAAAATGGGCCGTAGAAGAGAATAAAAACTCGTTTTACAAGCTGATAGTAAAAATAAGGCCGAAGATTGTTGCCGACGGATTGAATGACGATTTTTTTGATGTTACAAATGTAGGGACACACCTCTCGCCAATGGAATTTCATGAACTGGTTGATAAGGACGATACCATTGTGGTGGATATGCGTAACCACTACGAGAGCGAAATTGGCAGGTTTTCTACGGCATATTGCCCCGATGCAGATACCTTCAGAGAAGAGATACAAATGGTGGTCGACCGGTTCAGCCATGAAAAGGATAAGAAGATACTGCTGTATTGTACCGGTGGCGTGCGGTGCGAAAAGGCCAGCGCCTACATGCGCCATCATGGCTTTAAGGATGTAAATCAGCTACATGGTGGTATTATTGCTTATGCCGGCGAGATCAAAAACCTTGGCGTTGCCTCGAAGTTTATTGGTAAAAATTTTGTGTTCGACGAACGAATGGGCGAAGCGATAACCGACGATGTACTTGGGCATTGCCACCAATGCGGTACGGCTTGCGATACTTATGTAAACTGCGCCAACGACGATTGTCATTTGTTGTTTATTCAATGCAGTACCTGTGCCGAAAAACACCAGGGTTGTTGTAGTACCGAATGTGCCCATGTGCTTACGTTGCCTCAACCCGAACGGTTGGTATATCGCCAAAAATTAAGGGAAAAATATGCAGGAAGCCAGATTTTCAGAAGTCGTTTACGTCCGAAACTTAATTGTAACTGTTAATCATGACTTTCTGGAACGAACTTAAAGCGCCGTTTTTTTCTCTGGCTCCTATGGAAGATGTTACCGACACCGTTTTCAGAGAAATTGTGTTGCAGAATAGCTCTCCCGGAAATCTTGGGGTCGTTTTTACAGAGTTTGTCTCTACAGATGGATTGTGTCATCCGGTAGGGCGCGAAAAGGTAAAGCACCGACTTTTAGTAAGTGGTTCAGAACAAGAACTATTGCGAGAAAATGGTGTGAAAATTGTGGCCCAAATTTGGGGTAATAACCCCGAAAAATTTGCCGAAAGCGCCCGGTTTGTCGAAAGTCTTGGGGTATTTGATGGCATTGATATCAACATGGGTTGTCCCGTTAAAAATGTGGTGGCTCATGGCAGTTGTTCGGCATTGATTGACAAACCCGAATTGGCCACAGCCATCATAAAAGCCACGCGAAATAGTACCTCGTTGCCTTTGAGTGTTAAAACACGATTGGGGGTTAAACAAATTGAAACCACAAGATGGATTAGTCAACTGCTTGAACTACCAATAGATGCATTAACAATTCATGGCCGAATACAGAAACAGATGTCGGACGGAGAGGCCAATTGGAATGAGATTGGCGTAGCAGCACTGTTACGAAATGCAATTAATTCGAATGTGGTTTTGTCGGGCAACGGCGATGTGGAAGGTATTGACGATGGTGTAACCCGCATCGCAAAATCCGGCGTAGAAGGGGCCATGGTAGGTCGTGGCATTTTTAAAAATCCATGGATGTTTGGCTCAACCGAAATGCCCGACCTCGAAAAACGGCTGCAGACCATGCATGCTCATGTTTCGTTGTTTGAGGCCACCTGGACCAATACTAAAAACTATATGTTGCTGCGGCGGTTTTTGAAAATATATGTCAACGGTATATTCGACGCTGCTTATTGGCGTACCGAACTGATGAAAACCAACAGTTACGACGAGTTTTACCGTGTATATAATCGCATTTGTAAGACTTTACTTTAGTTTATTCCACAATATACTGCTTCATCCCGGGCGAAAAAACGGTTTTAAGCGAATCGTTTTCGCTGTAAATGAGTAAAACTTCCACGTCGGGCAGTCGTTTCGACATTTCCATGCTTTTTTCCACGCCCATAGCCATGCAAGCCGTAGCAAGTGCGTCGGCGGTCATACAATCCTTTGCGACGACCGTACTGCTCAGTAAGTTATGTGTTACAGGGTAACCGGTATGCGGGTCAATAGTGTGTGCATATTTTTTGCCATCGCGAATGTAAAACTGTCGGTAATTTCCCGAACTGGCGATGCCTTTATCGGTCACTTTAATAATATGTTCGAGTACCCTTTCTGTCACTTCGGGGTCGTCTATGGGTTTATCGATGCCTATGCCCCACGCTTTGCCCTCCTGGTTTGTTCCGGCCACAGTAATTTCACCACCGATTTCAATCATGATATTTTTTACGCCCTTACTTTTGAGGTAATTAGCCACACAATCGCACGAATAACCCTTTGCCAGCGCACTGACATCAAAGGTTATGCGTGGATCATCCTTAATTATTTTATTGTTATTTAGCCTGAACCGTTTATAACCTACGAATTCTTTAAGGGAATCAATCTGAAGAGGGGTAAAAAAAGTTTTGGGTTGGTGTTCGTTTTCGGTGCCAAAACCCCATGCTCTTACCATCGGTGCAACCGAAATATCGAAATATCCATCCGATACTTTACTATATTCAATAGCTGTTTTGAACACATTTAGTACGGTGGTATCGGCAATACTGTCGATGTCATTTCGGTTTAATTGCGATAGTACCGATGTTGAATCCCATGCCGAAAGCAGTTTGTCGAAATGGTGCATCTCATCCATTAATTCGGGCTGTAAATCTTTTGGTGCCTCGTATATAAAGTGGAATAGTGTGCCATGAATCATTCCTTCGTTATAAATCCATTCTGTTTTTTTGCAACTACTTAAAATAATTGCCAGTACAATTAAGCCGGTACACCGTTTCATCCTAATTTTTTTTTGCAAATATACGATTCAATAGAGGGGGATGCTAAGCGTAATGTGACATTTTTTTGTTCTAATAGTATTTTAATGAAATTATTCTTCAATGGCATTAAACTATGCAGTTATTAATCTATCAAAGGTGTGTTTAATTTAAATTAGTAGTTAGTAAAATGAAAAAGATTTTAGCATTCGCAGTTGTGTTAGGGTTAACAATCGGTGTATTGGCAACCGCACAAAATCCCGCAAAAGCAGACCAAAAGAAACCTGCAAAAACTGAAGTGGTAAAAAAAGATGGTAAAGCAGCTACCGATACTGCATCCGTAAAAAAAGTCGTTAAAAAAAATGGCGAAAAAGGTAAAAAAGGTGGAAAGAAAGGTGGAAAGAAAGGCACTAAAAAAGCCGAGTAATTAACAAATTCTTTTTGGTAAAGTCCAAAGCATGACATGAAAATGTCTGTTTTGGACTTTTTTTTGTATCTACCTCAATGTTTGTCACTATTATTTTCTTTAAATCTATTCCATTTAGTTTTAAAGCAGTTTTGGGTTTGTTGTTTTTATTTAAAGTTGTATCTTCGTGTTAATTGCACCTTAAATTAAGGGTATTCACCATTATTTGTATTGTTGATTATTTTTAACAGATCGTTAGATTTTGAATGAATGATTGATGTTCGATAAAATTTAATAAGTTTATCTACGGTAATTTATAAAGTATATGTTATTGTGTAATGTTTTTAAAATCAATACATTATAAATTCTTAACGAACCATTGTTATTTTACTATAAGGGAAAATATAAATTACGGATGCCAAAAAATAAGCTTGAAGTAGAACAAATAGATCAGATATTTAATGCTTTATCCAATTCAGATAAAAGATTTAACGTAACGATTTACGAAAAGAGGTTTATTATAAGCCTATTACAGGCCCGAATGGGCGTAAATAAATTTGGGCAATTTAATGATTACTTCTCTTTTTTTAAATGTAATGATGAAGAGCAACAGTTGGTCAAAGGTTTAATTCAAAATAATTATTCGCTTTTTTTTCGTAATTCGCTAACATTTACTGTATTAGAACATGTTGTTATTCCGTCTATCATTCAATATGCATGTCAGGGAAACCGAAAAGAGATTAGAATATGGTCCTCGGCATGTGCCATTGGACAGGAACCTTACAGTTTGGCGATTTTGTTTGCCGAAGCGTTGAGAAAGATAGATGTTGATTTAGTTTTCAGAATTTTTGCTACGGATAAAAATGGATTGAATCTGGAGGCGGCAAGGGTGGGCCATTACAGTTATGCCGATGTTCAAAACGTAACACTCAATAGGTTAAACAGTTGGTTCACACAAAAAGGTGATACTTATATGATATGTGATGAATTGAAACGAAATATTGATTTTTCGGTTTATGACATTCTCGACAGCGATTACAGTTGTCCGCCGGCGAGTATTTTTGGTGATTTTGATTTGGTAATGGGTGCTAATTTGCTTTTTTATTACGAGCCGGATATACAGCGTATTATGATTGATAAGTTAACGAAAAGTATGAATTTGTCTGGATTTTTTGTAACTGGTGAGGTTGAGCGCGATATGGTATTAAAACATAAGAATGAGGTTTATCCCTTTTCTGCAATTTTTAAATAATTGATAATATGAAGTTTAAAGATATAAATATTCGTACGCAGTTGGTTGCAGGATTTTCTGTAATGATACTTTTTGTGATAATTCTTGGCGTGGTCTCCTTTAGGCAGGCGCAGAAGTTGCACCAGCAAACCATTGATATGTACAATCATCCGTTAAAAGTGCGGAGAGCAATTGCTGTTATTAACGAAGATTTGCTGGCAAAACAATTGGCATTTAAAGATTTGGTGATTGAAGGATCAAAATCTTCATTAACGGATTATTTGAATAAAATTGAGATTTCAAGAAATAATACCCAAAGCCAGATGGATATTCTGAGACTTGGTTATTTGGGGCCGGTGAAAGATTTAGATGATCTCGAAAGTGCGATAAATGAACTGTTCGGTCTTCAGTTAGAGTCGGTTGAACTGCTTAGAAAAGGTGATAAACAGGTAGTAATAAACCGAATTACGGTTAATAGTGCTGAATCTGAAGCTTTTAAAAAGGTTCAGAATGTGATAAAACAGATAGACACCTTTGCAAAAAATAAGAGCGATTGGTTTATTAATAGTTCTAACGAAGTAAATGCAGATCTTACTTTGCAATTAATCGTTCTTTTGGTGCTTATTGTTATCGTTTCTTTAATTGTTTATTATCGTTTGATTCAGAATATCAGAAGACCATTGTTGGAGTTAGGGGCGGCAGTAAAAGCGTTTGAATCCGGTAATTTGTCGGCCAGAAGCAGATACAATAAAAATAATGAATTTGGTACGCTGGCTTCGGCTTTTAATGGCATGGTTGGTACATTGCAGAATAAGATTGAATTAGATAAAACGGCCGATTCTTTTGCAATGGATATTTTGAATATTGAAGATCCCACAGTATTTTTTAGAACTGCATTGGTTCGTTTATCAGAAATATGTAATGCGCAAATTTCGGCAGTATATAGGTTAGATGAAGAAATAGAATCATATACGCTAGTAGAATCTTTGGGTGGCAATAACGCTATAAGGGAATCTTTTGGAGCCAATAATTACGATGGCGAGCTTGGGTTAGCCATCTCAACGAAAAAAATTCAGCACATCGTTAATTTAACCGATGAGAAGAGATTTTCATTTCATGCGGTCTCTGGTGTAATAATCCCGAATGAGTTGGTAACTATACCCATTGTTTTGGAACAAAAGGTTAAAATGGTGTTTTCTTTTGCGAGTGTGAGTGGTTTTAGTGCTCAATCTATTGCATTTTTCGACTATATTTTAGATATTTTAACGGCACGCATTTCGAGTGTTTTGGCGTATAAAAAAGTTAATGATGCTGCACATCGACTTGAGGTTCAGAACCAGGAACTTGATAATCAAAAAAATGAACTTCAGATGCAGTCGTTTGAGTTGAGAGAGCAAAATATTCAGCTTGAAATACAAAAACAGCAATTGCATGAGGCAAGCAAACTTAAAACAGTGTTTCTGTCGAATATGAGCCATGAACTCCGAACGCCACTTAATTCGGTAATTGCGCTTTCGGGTGTATTAACCCGTCGTTTAGCAGGAAAAATTGGCGACGAAGAACATGAATACCTTGAAGTGATTGCTCGTAATGGAAAACATTTACTCTCGCTAATCAACGATATTTTGGATATTGCCCGCATTGAATCGGGCAAAACAGATGTTGAATTTTCAAAATGTAATGTTAGTGACATTGTTTTCGATTTAGTGTCGATGATTAAACCAAATGCCGATGCTAAAGGTATTTTATTGCATTTTGATTATGTGTCAGATTTTCAATTGATTACTGATGCGGACAAGTTTCGCCATATTTTACAAAATTTAATTGCCAATGCTGTCAAATTTACAAATGAAGGCCGGGTTGATGTAACCATTCGTCAGACTTCGGATTCGTTAATTGTAGATGTTGCAGATACAGGCATTGGCATTGCCGAAAATAAACGGGAAGTAATTTTTGAAGAATTTAGTCAGGCCGATGGAAGTACATCGCGCCGTTTTGGCGGATCGGGGCTTGGTTTGGCCATTGCCCGAAAATTTGCTCATCTGATAGGTGGAACCATATCGCTTCAAAGCACAGTAGGAAAAGGCTCGCTGTTTTCGTTAATTTTGCCTTTAAACCCCGAAATTCCTATTCAAGATGTTATTGTAGAAAATAAAAATAGGGACACCGCAGACAATAGCAACGAAAATATAGATGAAAAGCACACCTATTCGATTATGTTGGTCGAGGACAGTGAACCAGCCATCGTACAACTTAGGGATTTTTTAAACGAGAATCATTATAATGTAATGGTGGCGAATAATGGCGAATCGGCATTAGAGCTTTTAAATACGGTTTTACCTGATGCCATCGTTTTGGATTTGATGATGCCGGGGATCGACGGTTTCCAACTGCTTAAAACCATTCGCGAAGCCGAAGCCACAATCAACATTCCTGTTTTAATTCTTACAGCCAAACATGTTACCAAAGAAGAACTGAGTATGTTAAAACTGAACAACATTCACCAGTTAATTCAAAAAGGCGATGTGAATAAGGCTGCATTGATAAAGGCTGTAAATGGTATGTTGGCTGGCAAAGTGAACAACAAGCCAAAAATAGTTTTACCGCCAACCGTTGATAAAGAAAAAAAACCAGTGGTATTAATTACCGAGGACAATCCGGATAACATGATGACTATTAAAGCTTTATTGGATAACAAATTCGAAATTATTGAAGCTTATAATGGACAGGAAGGGGTTGATATGGCTTTTAAGTATGAACCGGATTTGATACTGATGGATATTTCGTTGCCGGTGTTGGATGGTATCGCTGCATATAAAGCCATAAAGAGCAATGCAAAATTCCGGCATCTGCCAATAATTGCCGTTACAGCCAGTGCAATGATTCAGGAGCGGGAAACAATATTAGCATACGGGTTCAATGCTTATATTTCAAAACCAATTGATCATAAAAACTTTTTGGATACGATAAATGAAGTGCTTTATGGAAAATAGGAATATTGTAGTTTTAGCAATTGATGATATAAAAGACAACCTGATTAGTCTGAAAGCATTAGTTTCTCAGGTGTTCCCCGAAGCAAACGTAATTACAGCCAATTCGGGTACCGAAGGCCTTGTTCTTGCCTTATCGAAAAATCCGGATGTCATTCTTTTGGATGTTTTTATGCCCGATATGGATGGTTTTGAAGTTTGTAGAAAACTAAAGAGCAATAATAGGCTTCGTGATATTCCTGTGGTGTTTGTTACGGCCATAAAAAGCGATAAAGAAACACGGATAAAGGCTTTAGATGCCGGAGCAGAAGCTTTTCTTACTAAACCAATAGACGAGTCGGAATTGGTTGCTCAATTGCGCGCCATGTTAAAAATCAAAGAGGCTCGGGCAGCAAAAGATTCCGAGAAAGATCGGTTGGCAGCATTAGTAGCCGAAAAAACCTTTGAATTGTCGAAAAAGCAGGAGGAAGCACTTCGATTATTAGATGCTTTACGAGAAAGTGAAGCAAGGTATAAAGTATTAATAGAAACCTCGCAGGATGCAATTACCCTTACCGATTTGCAGGGTAAAATTATATTTGTAAATAACCGCAAGGTCGAAATGCTTGGGTATAATGATGTAAATGAGTTAGTTGGGAGAAGTGTGTTTGAATTAATTTCACCCGATAAAAAGCAAAGTCTCACAACCTTGGCCGTCGAATTGGAGCAGCAGGGAAAATTTGTTGGATTTATTACCGAAGTGCTTCGGGCCGATGGTTCGACTTTTCCGGCAGAACTCAATTTTAACTTTATCTATAACGAAAACGGGAAACCGGAATTTATTATGGATACGATGCGCGATATTACGGAGCGCATTAACACGGAAAAGGAATTGAAAATGGCTGCTGAAAAGTGGAGTAAAACATTTGATGCGATTCAGGACCGCATTGCCATTCTCGATAAAAATCAAAATATTATTCAGGTCAATAAATCGTTTCTCGATTACTGTCCCGACGGAACTTGTAAAATCGAAGGGAGTAAATGCTTTAATATTGTGCATCAATGTGATAATAGTGTTATAGATTGTCCTTTTTTAAGGCTGAAGAAGAGCAAAGTGCGTGAAACGATGCAGTTGGTATTAAACGATAGATATTGTGAAATAGTTGTGGACCCGATACTCGATAGTAACCACGATTTGATTGGTGCTGTACATATTATTTCCGATATTACGGAACGTGTGATCTCCGAAAAAATTCTGCGTATACAGTATCAAATTGCTACTGAAGTGGTGACCGCCGATTCGGTACAGGCTTTATTGGAAGAAATTGAAAATAAATTGGCGACCATTGCAGATACTGCACTGTTTACGTTTGCCGGTTACAACCATGTCAGCAATAGCTTTGAATGTATTTTTCATTCTTCCCGATTTCACAGGGCAGAGGAATGGATATCACAAAATGTTTTTTATCAATTGGTTGCAGAGAATAGTGTTACGTCGCTTTTTTCAATTGACGATGCTGATTCAAAACCATTGTTCAGCCGTTATCCCGGAATTGAAACGTGTTTGGTTGTGCCGGTAATTGTAGAAGGTACATTTTTTGGCGTAGTTTCACTTCATACACCATATAAATCCCAGGCCTATGATGAAAAATTCGTAGCTCTGTTCGAAATCGTGGGCAACGAATTGGGCCGTTTTATCGAAAAGCAAAAAATGATTTCCGATTTGGTAATGGCCAAGGAACGGGCAGAAGAAAGCGATCGTTTAAAATCAGCATTTTTGGCCAATATGAGTCACGAAATTCGTACGCCAATGAACGGGATATTGGGCTTTACCGATCTTTTGAATGAACCTGATTTGTCCGGAGAAGAACGTGTTGATTATATCAATATTATTCAATATAGCGGCAACCGAATGTTGAACATTATTAACGATTTAATCGATATTTCTAAAATTGAAGCCGGTTTGATGAATAAGGTCGACGAGGATACAATGATTAACGATCAGCTCTATTTTTTGTATGAATTTTTCAAACCGGAAGCCGAAAAAAAAGGATTGACTTTTAGTTATATCAATGGCTTGCCAACCGAAAATTCGATGGTTCGAACCGATAAAGAGAAGATTTATGCCATTCTTACAAATCTTATTAAGAATGCATTGAAATACTGCCACAGTGGTAATATACATTTTGGGTATCATTTAAAGGAAAATTTTGTTGAATTTTTTGTTTCAGATACCGGAATTGGAATCCCTGCCGAACGTCTGGCTGCCATTTTCGACCGATTTGTACAGGCCGATGTTGCCGACAAAAAAGCGTACGAAGGGGCGGGCCTTGGCTTATCTATTTCGAAGGCATATGTACAAATGCTCGGTGGAAAGATTTGGGTGGAGAGTAAGGTTGGCGAAGGAAGTACTTTCTATTTTACAATCCCTTACCGTAAAGTTTAGGTTCAGCCTAAAAAAAACAATCTCCGGAAAATCTCCGGAGATTGTCATATTTTGTTACCAATTAATCTACTTAACTAATACCTTTAGTGCAACAGATGAGGATGCACTATTAATTCGGGCAATGTATTGTCCTGATTGTAAGTTGTTTAATGTAATTTTATCGTTAGGATAGGTTGTTATGGCTGAAAATACCATTTTTCCGGTAATATCGAAAATATCGACATTTGCCGCACGCGATAATGCGATAACCGGAGTACGGCTACCATTATTAAGAACAGATGCCGTTGATGCAGAAGTGTTTGACTTTATACCGGTTGCGAAGTCTTTTACGCCAACTGCCATAATTAAAGCGATTTGATCCTTACTTAATTCAAAATTGAACATGGCCGCATCGTCAAGGTATCCATTCATCCAAGTTCCGGTTGCGGATGCCGTGAGTTTTGCACGCCCCCATGTAAGTGCGCCTTTAGAGGCCTCGAAAGAGGTCACAATTGCCGAGTCACTGGCATCAAGCTGACCATTTATGTACATTTTACGCGTTTTGGTTACCGGGTTACCGGTTATTGCTACATGATACCAAGTTGATTCTGAAACAGGCACAATGCCATTTAATGCTTTGTTACCTACAAAAGTACGAAATGCTAATAAGGTGGATGTCGCATCATATCCGGCATAAGCGATCGTACGACCTTTAATTGCAGTATTGTTCGGATCATCTTCTTGTTGTAACACATTGAACCGGGACGTGCTGGTAATTGTACTGATATTGGATTTGACCCAAATGCAAAACGTGAATGGTTTTGCCGAACAGTCAAATACATTTGCAGGCGATGTCAGATAATCGTCAATGCCATCAAAAAGAATTGATTTTCCGAATTTGGCATCATCTGAGAAAGTAGGTCCAAAAACTAATCCTGCATTACCTTTAGTTGACATATCATTCATGTCGCCATCAAAAGGATAATGAAAAAGGAGACTGTCTTTTAAGTTCTGACTGAAAAGCGAGGTTGCTGTTAAAAGACCAAGAGATAAGAGTAAGATGTTTTTGTTCATAATGAAGTTTTTTAAATGATATTGATTGTGAAAAATATAATATATTTTGCAATTAAACAAGTGAATTGTGATTTTAATCAGGTCAAATGCATTTAAATCAACGGATGATAAAATATTACTTTAACGACAATTGTGGATGTTTTGCAAAAAAAAAGCCGGCAATAAGCCGGCTTTCTATTCTATATCAAGTAGTTAATTACTTGCCAAATTTAATGCTGGCCTGTGCAGCAGCCAAACGTGCAATTGGAACACGGAATGGCGAACAGCTTACATAGTTCAAGCCATTTTTAAAGCAGAACTCTACCGATGCAGGATCGCCACCTTGTTCACCGCAAATTCCCACTTTAAGAGCCGGACGGGTTGAACGACCACGTTCTACCGACATTTCAATTAACTGTCCTACACCATTCTGATCTATCGTTTGGAATGGGTCGGCAGCCAGCATTTTATTGTCGAGGTAGTGGTGGAGGAATCCGCCAATGTCATCGCGACTAAAACCAAATGTCATCTGTGTGAGGTCGTTAGTTCCAAATGAAAAGAACTCAGCTTCTTTTGCAAGTTCGTTGGAGAGTAACGCTGCACGTGGAATTTCAATCATGGTACCGTACTTGAAATCGATTGAACTTAATCCGAATTTTGCACAAACTTCGGCATAAACCCTGTCTACAATCTTCCGTGTAAATTTAAGTTCTGAACCATCGCATGTTACCGGAACCATTATTTCTGCATGAGGATCCATGCCTTCTTTGGAAAGTTCGGCCGAGGCTTCGAATATTGCACGAATTTGCATTTCCGATACTTCGGGATAAGTTACACCCAAACGTACACCACGGTGTCCCATCATTGGGTTGCTTTCGTGCAATGCTTCGCCACGTTTTGCAATTTCAGCGGCAGATAATCCTAAAGCAGCAGCAAGTTCAGCCTGTTTTTCTGCACTTTGAGGTACAAATTCGTGTAATGGCGGATCGAGCAAACGGAATGTTACCGGCAACGTATTCATCGCCGCCAAGGTTGCTTTGATATCTTTCTTTACATAAACAAACAATTCATCAAGAGCTGCAATACGTTCTTTTACGCCGTTACTCAAAATCATTTTGCGGAGTAAAAATAAGGGTTGATCTGCACCTTCACCATAGAACATATGCTCGGTACGGAATAGGCCAATCCCTTCTGCGCCAAAATCGCGAGCGATTTTTGCATCAGCCGGCGTGTCGGCATTGGTTCTTACGCCCATTTTACGATATTTATCTACAATGTTCATATAAGTCTGGAACCGTGGATTTTCAGATGCATCCATTAATTCGAGAGATCCAAGATAAACATTACCTTTAGTACCGTTTAACGTAACTTCATCACCTTCTTTAAGTACAATGTCTGAACCTTTTATTTTTGCAATTTTTTTATCTGCATCGACATGAATACCTCCCGCACCTACAATGCAACATTTACCCCAACCACGGGCTACAAGTGCAGCGTGCGATGTCATTCCACCACGAGCGGTAAGAATGCCTTCGGCAGCGCGCATACCTTCTACGTCTTCGGGGTTGGTTTCTTCACGCAAAAGAATTACTTTTTCACCTTTACGATTCCAAACAACAGCATCTTCGGCGGTAAATACAATTTTACCAACTGCTGCACCCGGACCGGCAGGTAATCCTTTTACAATTGTTTGTGCTTTTGCTTCAATGGCCGGATTACAAATAGGGTGGAGCAGTTCGTCGAGTTGAGCCGGATCGATCCGCATAACCGCTGTTTTTTCGTCAATCAATCCTTCTGCAAGCATGTCCATGGCCATATTAAGTGCTGCGGTGCCGGTGCGCTTGCCTGCACGGCATTGCAACATATATAGTTTTCCTTCCTGAATTGTAAACTCAATGTCCAACATATCGTGGAAAGAAGTCTCAAGTATATCACGAATATTGCAAAGTTCCTTATATGTGCCGGGCATAGCCTCTTCCATGCTCTGCAAATGGTCGTTTTGCGTGTTTTTTGTTTCGTTGTTAAGCGGACTTGGTGTACGAATACCGGCAACAACGTCTTCACCTTGTGCATTTACCAGCCATTCGCCATAGAAAATATTTTCGCCTGTTGCAGGGTTACGCGTAAAGGCAACACCGGTAGCCGAGCTTTCACCCATGTTACCAAACACCATTGCCTGAACATTTACCGCTGTTCCCCATTCATCCGGAATACCTTCGATGCGACGGTATGAAATTGCTTTTTTACCGTTCCAACTTTTAAATACGGCTTTAATACCGCCTTCAAGCTGTTCGCGGGCATCATCGGGGAATGGTTTACCTAAAACTTTAAGAACTCTTTCTTTAAATGCTTCAGCCAGTGTTTTCAAATCATCAGCAGACAAATCGGTATCCGATTCAACGCCTTTGGCTTGTTTGTATTCGTCAAGCATTTCGTCGAGTTGTTTACGAATACCTTTGCCATCTGGGGCTTCAATGCCTTCGGCTTTTTCCATAACCACGTCGGCGTACATCATAATGAGCCGGCGGAACGAATCGTAAACAAAACGGGGGTTGTTGGTCTTTTTTATTAATCCGGGAATGGTTGCTGTACAAAGTCCAATGTTCAAAACGGTATCCATCATACCTGGCATCGAACTTCTTGCACCGGAACGACAAGATAAAAGCAGTGCATTTTCTGCATCGCCATATTTAAGACCCATGGCCTCTTCGGTTTTGCTCATTGCAGCCCATACTTCGGGCATTAACTCTTCCGGAAGCTTACAATTATTGGCATAATATTCAGTACAAACTTCTGTTGTAATTGTAAAACCGGCTGGTACCGGCAACCCAAGTAAGCACATTTCTGCAAGATTAGCTCCTTTGCCGCCGAGCAAATTTTTCATCTCTGTTTTGCCATCGGCTTGTTTGTTCCCAAACGAATATACGCGTTTTTTACTCATAACGTATTGTGATAGTATTAGTGAATAATTACCTCCTAAATCCTTATTTTGCTATGCGGAGTGCACAAATTTAGTTAATTTTTGAGACAAATCTCATGTTTGTATTTTTTTTTGATGTTAATTTTTCTTGGTGTTTTGGGTTATATTATTCGAAGTCTTTTAAAATAAGTGTATTATGTACAACATATAATAGCTAAACCGATGTGACATTGTGTGTTTACGATATTTATTTCTGCTGAACCGGGTATTTTTAGATTGGTTCAAATGTTTTTTTTTATCGTAATTATGGACTGCCGCAATCTATTTGCTATTATGAAACAACTCAATAAGGAGATGTTTTTTATTGTAATTTCCCGTTACATATTTATTACTTTTGCAAAAAAGATAAATTAAATGGCACTGATCAAAAAAGTCAGGGGGTTCATTCCTCAAATGGGTGAAAATTGTTTTTTAGCCGAAACAGCTGTTGTTATCGGTGATGTAATCATGGGAGATAATTGTAGCGTGTGGTACGGTGCAGTACTCCGGGGCGATGTAAATTCAATTCGAATTGGTAATAATGTGAATATTCAGGATGGTTCAGTACTACATACATTGTACGAGAAATCGCAGGTTCATATTGGCGATAATGTTTCAATAGGTCATAATGTAACGATACATGGTGCGAGGATTAGTAACAATGTTTTAGTTGGCATAGGTGCAACGGTTTTGGATCATGTAGAAATTGGAGAAAATTCAATTGTTGCGGCCAATTCTTTGGTTCTTACCGGTACTAAAATTGAACCCAACAGTGTTTGGGCGGGGGTTCCGGCCAAAAAGGTAAAAGATATCGAACCACACCAAACCAGTGAAATGATTAACAAAATTGCAAATAATTATGCAATGTATGCTGGTTGGTACAAAGCCGGCGATTCGTGGTAAAAACGAAATCGCGGTTAGCTTGAACTACTGACCGCGATTTTGTTTTTACTATTTAAAAACTGCACCAATAACGCATTCGGTGCTGTTTTCAATAGCATCCGGAAGCTGATAGTAAAAATCGATGCCGGTTACCTTTTCGAGGCTGTCGATTGTAATTTCGTATTTTACAAGCGGTTCATTCGAACCCTTATTTGGCAGTAGAAATCCGGTTGTAAAAACCTTGCCGGTTTTTATCGTCATCAGTGCTTTAAAATAATGCGACGGAACGTCTACTTTATCCGGGCCTATTTCTGTAATGGTCGAAATAAATACAGGGCCGGTAACCACATAAAGCGTATCGTAATTCATGGCCCAATCGCGTACTTTTTCTTCAAGTTTTTTCCATATTCCACGGTTAAACTCTGGTTTTTGTGGCGACATGTTGCTGTAATAAAACGATTCTTTCATTGTTAGTTCCGATTGTTGCATGTCGGCGGCGGGTGCTAAATGTCCGCGGTCGTAGCCCGATTTTGCATAATCGGCATTGGTAGCCGAACCACTTTTTACCATTGGATCTGTGATAAACTGATTGGACCGTTCTGCTTTACCGGATGCTAAATTGCTTTTTAGTAATTTATAGGCAACCCAATCGGCTTGCTCCCTGTCTTCGTTATATAAAAGTGTATAGGCCGTATGTTGAACCAATAACTTGCGATTTGAAGCTGGTATTTCGTAATCGGCCGAATAATCTAATGCGCTGCTTTGTGTACTTTTTTCAGGTTTTGGTGTGGATTGAACCATGGGCGTGCTTGGTTGCTGTTGGCTGTTTTGGGTTACCAGGCAGCCAACTACCATAATAAGCAGCAGAAATAGTACTGTAATTGGTATAATCCGATTTGATTTTTTCATTTTAAACAGATGTGGTTAGTTATTTTTTATTCTCTATTTCTAAAAGTTTATTCTTTAAATATTTTCCTGTTTCAATAGTTACTCCGTCTGCCATTTTAATGAGATATAACTCGCCGGTTACAGACGATTTTGTGGCTATTTTTTCGATAAAATCGTTGGCTGTTTTTATTTTTGAACCTGCTTTCGACCATTTCATTCGTAGATGATTTGCTGCAGATTTTGCGTCGTATGTCATGCCATTTCGAACAAAGTGTGCGCCGTTTAAAGTTTCGATACTTTTAATCAGTAGTTCGGTTTTGGCGACTTCCGAAATTGGATATTGCTTGGTCTGAGCACCGGTGGGAATACAAATACAAGTTAAAAATAGTATGTAAAGTGTTGTTTTATAAAGTCTTACGTTTTGTGTCGAATACATATTCATTGATGGTTTTACGACCTAAAAATACAAAAAAAACGCTCCCGTTAAGGAGCGTTTTACTAATTTTTTCTGAATGGATTTTCTTTTGTAATGGTGCCGTCCGGCATTTCGTAAAAAATTTCACCTTTTCTCGAAAATACGAGTGGCAAGCCTAATTGTTGATTCTCGAGTTTCACTGCATTGATGGCTTCATTACCGATTTTTTCAATCTCGAAGCCGATCTGGAATACTTCCAAATCATTTAATGTGTTAATATTCATATTCCTAACCCTCTTGTAAACTATTTTACATCCTGCAAATATACATTAAAAAATTCTGAATCTTTTACAAGTACATCATCTTTTTTTCCGAGTGCTATTTCAAGAAAACGATCGGAAGAGTTAAAGAACATGTGCCATTGATCGACTTCGGTGCGATACAGGTTCCAAAAGTTTTGCTTACTTCGGTAAAACCTTCTGACCACATCGGCATCCGGAACAAAATGCCCCCCCTTGGCTACACGGTCTTTGATGCGTTCAATACAAATTCTCGGATGTTCCAGAAAAACAAAAATAATCGTTATTCTGTATCCCATGTTGCGAATATGTGGCATAAAACGGTGAAGATATTTGCCCGATAGGGTACTTTCGATAAGAATGTTGTTACCTAAATTAAGATTATCTTCGAGCGTTTCGAAAAAAATTCGACCTGCCGATAATTGGGCGCGGTCCATTTTGTCGGGGTCCAACGCCTTGGCTATGTCATCGGCATTTATAAAAATATAATCATAGTTTTTAAGAAACTGACGCGCAAAGGTGCTTTTTCCAGAACCATTTGGGCCTGCAGCTACAAATAAAAACTTTTCGGTGCTACTGCTCATTTTCGAAATATTTCGCTATATCGTTTGTGTTTTAACAAATAGTATTCCAAAACCATCAGTTTTGTGGTTACTAAGCGTTTTTTAATTGTATTGTGTTTTATCGTGCTTCTTATGGTTTTGTGGCGCAAATCGTTAAAATCGCGGTGTGCCTGCAAAATTGCTTTGGCATGTTCGGGTCCGTTATGCATTGCCATTTTGACTGCTGCAAGCATATCTAAAGGGATACGAACAACGTACGATATCCAAAAAATATTTGGGGTAAGATTTTTGTAAATGCACAACAAACTGTTTCGGAAGTTAAGATAGGTTTTTTTGGGGTGCGAGGCATCCAACGAAGCACCTCCAACATGGTAAACTACCGAATCGGGTGTAAAAACTACTCTTTTATTATTGTTGTTGAACCGCCAGCAGAGATCAATTTCTTCCATGTGTGCAAAAAACTGACCATCGAGGCCGCCATGCAGCTTGTAGTCGGTCGCACGAACCATCAGGCAGCATCCGCTAACCCACAGGCAATCAATTTGATTGTCGTACTGTCCATTATCTTTTTCAACAAAATCGAAAATGCGGCCTCTGCAAAACGGATAACCATACCGATCGATAAACCCTCCGGCAGCACCTGCATATTCGAAGAATTCGGGTCGCTGCTGATGAAGTATTTTTGGACCGCAAGCTGCAACATCGGGATTGTTATCCATAAGGTTTACCATTGGTTCGAGCCACTGTTCCGTAACATCTACATCCGAATTGAGCAGTACAAAATATTCGGCATCGAGTTGTGCCAACGCACGGTTGTACCCTTCGGCAAAACCATGGTTCAGCCCTAAATCTATTGTTTTTACGGTTGGAAATGTACTTTTAATGTATTGCAACGAATGGTCGGTAGAGCCATTGTCGGCCACCACTACTTCATAGCCGGTTTGTGAGGTATACTTTATTACACCCGGAAGAAACTTTTTTAATAGTGCTAAACCATTCCAGTTGAGTATGACTACCGATACTTTAGTTCGCATGTTTGGTTCTTTTAATTACATGTTCTGATTGTTCGCGGGTTCGTTTCCAACGATTGTGGCTCCAAAGCCAGTATTGCGGTTGCTCTGTAATGAGTCTCTCGAGTTGTTCCACATACATTGCCATAATTTCCTCTTCGTTATTTTTTGAAGCATCGGACGTTAATTCGATTATTTCGCCTTCGTAATAGCCTCTTCTCAGGCGATTTACCCGTAAAAAAATAACTGCGGTTTTAAGTTTAACCGACATTTTACCCGGGCCAACAAAAAAATTGGTTTCACGTCCAAAAAAATCTATCCAAATACGTCCATCGCGGGTTGGTGCACTTTGGTCGGCTATCAGCGTACCTATGAAGGGTCTGTTGTTGTTTCGCATCTCCAATAACGTTTTAAAATAAATTTTCATTGGCGAAACAACAGTGCCATATTTTTCGCGAATTTTTTTCATCAGATTATCTGCAAGTTTGTTCTGAAGCGGTCGGTAGGCCGAGGTTACTACGATATTTTGCAAATAATTTGGCATGCTGGTAATCCATTCCCAGTTGCCATAATGCGCCAGGCACATTACAGTATCTCTGCCTTCGTTTTTGTATTGGGTTATTTTATCTAAGTTTTTGAATGTTACTCGCTTTTTCATCTGATTTTTATTTAAATGAACCAAAGCAAGTGTTTCGATAATCTGATCGCAAAAATGGCGGTAGAACTTAATTTCGATACGTTTTAATTCGGCTTTCGTTTTTTGCGGAAATACAACAGCCATATTTTTACGTACTATCTTTTTTCGATAACCTGCAATAAAATAGGTTATTATAAAAAAAATATCGCTTATCACATACAACACCCTCATGGGTAATAGTGTGATCATCCAAAGCAAGGTGTATACGATATAGAATATGATTTTTTGCACGGATTTTTCTTTAGTTCATTATGTCGCCTATCACAGTTCGGAACTCGTGGAATACAGGACTTGTGGCAGCTATAATTTCTTTTCCGAAGAGCCAGTTGTTACCGCCTTTAAAGTCGCTTACCATACCTCCGGCCTGTTGTACGAGGAATGCGCCTGCAGCCACATCCCATGGATTGAGGTTGTATTCGTAAAAACCGTCGTAGCGACCTACTGCTACGTAGGCCAAATCGATGGCCGCAGAACCTAACCGGCGCACGCCATGCGAATTGTCCATAAAGAATGTGAGCGACTGCATAAATTTGGGTAACCGGCCAAAATCGGTATACGGAAATCCCGTTGCAATAAGCATATCGTCGACTTTGTTTGTGGGCGAAGTGGTACACTCAACACCATTTAAATACACTTTGCCTCCGGTATAACTATAGTAGCACTCGTTACTAAACATGTCATAAATTACACCCATGATCATCACATTGTTGTGTGCCAAACCAACGCTGATACAAAAGGGTGGTGCGCCATGCACAAAGTTGGTGGTGCCATCTATCGGGTCAATAATCCACTGATAAGCCTCACCATTGCTTTGGCCCGTACCTTCTTCGGCAATAAAGCCGCTGTCGGGAATTAGTTCGCGTAAGCCTTCTACCAACAATTTCTCCGACATTTTATCGAATATGGTTACAAAGTCGTTCTTCCCTTTGGCCATTACATCGTTTCCCGTAAGCGAAGTACGTTTTTCCATCACCGTTTTTGCAACATTGGTGACCAATGTTACCGTTTTTGTACATAGTAATTGATAGTCCATCTGTATTTTAAGTTATATTTTTTCTGAACCCATTGTAAAATCGGCGGTATTAAAGTCCGTTATTTTTACTTTACAGGTTGAATTAATGAGTTTTGTATCGTAATTGTGTTCGACTCTGATATAATTTTCCGTGAAACCATATAATTTTCCGTGATGGTTATCGTGTTCGAAGAGCACATTATGGCTTTGCCCAACACTTGCCAGGTAAAATGCCTGAAGTTTTTTGTCCGATAGCTTCTGGAGTATCAGACTTCTTTTATGTCGGGTATTTACAGGCACAACAGGCTGAACCTTGAGCACTGCTGTACCGGGCCGCTCCGAATACGAAAACGCATGCAGTTGCGAAATATTTAGTTCAGTAAGTAAATCGACGGTTTCCCCGAACAGTTCATCGGTTTCGCCGTTTACACCGGCTATTACATCAACGCCAATAAAGGCATCGGGGCATTTACTTTTTATTGTTTCGACCTTATTAACAAATAGTTCTGTATTGTATTTGCGGTGCATAATTTGAAGCATTTGGTCCGAACCCGATTGCAACGGGATATGGAAATGGGGCATGATGACACTGCTTTCGGCCATAAGATCTATCATCTCATTGGTTAATAAATTGGGTTCAACCGAACCTACTCTTACGCGCAATCCTGCAAGTTCTTTGTCGAATGTTTCGAGCAATTGGTAAAATGTTTCGCCTTGGTTTCGGCCAAAATCTCCAATATTTACACCGGTAAGTATCAATTCGATAGCCCCGCGATCGATGGCACGTTTGGCCTCATTGAGTGTTTCGGCAATGGTGCCGCTCCGGCTCAACCCGCGTGCAAAGGGAATGGTACAGTAAGTACAAAAATAATCGCAACCATCCTGTATTTTAAGAAAAGTACGGGTGCGGTCGTCGCCCGAGGTTATGGGCGAAAAAGCCTTAATGTCTTTCAGTTTCGATGTATGTATTGTTGCGGTTTCGCTCTTTTCGAGGTTACATACAAACGCTGCAAGCCGGTTTTTTTCGTTTGAACCAATGATAAGATCGACACCGGGAATGGCGGCAATATCGCCGGGACTCAGTTGCGCATAGCAACCGGTGACCACCACTTTGGCATTGGGATGTTTTTTAATGAGTTGACGAATGGTTTGCCTGCATTTTTTGTCGGCAGCATCGGTTACCGAGCAGGTATTTACTACCACCAATCCGGCTTGTTCGCCTTTTGCAGCCTTTACAAAGCCCATTTCGTTGAGTGTTCGGCCAATTGCCGATGTCTCACTAAAATTGAGTTTGCAACCTAATGTGGCATAGACCACCTTACTATTTTCAATTGCTCCTAAATTCGACATAATTTTCAGTGAGGCAAATGTACAAAATTTACCCGACGTATCGGATTTATCCATTTAACATTCAGGCTATGGGTTCGGTTTTAAATATTTTTAGGGTTGAACCGGATAATTATTCAGATATTACAAACGTAATGCTCTGACCATCGGAATTGCGCAGAAAGTATACCCCTCGCGGTAAAATGCCGGTTGCAATTTCGGACGAATTGCTTATTGTGATTACCGGACGGCCGGTAAAATCGAAAATAGTGCCGTCCACACGTTTGTTCAAATATAACCAGCCACTGTTTACCGGGTTTGGAAAACCATAAAATGGCAACGTATTCAGTGTGTCGCGGGCAATGTTGTTGTTGGTATAGAATGGCGTAGGTACATTAAATATTTTCCAATCGGAACCTGCATCTATTGTTCGGCCGAAAGAATAATCTGTACCTAAATTGCTGTATTTTACCGAATCGATAATTGTATATCCGTCGCAATTTGTTAGTTCGACCATTCCATTGCCGCCACTGAGTTTAAAATTCAGATGATTGGGTCCTGCTTCGGGGTGGTTATCGGCCCAAAAAATCTTATACTCATGTGACTTTATGGTTGAACCATCGGCAATTTTATGCCAGGCCGGAAATTTGAAATTATTGGTAAGATAAAGTCCGCCGATATTAATATCAGATGGTGTGGGGTTGTACAGTTCTATCCAGTCGCTGCTTGTGTTTTTATCGTCGAATACACAACGTTTGTTCGAGGCACAAATTTCGTTTATTACCAGCGATTGAGGCGATACATAACTTGGATCAACCATAAAAACCGCACTCATTTGGGTGTTGCTGTTAATTTTTAAAGTTCGGGTGCTTTTGGTTGAACCATCTTCGTCCCATCGTACAAACCGGTACCCTGGTTTGGAAACGGCTGCAACAGTAATATTAAAGTTGTTGGCATATAACCCGTTCCACGGATATACGGCTGTGGTGGTCCCTTCGGTTTTGTGATTAATATCCAACGAATTTACCCGAATATATCCCATACTTGTGTCGTTTACATTTACCGTAAGCTGGCTAAATCCTTTGAGATTAAAGAATGATACAAGATGTTCGCGTACATAATCGGTGCGTTGTTTGGCAAATGTAAGCACATTGGCCATCATATTGTCGTACTGTTCGGTGGATGGCGGTAGCTTGGCCCGCTCGGTAAGCGTAACTGCTGTGGAGGGATAGCGCCAGCGGTTAATGTGTTCGGATACCGACCCGGCAAGGGTGGCTTTAACTGTTTTTACTTTAGCTTGTAATACATTGCTGCTGAAAGATGTATTGAGTAAGTCGCAATAGCGGTTCACAAATACGGTTTTAAATGTGTCTGACTTTAATAATGCGCGAAAAAGCTGAGTGTATCTGTTGTACAAAACCGTTGTATCCGTTGCGCGTAACAATCCGTTCGGGGTAATGCGAATGCGATCGCAATCGCCCCCAAATATGGCATCCAAATCATAAATCAGCCATCGCCACTTTCCATCGTGTCCGGCAGGTGGATTAGAAATTGTTGTACTGGTTTTTCGCCAGAATCGGGTGTTGTTGTTTGGCCAATCGCCATTGTACAAAAAAGTTTCGGCAGCGATAAATGTGCTGTAGTTTACCAAATCTATTTTGTTCATTGCATTTTTGTATTCATCGCTATTTTGAGGTTCTGTACTAATTTTTGAAACCATTTGGTTGTAATCTACCGAATCGATGCTACTTCCCCGGTATACTTTGCCACTTAGCTCAAGCATCGAGAGTTCGCTCTCATCCATGTTATATTTGGTAAGCAGAGCCTCGTCGTCCAACCGGTCTTTTAAGAATTGAATTCCCCAGTATTCCCCATTTAGCAATACCACCACAGGCAAACTTCGGCCTGCATCGCTACCGGTATTTTCAACAATGAGTGAACCGATGTGGTCGCGCGGAAAACAATCGGGGCGATGGCCGCCGTTGCGAATAAGCAAATGTTGAAACTGATTGGTACTTTTACCTAAAACGTTACTTTGCAGTTTATCATTACCATATGTGCTACGGAAATAAACCTTTAGCGATTTTTGCGGTGCATGCCGGCCACCACCGCCATTTATTCTCACACCTGCATCGGTGTTAAATAATAATAAGCCGGTGGTGTCGTACAACTGAAGGTTTACTGGTCGTTCCCATGTTCGGCCTTCCATTTCGTAATTTCCAACCTCGCTGTTTCCAAATACATAAATACCTGTTTCATCCGAAAAAAATCCGTTCATATCGCAGGAAATGCAAAGTACTGGCAATTGATAGCGTTTGGTTTTTGCTGCATCAATAAGATATGTTGCGGTGGTTACACGTCCCGGAAGTTTGTTCGTTTCAAAAATTCGTGCCCTTACCACAGGTGTTTTAAAGGGTGAACCAAAAGGGGGAAGCCAGCCTCTTGTGTCGGCTTTATCGACTGTGTAAGGGCCTTTGGGGAAATTAAATCCCGGATTTGTTGGTATTGAACTCAATCGACTATCATTGCCGGTACCTTGCGAAAGAACGAAGGGTTTGATGTAAATGAGCGAATTTTCATTGGGTTCCGAACCATCGAGCGTATATCTGATGGTGCCGTTCGCAGGTTCAGCCATAGCGAGTGAAACCGTTACATTTGGGCTGTAAAAGCCATATTGAGGTGATATTTTTACATCGGGACTCTTTGTCGAAAAAAAGACCGAGGTATTGTTTTCTTTGCCTGGTGTTGGGTTAGGCGTAAAAACGAAATCTGTATTTTTGCGACTAAAACTATAACCTGATGGGCAATATTCGGGAATTTTAAGCTGGTCGATTATTCTGATGCCATCGCTAATAAGGAGTGTTTCGCCCCCCGGTTCAACCTTAAACCCGGTATGAAAATTTGGTGAAGTTCGGTTTTTGCCCGAAAGAAATACCACTACCATTGTTTGCGGATTAATAACTTTTGGTGCGAACCGCCATTTTTTTAGATTTGTAGCATCGTCGGACAAATAGAATGCACTGAGGTCGCGCTTTTTTGTTGCTGAATTTTTTATCTCTACCCAGGATTCCCAATCGCCATTCTCGTCGGTAAATGTGCCATTGGCCTGGGCATATTCGTTAATTTTGAGTTGTGCGCTTAATGGCAAAAAACAAAAAATGAGCCCTATAAGAATGTGGTGTGTTTTATTTCGATTCATCTTTTGCTTTCTTTTTGCTTTTTTTAAATTTATAGGCATATTCAATTCCCCAGAGCGAGCGGTGCTTATCTCGCAACAACCAGGTTTGTTTTTGATAAAAAATGGTAACTAACTGCCTTTTGCCCACATCAATCCCCATTCCACATTCGAATCGTCGCTTGTCGAACGCCTCAAGTTCTTGCGACCGAAACCATTCGTAGCTTATGTATGGAAAAAAGAATGCATCTTTTTTATTGTATTCGAGTTTGTATTTGTACCGTAAGTAGTTGGTGGCATCGTCGGTTTCGAAATCGTTTTCGTTGCTGTAAGTTATTTTGCCACTGTTTTTAAACGCACCAATTGAAGGCAAATCGATGTTCGAAAAAAGACTGTAACGACTATATTTTATGCTGTTTTTCGCAATTTCGCCATAGCGATATCCTGCGCCAATTTCGGCCCACTTTAGTAGCTGGTATTGCAAGTCGAGGTTCAGACGATATTCCTCATAGTTATTAAACCGGTTGAACCGAAGATCGGGTTTTACGCCTAATTTGAAGTTTTTGGATAGTGGTAAAGATATATCTATAGCTGTCGAGACGTAAAAGTCGCCCGATTGAGCATTTCCCCCAATGGTGCAGAAAACTAACGATAGAAAG
>QKHT01000101.1 GCA_003249935.1 Bacteroidota bacterium
CGAAAATAAAGCAATCTGTTCCGGGTGAATCGCTGATATTCGGCAATTGTGTGCCAATGCCGTTGCAAGTAAAAATCCACAAAGCAAAACCAGACCCGAACAGTGAAAATTGTGATATTAGCAAGGAATGGTTTCAAATTGAAGAGATTTAATTTCGATAAAAAAGAAAGCTTATGCCCGAACAACACAACATAGAATACAAACAAAGCTGGCACGACGACTACTTAAAGTGGGTATGTGGTTTTGCCAATGCCGTGGGTGGGGTTATTTATATAGGCAAAGACGATGCCGGACAGGTGGTGCATTTAGCCGATTTTGAAAAACTATTGGTAACCATCCCGCAAAAGATACGCAACGATATGGGTATTGTGTGTGATGTGAATTTATTGGAAGCGGGCGAAAAGAAATACATTGAAATTCGGGTGAATCCCTATTCGGTACCAGTTTCGTTGCGTGGCCGATATTATTATCGTTCGGGCAGTGTAAAAACAGAGTTAACAGGTGTTGAGTTAAATGAATTCCTGCTCAAAAAAGCAGGGAAAACCTGGGATGATGTGGTGGAAGAAGCCGCCACTCTGGATGATATTGATGAAAAAAGTTTGGCAGCCTTTATTGAAGCGGGTCGTGACATTGGTCGTATGCCTGAAACAAAGGGGTTATCCACTCTACACATACTCGATAAATTACGGTTAATTGAAGGCAACAAATTAAAACGGGCCGCCATTATTCTTTTTGGTAAAGACCCCAATCGTTTTTATCCCAATATTCAGGTAAAGATTGGCCGTTTTGGTAAAGATTCAACCGATTTACGGTTTCAGGAGGTAATTGAGGGTAATTTGGTTCACCTGCTCAGCGAAGTAGTCTTGCAATTGAATCATAAGTTTTTGGTCAGGCCTGTTGAGTTTGAGGGTTTACAACGTGTTGAGAAAGGTGAATACCCGGTAAGCGCACTTCGTGAAATGTTGCTAAATGCCTTGGTGCATCGCAGTTACATGGGAGCATCGGTTCAAATAAGGGTTTACGATGGTAAGCTTTCCATTTGGAACGAAGGACTATTGCCTATGGGTATTGATATTGAAAGCCTAAAACGAGAACACAGTTCCCGACCGCGAAACCCCAAAATAGCAGATGCTTGTTTTAAAGCAGGATATATTGATTCTTGGGGACGTGGCACGCTTAAAATTATGGAAGCCTGTAAAGATGCTTTGTTACCAGAACCGGATATAAACGAAGTGGATGGCGGTATCAGGGTTACTTTGATGAAAAAAACCACTGACCACAAAGTGAGCATCCAAGAAGGGGTGGTAGTTGAGTTGGTAGATAGGTTGGATGATAACGTAAAAACAGGTGGTCAAGTAGGTGGTCAAGTAGGTGGTCAAGTAGGTGGTCAAGTAGCAGATTTAACTGATAAGCAAAAAGAAGTTTTTAAGCTAATACTGGAAGATGCTGCTATTTCAAGGAGTAAACTTGCCGAAAAACTAATGATTAACCCATCGGCAGTACAAAAACATATTGAAGCCCTTAAGAAAAAAGGATATATCGAACGAGAAAGCGAAACAACAGGGGCGTGGAAAATAATAATTAAAAATTTTTAAAAGCAAAATTGTGGGAAAGTTTACCGAAGAAAAATTAGAACACGCTTATATAGAGTTGTTGGAGAACGAAGGGTATTCTCATCAGCTGGGCGGTACCATTGTGCGCACCGAAGAGGATGTGATTATAGAGGCCGATTTAATCACGTTTCTTTTAGCAAAGTATCAAAATAAGCAACTCACTCTAAATGAAGCTAAGTCTATTCTTCTTCAATTAAAAACACTCCCCGCCAGCGACTTGTACGACACCAACAAAACCATTATGCGGTGGTTGAGCGA
>QKHT01000258.1 GCA_003249935.1 Bacteroidota bacterium
ATCTCTTTTTTGCCATTCATTTTTGCTGCTTTTTCTTTATGGTACATCGCCATCATTCTTTGTTTATCTAATCTCTGGCGATGTTGTTTCATGCCTTGTTCTCGGTCCATCATGGTTTTTGGCCGGCTTGTGTTTGCTTCCATCGGAGGCATTGGTTTATTGCCTTCTCTGTGCATCATTTGCGGGTTAAATGGCTTGCGACCACCTCTTAATGCTGTTGGTTCGGGTAATCCATTTGGTTGTTTCGGGATGAACCTTTGCGACCTTTTCATGCGATTCTGCATGGCTGCTTTGGCTTCCGGTAACTTGTCGCCTAAAAGCGATTTCATTTGAAGTCTAAAGGCGGTCTCTTTTTTGGCCATTGTTAACCCTAAATCCGAAATTTCTTTTGTTTTTGCTTCAATCGACTTTAAATCGGGTTTAAGGTTGTGTGTAAGCGTAACTAATTGCGCCCGTTTTTCGGCAATTTGCAACATAATCGGCTTTGTTTCGCTGCGGTGGTTCATAACCAGTGTTTTTATTTGTTCGCGTGTGCCTTGGGGCAAACCATTGGCCTCCGAACCCGTTTTATTCTGCGCAAAGGCCGGTGCTAATAATGTTGAAAATGCCAAACCTAAAATAATCATTGTCTTTTTCATTGCCATTGAATTTTAAATGTTTAGTGTATTGACAGTAGAAAATGTAAAAAGATTACACAAGTCGAAAATATTTCACATTTTTTAATGTTTAGTGTTTGGTAATATCTGTTAAACCGAACCTCTTGCTAAATATTTTTTTGTAATTTGCCTTTTTATAAAACTTAATTGATGTTATGCAATGGTTACGCCTCAGATGCTCTTAGTTGCAATAATAACTTGCTCGCTGATTACCTGGGTATTATTGGTGATTATGCTAAAAGGTAAAAATGGAAAACAAGGTCGTATTCGCAATGCCACCGAACTTATTACCGAGGTTTATGCGGGCAGTAACATGCCGTTAATGATTGTTGACAGAGGAACGCAAGTAATCAAATCGGTGAATAAATCGGCCACCGAACTTGTTGGCGAAAGGGCCGGTAAGCTTGTGGGCACTGCCATTTCGAGCCTATGGCGCAAAGATGTACCCATTGAATATAAAAATATTGTAGATAAGCTAAAAGGTAAAAATAACATTACCATAGAAGCCATTGAAAAAGGTAAAGGCAGTTATGTGTTTGTTGAACTGGTATCGGGCGAAATAAAAGACAAGGAAGAAATTGTTAATTATTTAATCCTTAGGGATATTTCGGAACTTATTACTTATGAACGCGAACTTTACGAAGCCAAATCGGCTGCAGAAAAAAGCGATAAGCTAAAATCGTCATTTTTATCGAACCTTAGTCACGAGATCCGAACGCCGCTTAACAATATAGTTGGCTTTTCAGAACTCATTATCGAGGAACAATACAGTGCTAAGGAAAAGGCTCAGTTTACAAGATATATATCCGAAAATGCCAACAGGTTGTTACATACACTTACCAATGTCATCAATATCAGTTTGCTCGAAACAAATTCGATGAAAATTGCCGTTACTCAGTTTCAGCTTTACGATTACATTAAAGAATACTGGAATGAGTTTTTTAATGATATGGAAAATCCCAAAGTTCTCGAGCTCCATCTTGTAGCCAACAAACAAGAGTTGGATGAAATGGTAAATTCTGACAGCTCCAAAATAAAGCATGTGCTGGATATTTTGCTCGACAATGCCATGAAATATACCGAATCGGGACAAATAACGCTCGTTTGTGAAGCCCTTAAAAAGGGTGCAACGTTTAAAATACAGGATTCGGGTCCCGGAATTACCTTAGAAAATAAGGAAGCTATTTTTAAACCATTTGTTACCCCGGCCCTTCTTAAAGGGGTTCAAACGGGACAAAAGGGCTTGGGTTTGGGTTTGGCAATAGCGGCGCGTATTGTAACATTGCTTGGTGGCGAAATTGGATACAAGGAGATAAAAACCGGGGGAACAGAGTTTTGGTTTACCATTCCGTGGAAAAATATACCGGCTAAAACAAAATAGTAACAGCTCGCCCTATTGATACATTGTTTTATAGATAATAGTAATAACTAAAAATTTAAGATTATGAGTGTAATGTCGGAATTTAAGCAGTTTGCCATGCGTGGAAATGTAACTGATATGGCCATTGGTATTATTATTGGAGGTGCATTTGGAAAAATTGTTGCCTCAATGGTTAACGACATTATTATGCCGCCTATCGGCTTGCTGGTAGGTGGTATGGATTTTAAAAGTATAAAAATAGTGCTCCGCGAAGCAACCATGGCTGGTGATAAAATTGTAAAAGAAGCTGTTACGTTAAATCTTGGTAATTTTATTCAAACTACGGTTGATTTTGTTATTGTAGCCTTTGCGATTTTTATGCTGATTAAAGGTTTAAATTCGTTGCAGAAGAAAAAAGAACAAGAGCCCGAAGCTGCACCAGCACCACCGCCGGCAATTTCTAATGAGGAAAAACTCCTTAGCGAAATACGTGATATATTGAAATCGAAATAATTTTACCACGATTAATAAAAGGGGGATTTGCCGTTAGGAAAATCCCCCTTTTGCATTTAAAAAACAAAATCAAACTACAATAGATTGTTAGATTTTCCACGTTCGACGTTCGACAATATTTAAAAGGCTCATATATAGTTATTTGTAAATATTCACATTGTTATGAAATGTTCTTTAGAACAATATATTATAAAAGTTTAACGAACTATTAATACTATTAAAAAGATAGATAATTGGGATAAGTGTTTCAATTTATTTCGATAAATAGATGGAATTGCTTAAATATTGTCGATACTATTACAACATTTGCTTTCAAAATACAAATTGTAGGTTTGTTTTATTGTCAATTTATTATCTTTGTGCCTCAAATGATTTAGCAACTAAAAAAACATGTCGAAAATAAAAAAGACCAAAATAGCAGATTTACTAAAATCGGAAGAATTTGGTAAAGAAGTATTGGTTCAGGGCTGGGTTCGAACCAAAAGAGGTAACAAACAAGTTGTGTTCATAACCATGAATGATGGTTCGGGCATGAATAATATACAAATTGTGGCCGATCCTGCAATGTTTAGCGAAGAGCTTTTAAAGAGCGTAACTACCGGATCGAGCCTTTCGGTATATGGTACCATTGCGCAATCGCAAGGCAGTGGACAGACGGTAGAGGTAATGGCCACCGAAATTATCGTTCATGGATTGGCCGATGCCGATAAATACCCATTGCAACCCAAAAAACACTCGCTCGAGTTTTTACGTGAAATCGCCCATCTGCGGTTCAGAACCAATACTTTTGGTGCTATTGCCCGCATACGGCACAACATGATTTTTGCTGTTCACAGCTTTTTTAATTCCAAAGGGTTTTACAATATTCATACGCCGATTATAACAGCAAGCGATTGCGAAGGTGCTGGTGAAATGTTTAGGGTGTCGACGCTAAATCCCAAAAATCCACCATTAAATGAAGATGGGAGTGTGGACTGGAAACAGGACTTTTTTGCGCGCGAAACCAGTTTAACCGTGTCGGGCCAACTCGAAGGTGAATTGGCGGCCATGGCCATGAGTGAAATTTATACTTTTGGCCCCACATTTCGGGCCGAAAATTCAAATACCACGCGGCATTTGGCCGAATTTTGGATGATAGAACCCGAAATGGCATTTTACGAACTCGAGGACAACATGAATCTTGCCGAAGAGTTTCTGAAGTACCTAATCAAATATGCTTTGGACCATTGTGCCGACGATCTCAGGTTTTTAAGCGACCGCTTAATAGAAGAGGAGCGAAATAAACCACAGAGCGAGCGTAGTATGGAGTTGATCGAAAAGCTTAAATTTGTGCTCGACAATGATTTTGCCCGCATAACGTACACCGAGGCTGTAGACATTTTAATGAAGAGTAAGCCTCAGAAAGAGGGTAAGTTTCAGTATCAGGTAAAAGGTTTTGGAACCGATTTGCAAAGTGAACACGAGCGTTATCTTGTTGAAAAACACTTTAAAAAGCCCGTAATTCTTACAGATTATCCAAAAGAAATTAAATCGTTTTATATGAAACAAAACGATGATGGCCTTACTGTAAGGGCAATGGATATTCTTTTTCCGGGTATTGGCGAAATTATAGGTGGTTCGCAACGCGAGGAGAACCTCGAAAAGCTCGAAACACGCATGGATGAACTTGGCATGGAAAAGGAATCCCTTTGGTGGTATTTAGATACACGCCGCTTTGGCACGGTCCCTCACGCTGGATTTGGTCTTGGGTTCGAACGGTTAATGTTGTTTGTAACCGGTATGGGTAACATTCGAGATGTAATTCCATTCCCGAGAACGCCCAAAACCGCAGAATTTTGAAATACATACTCAATTTATAAAACAATGCCGCTTTCTATTTGTGAAAGCGGCATTGTTCGTTTATACTAATGATTTGACCATTAAACGCTGCCCTTCTATTTTTTTAGTTTGGTTCAACCACACCATTAAGTCTTAAATAAAATACAGAACCTTTACCTTGTTGAGAACTTACCCGTAATTCGCCATTAAGTAAAGCCGATAGTTCTTTACAAATTGCCAATCCAAGTCCTACACCAAATTGGTTGAGTCCGTTCCCCTCATTGACCTGAGTAAACCGATTGAAAATAATTTGTTGTTTTTCTTTGGGTATGCCAATACCCGTATCGGAAATCGCAAAAATAATATCTTTACCCTGTAGCGAATATTTGAGTTTAACCGAACCGCTATCTGTATACTTAATAGCGTTGTTGAGGAGGTTACTTAATATTTGAATGAGTTTGGTTTTGTCGGTTCGGAGTAATATATTATTGAAGTCATTTTCAATTCCAATAATCGTATTCAAATGTTCTTTGTGGTAACGAATTTTGTCCAATGCAACAAAATTTTGCAATTCGGCTAAAACGTCGTGGCCATTAAACACGGTGACATCCACTTTGCTTTGTTTGGTTTGTAATAGTGCAATGTCAAAAATGGATTCAATAATAGAAAGAAGTTGTTTGCCGCTGCTATTTATAATCTGAGCAAAAGTGCTGATCTCCGCTTCATCTTTTTCGTTTTCGAGCAATGTGCTGAACCCGATAATCGCATTGAGCGGAGTACGGAGTTCATGACTCATAGATGCTAAAAATGCTGATTTCAAACGGTCGCTTTCTTCGGCTTTTTCTTTGGCTGCAATTAGTTCAATTTCGTTAGCCTTGATTATCGTAATATCTTTAAGGTAGCAAATGTATTTGTCTCCTTCTATTTTTGCAAAGTTCAGTAAGCCGGTTAATTGCTTCAGTTGTTTTGTTTGAACCGTTTTTTCTAAAGAAACGTAGCTTTCCGTTTCGACATTTGTTAATAACGAACCGAAAAGTTGTGAATGGAGTTCGGTAATAAAATGGTTGAGATTCATTTCTAAAAATTCGTTTTTAGTAAATCCCAACATATTTCTTGCAGCGACATTTGCATCCAGAATTTCCCCTTTTGAGTTAAAAATGAAAATAGCATCCGGGGCATATTCAACATAACCCCATAATCTTTTTTCGCTGGCTATCAGGTCCAATTCTGCTTTTTTTAATTTCGAAACATCATCAAATGCTATTCCTAATTTATTATCAGTAATTTTAAAGGCAATAATCCGATAATAACCACTTCCTAAATCATCCTGATATAATATGCCATTTTCTGCATACGGCTCACCTGTTTTAACTACATTTAAAAACCGTTCAAAAAATGGCTGGCTGTTTGGTGTTTTAAATATATCGGTAAAGTTCTTTCCAATTAAATTTCGAAATTGACGACCCAATATTTGTTCCGATGCCGGATTGGCTTCGGTAAGTATCAGCTTGTTGTTGTCGTATTGATATATAAGCAAACCGGAAGGAATAGACCTAACCAGTTCATTCGATAGTTTAAGTGTTTCGGAGTAGTTGTAACTGTCGGTTACATCCAGAAAAGATGCGATCGACATATTCATTTCCGGTAAATAAGTGATGGATATCGAAGCCTTACGCAATTCACCCGATTTGGTGTAAAAGTCGAATTCGTATGAGTATGGTACATTGGGGTCGCTGGAAAAACGACGCTGATGCAATTCGTACATCTGGTGCAAATCGGCACCCGATACATAGGATGTCCAGGTTTGTCCGATAATTTCATGCTTGGAATAACCAATAATCCGACAAAAAGCATTATTTACCATCACAATTTTGGTCTCCGCATTAATAATTGCAATAGGTGCAGTATTGTTTTCAAAAAACACTTTAAATTTTGCTTCACTTTTTTCTAAGTTTTTTTTCGTAATCCAAACCGATTTTCTGTTTATAATAAAGTATCCCAACAACATGGTGCCAAGTGGATAAATGGTAATTCCCGGCAAAATAATAGCTTCAAGTACCTCTTTCTGCCTTTGTGATGGCAATAAAAAGGTACATAATACCATGATTGCATGAACCAAAAAACCAAGAATTAACGACTCGCGTAATGGTTTTTTTCTGAATTCTTCCGGCCTGAACCGACCATATAGCCATCCCGATAATCCCGAAGTACAAATCACCGCAATGCCCATCCAAGCCCCGTCACCACCTAAATAATAGCGAAAGGCCGACGACATTATTACAGCTATCAATGTTGGATTAAAACCTAAAGCAAGACCCGAAATAGCAAGTAACACCGAACGGGCATCAAACACAATGCCATCTGCCAATTTCCACGGTGTGAGCATCACAATAATGGCTATAATACCCAACACAATACCAGTAAGTATTTCATCAATGAGCCTTAAATGCTTCGCTTCTCTCTTCCAGTAAAAATCTACCAAAAAACTGGCCATTACCAGTAGTGCAATGTTGTGTATTAGTCCAAGTGTAAATTCAAGATCCATTGATGTTCATGTTTTTCGTGCAATAAAGTTAATACAAATAATTTAAAATATTAAGTGTGTATTATTTGTTTGTCAAATTAATTGTTATTTTCTATGATAATTGTCTCTGTTGCTCATTGAAAATGAGCAATATAATCATATTTTAATGTTAATATAATGTTATATTGTTGCATATTTATTTTTGTTTGCAATGATAAACAGATAGGGAAGTGCCATAATGTATATCAAAACAACCAAAACATATATTCCCATAACCCTATAATTAATTTACTTTTGAAAGATAATTGATTAATGAATTATGAAAATTCTTTCAGGATTTGGTGTTGGTCTATTAATATGGTCGCCCGCGTTTTTGTATGGTCAAACAAGCCAATCACCAAACATCTTACTGATACAGGTTGATCAACTTCGATTTGACTGTACCGGTTTTGGTGGAAGCAAAATTGTTAAAACACCAAATCTCGACCAACTTGCACAACAGGGTATGTGTTTCGAGAATAATTTTACACCTATACCAACCTGTTGTCCGGCAAGACAAACACTGCTTTCGGGTAAATGGCCCGAAATACATCATGGACTGTGGAACTACGATATTACCTTGCCGGTGGAGCCTTTTGATGCACCCACATTTACCGAAGCACTTCAAAAAACGGGTTATGTTTTGGGGTATGTCGGCAAATGGCATGTGCACGAAACCAAAACGCCTCTCGATTTTGGGTTTAATGATTATTTTTCGGACGAAACCTATTCAAAACAACGAAAATCGGAAAATTTGCCGGGGACTCAGGCTTTGAGTCGTAGCATATGGTTTGGGGGCGTTGATCCTGCACCCTTAGAAAAAAGCCACACGCACTGGATGGCCGGGAAGGTTATCGGGCTTATTAACAAATATAAACAAAGTGGCAAACCCTGGCATATACGGCTCGATCCGGTTGAACCTCATTTGCCATGTTTCCCAAATCAGGCATACCTCGATAGGTACAGTGCCGATAGCATAAAACCATGGATCAACTTTAACGAAAGGTTCAATAATAAACCCTATATACAGCATCAGCAGATTTATAACTGGAGTCTTGAGAATACCAAATGGAACGAATGGGCACTTTATCTTCAGCGTTATTTTGCCATGATTTCTCAGGTAGACAATGCCATTGGACTTGTTTTGGATGCATTGGAGAAGTCGGGCGAAGCCGCCAATACGCTGGTTATTTTTACGACCGATCATGGCGACGCAGCGGGCAGTCATGGTATGATGGATAAACACTATGTCATGTATCAGGAGGAAGTCCACATTCCGCTTATAATGAAATGGCCCGGACATATTACGCCAAACAGCCGATGCCGTGCTTTTACACTTGGTGGGCTGGATTTGTCGGCCACCATTTCCGATATTTGCAATCTTGGGTTCGAAACGCAAGGCCAAAGTTTGTTGCCGCTTTTGCGAGGAAAAGTTCCCGGTGATTGGCGAAGATTTGCTTTTAGTAATTATAACGGACAACAATTTGGCCTGTTTGTGCAACGGATGATTTTCGATGGCCGTTACAAATACATTTGGAATATGACCGATACCGATGAATTTTACGATTTGCAGAACGACCCAGGCGAACTCATTAATAAAATTGGCGATGTAGCTTTGGCTGAACCGCTGGCTGAGCTGCGGGCGGCTTTGTTCTACGATTTGGTCAAGCGCGGCGACCCCGTATCGAAACAAGCAGCCACCAAACGTCAACTACTCGAAGGTAAAAAACTTCTGAGCAATGAATAGCCCCATTGTTAATTATACTTATATACTGAACTTTATGGTCTGCAATGTTTTATATACATAAAACATGTGAGTTATGAAATCAGCAATTTTAGCAATCGCACTATTCTTAGGCGTTTCGGTTTTTGCGCAAACGCCTTTTTATACATTTAAAGTGAATGATATCGATGGAAAACCATACGATTTGAGCCAGTTGAAAGGTAAAAAAGTTATGGTTGTTAATGTGGCTTCAAAATGTGGACTTACACCGCAATATGAGCAACTCGAAGCCCTATACCGGCAATATGCGTCAAAAGGGTTTGTGATAATAGGTTTTCCTGCCAACAATTTTTTAAAGCAGGAGCCGGGTTCTAATGAAGAAATTAAAACTTTCTGTACAACTAAATTTAATGTGACTTTTCCGATGATGTCCAAAATTTCGGTTAAGGGCGACAATATTCATCCGTTATACCAATGGCTCACCCAAAAGTCCCGAAATGGTGTAGTTGATGCCGAAGTCTCATGGAATTTTCAAAAGTTTCTGATTGACGAGCAAGGTCATTTAGTCGGTTTTGTAGCACCTAAAGAAAAGCCGGATTCCAAATCCATTTCAACCTGGATTGAAACCGGTAAATTCGAAAAGTAGAACGAACCCATCAACAAAAAAGGGGAAAGATGATTGACATCTTTCCCCTTTTATATTATATCGCGTTTACTTACAAATACGATTTATTCATCAATACCATATCGAGCATTACCATCGCCGCCATGGCTTCCACAATAGGTACTGCACGAGGCAATACACACGGATCGTGTCGACCTTTGGCTTTTAAAACCGTTTCTTCGAGCTTACCTGTTACCGTACTTTGCTCGCGAAGCAACGTGGCTACCGGTTTAAATGCAACCCGAAAGTAAACATCAGCACCATTCGATATGCCGCCCTGGATGCCGCCGGAATGGTTCTTTGTAGTAGTGATTTTACCATTCTTTATTACAAAAGGATCGTTGTGTTCACTGCCACGCAGTTCTGTGCCGGAAAAGCCTGAGCCATATTCAAAACCTTTTACGGCATTTATCGACAACATCGCCTGTCCCAATCGTGCATGAAGTTTGTCGAAAACAGGTTCACCCAAACCCACCGGTACATTTTTTACCACACAGGTAATAATGCCTCCAATGGAGTCGCCGTCGATACGTACACGATCAATAAGTTCTATCATCCTTTCGGCCATTTCTGCATCGGGGCATCTTACAATATTGTCCTCTGTCTTCGATAAATCGAGTTCGCCATACGGCTTGTCGAGACAAAGATTGCCGACCGATGAAGTGTATGCCGTAATGTTCATGCCACTGCTGCGTAAAGCCAATTTGGCAATGGCACCAGCCACCACTCGGGCAATGGTTTCGCGGGCCGATGATCGACCGCCACCACGATGATCGCGTATGCCATATTTGGTCGCATACGCAAAATCGGCATGTGACGGGCGATACAAATCCTTCATGTTGTCGTAATCGCCACTACGTTGATCGGCATTGCGCACCATAAACCCTATTGGTGTACCTGTCGAAAGGCCATTGTAAACACCCGAAAGTATTTCAACTATATCGTCTTCTTTACGGGGCGTGGTTATTTTCGATTGCCCGGGTTTACGTCTGGCTAATTCCGACTGAATAAATGCTATATCAATAGGTACATTCGGCGGACAACCATCAATTACACCACCCACAGCTACGCCATGCGATTCGCCGAAAGAGGACAACCGAAATATATCGCCAAAAATGTTACCTGCCATCTTTTACTTATTAATGACAGCCACAACCACCACCGCAGCCACCGCCGCCAAAATCAACCACTTCTTCTTCGTCGCCACAACCACAGCTGCCACTTGCACAACCACCGCCATTGTCGCCGCAACCACAACCACTGCCGCAACCACCCGACATCAAACCTGCTGCCTGAGCAAGTTCTTCTTCAGTTGCTTCCCGTACATCGCTGATCGATCCACTGAAATAAAGATTTTCTGCTGCAAGCGGATGGTTAAAATCCATCACCACATTTTCGTCGGTAATATCAATAATTTTTCCATTCATGCGGTTGCCCTGAGCATCCATCATGGGTAGTGTATTGCCTACGCTTACCATTTCAGTGTCGATTTTTCCATCGACTTCGAATATCTCTTTTGGCAAATCTACTACGCGATTGTCATCGGCTGGCCCGTAGCCTTCGTGGCTTGCTATTTCGAACCGGAATTTATCACCTTTCTTTAATCCAAGAAGATTTTCTTCAAATTTTTCGAGCATAAGACCGGCACCATATACAAATGAAAGCGGAGACTCTTCAACTGCACTGTCAATTACTTCACCTTCAAATCCCCCTGTTTTGAGCTCGTATGTTAGGGAAACATACTTATTTCTTATGATTTCCATTTTTTATTAATTTGTGTGCAAATATAAAACAATTCTATATAATGAATGAAACGGCTTTGCCGTATAACTTACTAATTAACCTTAAAAGGCAATAACAGAGCGAAATTGATGCAAATATTTTCCTGTAAAAAGCCCTGTTTAGTGTTTTACAATTTTAATCCCGAACCCATTGCTTGTTCGAGGCGGTTCATGGCTTGTTCGAGTACAACCCTCGAAACACCTACATTGAGACGCATAAATCCGTTACCTCCGGGGCCAAAAGTAGCACCATTATTCAGTCCTAATTTTGCCTCGTTAACAAAGAACGACACAAGTTCACTTTGGTTCATCTCCAATTTCTTGCAATTCCACCAATGTAAAAATGTCGATTCGGGTTTATGCGGTTCAATGGCGGGTGCTATTTCTTCTAATCGTTTGGTTATAAAGGCGAAATTTCCGGCAAGATAAGTCATTAATTCATCGAGCCATTGGTGGCCATTTTGGTATGCGGCCAAAGTGGCCGTGTATCCGAAAATATTGCCATGGTTTATAAATAGTTTATCTGCTACTCTGGCATATTTTGTACGCAATTTGGCATTTGAAATTATGGCAAATGAGATGCCTAACCCCGCGATGTTAAATGTTTTACTTGGGGCAACAAGCGAAATACTGTTTTGGGCCGAAGTGCGGTCTATTGTTGCAAAGGGTTTATGGCTGAACCCCGGTAGCACCATGTCGGCATGTATCTCGTCCGAAACAACAACAACACCGTACTTTTGTGCCAACAGATGCATGCGTTCGAGTTCTGCTTTACACCATACCCGCCCGCCGGGGTTGTGCGGGCTGCACAGAATCAATAGTTTTGGCCCCTGCTTAAAACAAGTTTCAAGATTGTCGAAGTCTATTTCGTAACGGCCGTCAATTTCAAGTAATTCATTGTATAAAAGTACCCTGTGGTTTTTTTCTACAATATCCATAAAAGGCGGATAAACTGGTGTTTGAATCACTATTTTATCACCTTCTTCTGTAAAGGCCTGAACCGCAATGGCTAATCCGGTTACTACGCCCGGAACCATTCGAATCCACTGTGGTTCAACCACCCATTGATGCCGGCGATGCAGCCAGGCAATGAGAGCACTATTAAGTGCTTCGCCCGGAATGGTATAGCCAAGAATCGGGTGTGCGGCACGTTGTTGAACGGCTTCCATTACGAAGGGTGGGGTGGCAATATCCATATCGGCTACCCAAAGCGGCAGTAAATCGTCGGTGCCAAAATACGGTTTACTCCGAACCCATTTGTAGGCATCGGTCTGGCTCCGATCTATCACTTCGTCAAAATTGTATCTCATATATTATATCGTTCTGATTCGATTTTTTATTATTAGTCAACAAATTGTTCGTCCGGAAAGTTTACCGTATATACTTTTTGTGTGGCTCGTGTAAAGGCCGTATAAATCCATCGAAGATAATCGCCCGAAACCATCTCTTCGGTGATATAACCCTGGTCGATAAATACATGAGGCCATTGTCCGCCCTGCGCTTTGTGGCAGGTTACAGCCCATGCAAACTTTACCTGTAACGCATTGTAATATGGATCATTTCGTAAAATTTTCGATTTTTCGGGTCGGGTTGTAGCCCGGGGATAATCTTCGAGAATTGCATTGGCCAGTTTGGTCATCATTTGGTAATTTGGTGCAGCATCATCAATAAACAAGCCGTCCAGCCAGATTTTAGCGTCGAGTTCAATCCCATTGAGTTCCGGAAACAATAACGACACATCCACAAATCTGAATCCGTACAACTCCTGAAATTTTCCGATTCGTTGTATTTCGGCAATATCACCATTGGCAATTAAACTCACTTCGTTGTAGTCGCGGCTCCAGAAATAATTATTTCTAACTATAAGCAACCGGTCTCCACCCGAAATTTCACTGTCGCGATACAAAATTGATGCTCTAATGCCCTGATTATATAAGTTGGCTCTTTTGTTGCTTCGGGTTATTACTAACGCGTTGGCTTCGCCCACTGTTGCATACGACTGTTCGAGGGCTTCGGTAAACTCAGCACCGCCGAGTTTAACCACATCGGTAAAACCTTTGGTTCGAACCTTAGGAAAAAGTTGCAGTTGATTATCGGTATATTGTTTGCGTAGTTGTGTGGCGTTCATCAGTATTCCCGACGACTCCGATTGCCGTACCACTTCGCTCAGCATTGACTCAAAAACAGTGAGGTTGCGGCTTTTTAGCTCTTCGGGGTTGAGTGCCGGGCTCAACAACGTGCCTATCGGGGGTAACTGTGCCTCATCGCCCACCAGTATCAATTTACATCGATTTCCGGAAAATACAAACTCAAGTAAATCGTCCAACAGATTGCCGGTGCCAAAAGGACTCGAATCCGACGATTGGCCACCAATCATCGAGGCTTCGTCCACAATAAAAATTGTGTCGCTCTCTTTATTATACCCTAATTCGAAACTGCTGGCAAATGCGCCGCCGCTACTTTGCCGGTAAATGCGTTTATGAATTGTAAATGCTTCGCCTCCCGAATATCCCGCCAGTACTTTTGCCGCTCTTCCGGTGGGAGCCATAAGGATCACATTCAGCCCCGATTGTTTTGCCATTTTTATAAATGAGGCAATCAGTGTGGTTTTTCCTGTACCCGCAAATCCTTTGAGTAGCATCGTACAATTATCTGCTTCTGATGATACAAATTCGGATAAAACTGTGGCGGCATGCGTTTGATTGGCCGTTGGTGTGTATTCGAAATGATCGAAAATAAGTTTTCTGATATAATCTGCTATCATATAACGCAAATATGCGAAAAAAAGAATTGACGAAAAGAAAATTTATTAAATTTGCACGGTAAATGAAATTTGTTTAGAACTAAAGATTCCGTCATTAATAATAAAACTGATTAAAAAAGATGAAAAAGGCAATACAAGTCCTCCTTTTGGTTGCAGTAGTTGTAATGGGCTACTTCTTAATTGACAGCCCAATGCAAAAAGAAAGATTCGATAAAGAATTGAAAGTTCGTAACGATGCGGTTGTTAAGAGACTTATCGCACTTCGTACAGCTGAAGAATCTTTTAAAAACAAATATGGCTATTTCACCGCCAGCTTCGACACATTAATCACCTTCCTGAAAAAAGATTCGCTACCTGTGGTAATGCGTGAAGGTATACTTACCGACTCAATGATCATGGCCGGTATCGACGAAACGGCGGCTGTTAAGATGAAATTAATTCGTCGCGATACCGCTTTTGTACCCGTAATGAACGAAATTTTTAAAGAACCTGTTGTTGTAGATTCTTTGAGTTATGTACCTTATTCGGGTGGAATGAAATTTGAAATTGCTTCAGGAAATGTTAGCACTCAGGCTAATGTTACGGTGAGGGTATGCGAAGTTAAAACCCCCTATGAGGCTTATCTCAAGGGGATGGATGAACAGGAAATCATAAACCTTAAAGCAATTGCTCACAAACTCGATCGTTATGCCGGTTTAAAATTTGGCGATATGACTGAACCAAATAATAACGCGGGTAACTGGGAATAATTTGATGATGGATAAAGATTTTGAAATCAGTTATCCTGCAATCGATCCGGGTCGAAGTTATACAAACTATATATTATCCATCCAGATTCTTCTGGATGGATTTTCTTTTGTAATAAGGGACATCGTTTCCAATAAGTTTATTTTTCTGAAGCATACCAGCATCGACGACGGTGGGGCTGATTTGATGACCACGTTAAGTGATACTGTAAAAACCAGTGGAATATTGTCTAAACCATTCAAAGATGTCAATATCGTTTTTAACAGTATATCGTCGATCCTTATCCCCAACGAATTTTTTAAGCCCGAGGATGCGCAAACACACCTGACCCTATCGGCAGGCGTTTTACGTAACGAGGTGGTAACGTGGCAATTATGCGAATCGGTTGATGCGACATTGGTGTATGCTATGCCATTGCAAATCAAAGAGTTTGTCGACAATGTCTGGCCGCTGGCGCACTGTTTTCATTCGTTACAAATAAACTTGGATATTGCACAGGCATTGCAGCAGTCGCAAAAGCGTTCAGTTATGCTTATAAATGCAGGACAAACATCTGTAAGCATTGTATGTTGTACTGCCAACCAACTCAATTATGCGAATACATTTAACGTAACAACCCATGAGGATTTTGTGTACTATGTAATGTTGGTTGCCAAAGAGCTTAACCTCGATACAAAGGCTACATCTGTTATTTTTCAGGGACTTATTGAACGCAATGATCCGCGCATCGTTACATTATCGCGGTATTTGCATCATATTACATTTACCCCATGGCCCGAGGGCGTAAATTTTTATCATGGCATTTACAATATCCCGGCCCACTATTTTTCTAACTTATACTCAGTTATTTAATGCGTATTATAAGCGGCAAGTATAAAATTCGTCAGATTGCAGCTCCGAAAAATTTTACTGCACGTCCAACAACCGATTTTGCCAAAGAGAATATATTTAATGTGCTCAATAATTATTACGATTTTGAGGGATTAACAGCCCTCGATCTTTTTGCCGGAACCGGTAGTCTGAGTTACGAATTTGCTTCACGTGGTTGTGCCAGTGTAACCACCGTAGAAATGAACTCCGATCACTTCAGATTTATCCTTTCAGTAATCAAACAATTAAATATTAGCGAAATAATACCGGTTCGTATGGATGTGTTCCGGTTCATCGAAAAGTGCAACGATAAATTTGATCTTATTTTTGCCGATCCACCCTACGACCTTAAAGCAATAGAAACTATTCCCGATAAGATTTTTGCTTCCGAATTATTGGCCGAAAAAGGCATGCTTATTTTGGAACATAGCGATCGAAGCAGCTTTAAATCCCATCCCAGGTTCATACAACATAAGGCATACGGCAGTGTAAATTTTAGTTTGTTTGAATAGCCATGTGGCGTTTTCGGAATAAATTCATACATGTCATTCAACGTTTTCAATACGAAAAACTTAATTTGCTGTTTGAATAGTGACAATGTTTTTATACTTTTGCGGGCGTTTAAGTGCAAAAATCAGCGAGTAATAATACATCAAAATAATCGAATTATAATGCAGTCATTCAAACCAATAAGACTAATTCTCGAAGATGGTTCAATCTTCGAAGGAGAGTCGTTTGGCTATCATGGAGCGGTAGCAGGCGAAGTAGTGTTTAACACTGCAATGACCGGATACCCCGAAAGTTTGACAGACCCTTCGTACAAAGGACAGATTTTAGTTGCCACTTATCCGCTTATCGGAAATTACGGCGTGCCGGACGAAAATGCAAAGGAATATGGCTTACCTCTTTTTTTTGAATCGGATCAGATTCATGTTACCGCATTTATCGTTAGCGACTATTCTGCCGAATACAGTCATTGGAACGCTAAGAAGAGCTTGAGCGAATGGCTCATTGAGCAAAAAATTCCGGGTATTACCGGCATCGATACCCGTGCGCTTACAAAAATATTACGCGAAAAAGGTACCATGCTGGGTAAAATCGTAACCAACGAACAGCCCGATATTGAGTTTTACAACCCCAATGTCGACAATCTTGTTAATCAGGTTAGTTGTACCGATAAAATGGAATATGGCAACGGTTCGAACCGCATTGTGATGGTAGATACCGGTGCCAAATACAACATTATCCGGTGTTTACTCAAACGCGATACCACCGTAATCCGCGTACCCTGGAATTACGATTTTACTCAAGAAAATTACGACGGCATTATGCTTTCTAATGGTCCGGGCGATCCGCAGGCATGCGGCGAAACCGTCGAAAACATCAAAAAAGCACTCGAAGGCGACAAGCCCATTTTTGGCATTTGCCTTGGCAACCAGCTTTTGGGACTTGCAGCCGGTGGTGGTACACACAAATTGAAATATGGTCACCGCAGTCACAACCAACCGGTACGTATGTTGGGTACACACCGCTGTTTTATTACCTCGCAAAACCATGGTTTTGTACTCGATACCGATACACTGAGCAGCGATTGGGAGCCTGCGTTTATCAATGTAAATGACGGTACCAACGAGGGAATCCGACACAAATCAAAACCATTTTTTTCTACTCAGTTTCACCCCGAAGCTTCGAGCGGACCAACAGATACCGAATATCTTTTCGATGTGTTTGTTGATAGCATAAAAGAATGGAAAGCAAAGAATAAATAAAAATAAATTTCCATAATTCAGAGAAGTCCGGTTGTTTGCAGTCCGGACTTTTTTTAATTTCGTAAATTCGTAAAAAATAATAAGTTGTGAGAAATAAGAAACCACTACCACTACTCGAAGATGTTGAAATAATAGATGTTGGCTCCGAAGGCAAATCGGTTGCCCGGGTTGATAATTATGTGGTATTTACCGAACATGTGGCCCCCGGAGATATTGTAGACATACAGGTTTACAAAAAAAAGAGCAGCTATATGGAAGGTCGGGTTGTGAATATTAAAAAGAAGAGCGAAAACAGGGCAGAACCTTTTTGCGAACACTTTGGTCGCTGTGGTGGCTGTAAATGGCAAATATTACCATACGATCAGCAACTTATTTACAAACGCCGTCATGTAAAAAATGCGCTCAAACGCATTGGTCATCTCGAAATTCCACGTATTGCGCCCATAATCGGTTCAGAAGATATCACCTTTTATCGCAATAAACTCGAATTTAGTTTTTGCATGAACCGCTGGCTTGAACCTTGGGAAATGGAAACGCCAAAGGAAGAATTGGATCGTCGCGCCGCAGGATTTAATATTCAGGGCCGTTTTGATAAAGTACTGGATGTAAAAAAATGCTGGCTTCAACCTGAACCATCCAATAGTCTGCGTCTCGAAACCCGCAAGTTTTCGGTTGAAAACGATATATCTTTTTTTGAAATTGTAAAGCAAACAGGTCTTTTGCGTTCGATGTATGTTCGCACTTCATCAACCGGCGAAGTGATGTGTATCGTGGTATTCTTTTATAACGATGAGGAAAAGATTAGTGCGCTGATGACTCATCTTACGCAACGATTCCCCGAAGTAACTTCCATGTTGTATGTAGTTAACGGCAAGGGAAATACAATACTCAACGATTGCGATATACATCTTTGGGCCGGTAAGGACCATATTTACGAAGAGATGGAAGGCCTGAAGTTTAAAATCAGCCCTAAATCGTTCTATCAAACCAACAGTAAACAGGCATATAATTTATACAAAGCCACGCGCGAGCTGGCCGGACTAACAGGCGACGAACTGGTTTACGACCTGTATACCGGAACAGGTACCATTGCCAATTTTGTTGCACGGATGTGTAAACATGTTATCGGGGTCGAATTTGTTGAGGATGCGATAGCCGATGCACGAATTAATTCCGAGATAAACGGTATTACCAATACCGAGTTTTATGCTGGCGATATGAAAGAGATACTGAATCGCGAATTTCTTGCTCGTCATGGTAAACCCGATGTTATTATTACCGACCCGCCGCGTGCCGGCATGCATCTCGATGTAATCAATACCATTCTCGAAGCCGATGCGCCCAAAGTGGTGTATGTAAGTTGTAATCCGGCAACACAAGCCCGCGACTTGGAATTGATGGCTCACAAATATAAAATAACACGGGTTCAGCCGGTGGACATGTTTCCGCATACGGCCCACGTCGAAAATATTGTTCTTCTCGAAAAAATATAATATACTATGAATCCATTTGCGTCACTCAGTCCCGCTTTGCTTTGGAATTATTTCTACGAAATAACGCAAATTCCAAGGCCGTCGAAACACGAAACGGCCATCATCAACCATCTGAAGGCTTTTGCCGAAAGCAAGAATCTGTTGTGGAAGCAGGATGGTGCCGGAAACCTTCTTATTTTAAAAGGGGGTTCAACCGGAAACGAAAGCAAAGAGACGGTGGTTTTGCAGGCTCATGTGGATATGGTGTGCGAAAAAAATAACACAACCGAATTCGATTTTTTTACACAACCGCTCGATGTATTTGTGCAGGATGGTTGGGTAAAGGCACGTGGTACTACCCTTGGAGCCGACGATGGCATTGGGGTGGCGGCAATGATGGCTGTTTTGGCCGACGATTCGCTTGTACACGGTCCATTGGAGTGTTTGTTTACGATTGACGAAGAGACGGGACTTACCGGTGCTCTTGCTCTCGAAAAAGGCTTTATTACCGGAAAAACATTATTGAATCTCGATAGTGAAGATTGGGGAGAAGTGTTTGTTGGTTGTGCCGGTGGCGTGAATACGGTGGCAAATTTTCGCCCGGTTCCCGAAATGATTCCTGCCGGTTATATGGCATTCAAAATTTTAGTTAGCGGACTCAAAGGTGGTCATTCGGGTAGTGATATACATTTTGGCCTTGGTAATGCCATTAAAATATTGGCCAACTTTCTCTATGTTCAATCGCACAAACAAACATTATGGCTGGCCGATATAAATGGAGGGAACTTGCACAATGCCATCCCGCGTGAGGCCTCGGCAGTGGTTTTTATTCCCGCCATCCATAAGGAACAAATACGTATCGATTTAAATATTTATGCCGACGAGGTACAACGCGCCTTCGCGCTTTCCGATCCGGATATATCCATTCATCTCGAATCCACAGAGGCTGCACATATCGGTTATTCAGCCCACGATTCAGTCCTTATTATCTCGTCGTTAGTCGTTTGTCCGCATGGTGTGTTTTATATGAGTAAAAGCTTGCCCGGACTTGTTGAAACGAGCACCAATCTGGCATCGGTTAAAACAGTAAACGAGAATTTGATTGAAGTAGTAACAAGTCAGCGCAGTTCGAATGAATTTCGAAAACACGAACTCAAACACCAAGTGGCTGCTTCGTTTAAAATAGCCGGAGCCGAAGTAAGACATAGCGACGGTTATCCCGGATGGAATCCAAATCTCAATTCACCAATTCTCAAAACTACCAAAGCCGTGCACGAGGCCCTTTTGGGCGAAACCCCCGAAATAAAAGCGATTCATGCGGGTTTGGAATGCGGTTTGTTTCTCGAAAAATACCCCGAACTCGATATGGTATCTATTGGGCCAACCATTCTTGGGGCACACAGTCCCGACGAACGGTTAAATATTTTAACTGCCGAAAAGTTCTGGAAGCTATTGGTAGGCATTCTCGAAGCGGTGACGCATTGAGCCGATTTACAGATTCAATGGTTTTATATCGTGGCGTAAAATTTTCGGTAAATCTGCTCTTTCGTACTATTTTAGTAATGCCATACGCTCTTGCGCTGCTTTTACAGCCAAGCCATTGGGAAACATTTTAACGTAACTGGCATAAGCCGCTTCGGTATTGGCCTTTTTAGCTTTTTGCCAGGCTAATGCATCAATCATTTGAATGCCGCGTGCCGCATATTCGCTATGAGGATATTTTTCTAAAAAACGCTGCATGTCGCTATCGTCGTAAAACGCAGCAACCTTTTCCGATGCACTCACAAATTCCAGTTCCTGTATTTTGTGGTTTACAAATTCAATGTATTTCGATTGTTTGTAATTTGCCGCAAACAACTCGCATGCCTCAATCGTTGGTTCAGACCTAATTATTTTGTAGAGTTTCTTTTCTGAAGGAACCAGGGTATAAACATTGTCCTTAGCATTCACCACCATATTTACTGCATCTTTGTAGGTTACCGAGGCTATGGTTATGCCGTCGGCAATTATGGCTGAACCGGTCGCATCGGTTTTAAGCATACGGCCGTTGGATAAGGTTACTACTGCACCTTTTACCGCTTTGTCGGCATAGTTTACCTGTATTTTAGTTTGTGCTACTGCGCTTCCTGCAAGCAGCATGGCCATGTATAATGTGAGTGTTTTCATTATTCGTTGTAATAAAAAGTTTAACTTCATGTTTCAATCACAATTCAAAGGTATTTCTTTTATATTTCTTGTGTGTTTCATTTGTATTACATTATTTGTTGTAGCCGAAATTTAAAACATGTTAAGCAATAAGCCGTATTATCTGTTTTTATCCGGCAATCTATTGAATCAAATGACCATATCAATGGGGACAATTGATAAATCTACTACTTTTGTAAAAAAAAGCATGAACACAATAACACCGGCTACAGAGCTCAACCACCGTCTCACCAGGTTCAAACAAAACATGACACACGATTATGGCGATTGGCAAATGGTGGTTGTTTTTGGCAAAATTAACCTTTTGTATTTTACAGGTACCATGCAGGAAGGGATGCTGGTGATTGAACGCGAAGGCGAATCGGTTTTGTGGGTACGGCGCAGCATTGAACGGGCCCGACTCGAATCGGCGTTTGCGCGCATTGAACCGATGGATAGTTACAAAACCGCCGCAAGCCACTACCCGGTTCTGCCCCAAACCGTTTACATCGAAGCCGAATTGATACCATTGGCTATGCTTGAGCGGTTCACCAAATATTTTCCGTTTAGCAACATACGTTCTGCCGACAAGCAGATTGCGAAAACCCGATCGGTAAAAAGTGTGTGGGAACTGGAATTTGTGCGTCAATCGGGTATTCTGCACGCTCACGTCCTCGAAAATGTAGTGCCTCAACTCTTAACAGAAGGGATGAGCGAAACCGAATTAGCCACTGCATTATACGCCGAAATGGTTGGTAACGGGCACATGGGAGCAGCCCGTTTTGCAATGTTCGATACCGAAATGATTCTGGGGCATGTGGCTTTTGGCGAAAGTGCGCTCTATCCTACATCGTTTAACGGGCCTGGAGGTAACTATGGCATGGGGGCTGCATTGCCAACATTAGGAAGTCGCCATCGCAAACTTAAAGGCGGCGACCTGGTATTTATCGATGTGGCCTTTGCTGTAAACGGCTATCATACCGATAAAACCATGACATACTGTTTCAAAGCGAAGCCAACACAACATGTGATGGATGAACACTTATTCTGCGTGGAAATTCAGGATAAAATTGCCGGAATGTTGGTTCCGGGTGCCATTCCATCCGAAATTTATAAAACCATTACCGAAAACCTGCCCAAGGGGTTCGAACAAAACTTTATGGGATTTGGCAAACGATCGGTGAAATTCTTAGGTCATGGCATTGGACTAACTGTTGATGAAACACCGGTTATAGCCAAAGGTTTCGACGAACCATTAGATGAAAACATGGTCATTGCACTCGAACCCAAAAAAGGCATAGAAGGTATTGGCATGGTCGGTATCGAGAATACATTTATTGTAACACCGGTCGGTGGCGAATGCATTACCGGCCATCACAGGGGGCTGTTATTTATTGAATAGAACCACGGCGTGAAGCTTTTAATACAGCCAAGGCTTCGGGCCCGCAATTGAACAACAGATCGAGAACACTCAGGTTCGGCACAAAACCAAAACGATCGGCAAATACCTGTGTATAACGCTTGGGGCTGAATCCCGCATCGGTGGTTTCGAACCTTCGTTTGGGATGAATAATTTCGCGCAAATCGTTTGCTGTAAAAGGATGTGGCTCTAAATAGGCATCGGAATACGATGTTTTTGTATTGAACCCAATGAGGCCCGTAACAACGTTTTGGAGCTTTTGGTTCAAATCGAACAAAAACGTCTCTCTTTTTTCGAAAAATGGCATCAAATCGTCGATATAATACAAATAGAATGGCGAATTGGCATATGCTGCCATAATAGTCCGGTAATGCATTCGCTGCCAAGCTTCGGTATAATCGATTCGTACATCGCGCATGGCACTTTTGGTGTGGTGTATTTTTATAATAGGAACCGAAAGCGAAAGCACACCATTAGCCGACAGAATATTGCAGCGGTTACGATAGGTTTGTTTCACAAAATGATCGTGTTGCTCTATAATGCATTGCTTTTGTGCTAAAAGGCTGTAATATTGTACTGGTGCCAAATAGGCACTTGTAAGATAAATGAGATGTTTTGCTGAATCCATGGCTGCAAAGTTAATACTTACGATGCAAAAAACACAAAATCCGGTTCAACCATAAAAAATTAGCGTGAAACAGGATATAGATTTTGCCGAAAACGATGGTCTGTGCTACTTTTTTTGTAATATCGCGAAAGATTTCGAAAACGCAAATCCCGAAAAAATAACTGCTGAATACTTTGGTCGACAATAGGACCCAATGAATAAAAAAGGGAATGAAAACATGAAAAAGGCATTCAAATGGTTTTATAAAACGATATTATGGTTTTTGGCCATTTCGGTGGGCATGGTTTTGCTGCTGCGATTTGTGCCGCCGGTTACCTCTTCGTTTATGATTCAACGGGTTTTCGAAGGGGTATTTACCAAAAACATGAAAGCATCCATTGCCTATAGCTGGACCTCATATGAAAACATATCGCGATATGCCGGCATTGCCGTTATAGCATCCGAAGATCAACGCTTTCCGTATCACTACGGGTTCGATTTAAAACAGATACAGGATGCCCGAAAAACCATTGAGCGTGGCGGAAGGGTTCGCGGGGCCAGTACCATATCGCAACAAGTGGCCAAGAATCTGTTTTTGTGGAGTGGCAAAACATATTTCAGAAAAGGCCTCGAAGCCTATTTTACATTGCTGATTGAAACCTTATGGGATAAACGTCGGATACTGGAAGTTTACCTTAATATCGCCGAATTTGGCGATGGTGTTTACGGCGTTAAAGCCGCTTCGCAACAATTCTGGAAAAAACCGCCTGCCAATCTTACGATGCACGAAGCAGCGTTGTTGGCAGCCGTATTACCCAACCCCAAAAAGCTTAAAGCAAATGCACCAAGTGGTTATGTTCAGGGAAGGGCATCGACTATTATGCAGCAGATTGCCCGAATTGGCGGTCCATCGTACATCCCGGTTAAAAGAAGAAAACGGTGATTTAAATCAATGCCCTAAATGCACTTGGTTTATTAAACTATTCGTTACATTTGCAGCCGTTATTTACGAATACATATCGAAAATGATAAATCCGCAAAGCATACTCGATAAATACTTTGTCCCCGGTTCAAAATCGAACCGCATTGTATCTGCTCACAGCCGTAAAGTTGCCGAAAAAGCAGTGGCCATTGTGGATCGCCACCCCGAATTGGGGGCCGATCGGAATTTTGTTTGGGAAGCGGCCATGTTGCACGATATTGGCATTGTAAAAACTTGGGCTCCAACCCTGGACTGTTTTGGTGATGCTGAGTATTTGTGTCATGGTTATTTGGGACACGATATGTTGGTCGCCGAAGGATTACCCAAACATGCACTGGTATGCGAAAGGCATACCGGTACAGGATTTACAATAGATGAAATAATTTTAAAACAACTACCATTGCCTCACCGTAATTTGCAGCCGCAAACCATTGAAGAAAAGATCGTGTGCTATGCCGATAAATTTTTCTCGAAAGATAACCTCGAAAAAGAGTTGCAGATTATTGTCGTTGAACAAAAACTGATGAAATATGGCAACGATAAGGCAAAGCTGTTTAGAGATTGGAGCGCACTTTTTGAGTAAATTCACCACAAAATGACAACCACCATTTGTTAATGTTTTATAATTTGAGCACCCTAAATCGGGTTTTTACATTTATCATAGCTCAAAGGATATTTTGTTACGGAACTTTTCAATAGTTTGAGGGTGATGAAACGTAAAATCAATTTCAATATTGTATAATTATTTGTCAAATCGCTTAATAATTGGCATTCTGAATGCAATTAGTTACATGATTTATTAAAATACCGAATAATATTCGGAAAATATCATTTGAGAAATGATGGCTATACGGATATATTTAAATGCCACAATATGTTAAATAATGTATGTTGTTTTTGCGGAAATAACGACTCATTTAACATCTATTCAGCCTATGCACAATTTCACCTGTTTCAAATCGGTTTCTAAACGTAATTGGTTGATAAACAATTTTGTTAATACGATTAGCAAATCCCGAAAAATTCGTTTTTTTTGCACTTGACAATTTTGATTGAGTAGCAATAAAGGAGAATAAATGCATAACAAAGTTTTGAGAGATTTTGAGTATATATTTGAAACCAGTTGGGAAGTTTGTAATATGGTTGGCGGCATTTACACTGTGGTATCCACCAAATATTTGCAAGCCAAACAACAGACTACCGGAAAGTATATCTGTTTAGGACCGGATTTATGGCGTAGCAAAACCCCAAACCCTTTATTTACCGAAGACGACAAGCTTTTTTTTAAATGGAAAAAGCAATTATTAAACGACAAAGGAATCAGAGTACGGTGTGGACACTGGAATATTCCCGGTAATCCGGTTGTAATTCTTATTGACTTTACTACGCTGATTGAACAGAAGAACCATATATTTGGTGAGTTATGGTCGGGATTCGGACTCGATTCGCTTTTTGGGAGTTGGGAATATATTGAATCGGCTTTGTTCGGTTATGCAGCCGGAATGGTGGTTGAGAGTTTTTCTCAATTTC